>NZ_JADBQQ010000002.1:0-272264 GCF_014895985.1 Enterobacter cloacae complex sp. P2B | reverse complement strand
CCGACGTTGCCCGCCTGATCGACAACCCGCACCTGATAGCTGTAATCCCCGTCGGCCAGAGTGCGCGTGTCGTTATAGCGCCACTGGGTACCGCTTATCGTGGCATACACCCAGGTGCTGCCGCCGTCCATGCTCACCTGCACGTACTCACCCGCCCCTAACTCTGCGCCAAGCGTGCCATGCAGGGTGTACGAGGTCGAACTGGTCAGGAAGTCGTTATTGTCGAAGCCGGTATCCACGGTGATGTTATCCACCGTCACCGTAATCGCCGCATCCGGGGCGACCGTATCGACGGTCACCTGCTGATGGGCGCTGGCGCCCACGTTGCCCGCCGCATCCACCACGCGCACGTAGTAGTCATAGGTCTGGTTACCCAGCGTACGTCCGTCCACGTAGTACCAGCTGTTGCCGGTGACAATCACGTTCTGCCAGGTGACGCCGCCGTCGATGCTGATCTGGGCATACTCGCCGTCGGCCAGCGTCGCGCCGAGCGAGCCGTGCAGCGTCAGTGACGTATCGTTGGTGATAAAGTCGCTGCTGCTCAGGCCGGTATCGTCGCTGATGCTGTCGATAGCGATCGTTTTGCTGGCGTCCGGCGCAACCGTATCAATCGTCACGACCTGGCTGGCGGTGGCGCTGATGTTGCCCGCGTCGTCAATCACGCGCAGCTGGTAGTTGTAATCCCCGTCGGCCAGCGTACGACCGTCCACGTAGGTCCAGGTCAGACCGCTCACGCTGACGTCGGTCCAGGTGACGCCGCCGTCGAGGCTGATCTGCGCGTGGTCGCCGCTGCCCAGCGCCGCGCCGAGCGTCCCTTTCAGGCTGATCTGGTTGTCGCTGGTGATAAAGTCGCTGCCGGACAGGCCTGTATCCTGGGTGACGGAATCCACGGTAATGGTCGTTGCCGCAGGCTTCGTCAGGTCAATCACCACGTCCTGGCTGTCCGTTGCCCCCACGTTGCCCGCGCTATCGATCACCCGCACCTGGTACTGATACGAACCGTCCGTCAGGGTGCGGCCATCGGTGTAGCGCCACGTGGTGCCGGTCACCGTCAGGTCAATCCAGGTGGTGCCGCCGTCGAGGCTGATCTGCGCCTTCTCGTTATTGCCGAGCTGCGCGGTCAGGGAGCCGTTGACCACTACCTGCTTATCGTTGGTGATGAAATCCGTCGCGCTCAGGCCGGTGTCGTTTTGCAGCGAATCAATGCTGATGCCCATCGACGGCGCGGTGAGATCGACGGTGACGGTGTGGTTATCGCTGGCGCTGTTGCCGATGGCGTTGCTGACCTGCGCCTTAATCACGTACGAACCGCCGTCTGCCAGGGCGGTGACGTCTGCGCTGCCCACCGTGTAGCTCCAGGTGCCGTCATTCTGCACGGTCGCCGCGTAGGTTTTGCCGTTCAGGGTGATGGTCACCGTCTGGCCCGCAGGCGCGTCGGTGGTGCCGCTGACGACCAGCGGCGTGCCGTGTTCGGCCGCGTTGACGATATCGTCCTGCGCAAAAGTGTTAATGGTGATGGTTGGGACATCACCGTTCAGCGTCACGTCATGCGTTGCGCTACCCGGGTTGCCCGCCCTGTCGCTTACCGACGCGGTAATGGTGTAATCCCCGTCGCTCAGGCCGAGGAAATCACGCCCCGGCACGAAGACCGACCACGTTCCGTCCGCCCCGACGGTCGCCTGATAGCTGTGCCCGCTGAAGGAAACGGTCACCGTCTGGCCCTGTTCTGCCGTGGTGGTGCCGCGGATGGTCTGACCCGCCAGCTGCTCCGCATTGTTGACGATATCGTCATCCGCCACGGTGCTGATGGTCACGGTCGGCGCAGCGGTATCCACCGTTAAGGTGTGCGTGGTCTGGCCGCCGTTACCGGCTTTGTCGTTGACCGACGCGGTGACCGTCAGCGCCCCCTGGCTCAGGATAGCCAGATCTGCCGCCGGCACATCGAGCGTCCAGGTGCCGTCGCTGCCCACCAGCGCAGTGTAGGTTTTGCCGCCCAGCGTCACGGTGACGGTCTGGCCCGCCTCCGCGCTGGACGATCCGTGTACCGTCAGCGGCTGCTGCGCTTCCAGCGCGTTCAGCATGTCGTCACCCGACAGTGTCGCAATGCTCACGACAGGCGCGGTGGTATCCACGCTGATGCCGTGCGTCGCCGAGGCGCTGTTGCCCGCGCTGTCCTGCGCCGACACGGATACCTGATAGCTCGCGCCATCGGCCAGGGCACCCACGTCTGCGGCCGGAACGGTGGTCGTCCAGCTGCCGTCGTTCTGGATGGCGGCCGTATAGGTCTTGCCGTTCAGCGTCACGGTGACCTGCGTCCCGCTGGCGAACTGGGCGCTGGAGCCGTTAATCACCAGCGAACTACCCGCTTCTGTCGCGTTGATGACGTCGTCACCGCTGAGGGTATTCACCGTCAGCGCCACGGAAGCCGTATTCACCACCACATCGTGAGTCTGGGTGCTGCTGTTGCCCGCGCTGTCGGTAATGGTCGCGCTAATGGTCACGGTGCCGTCGGTCAGGGCAGAAATCACGCTGGCCGGAACGCCCACGCTCCAGTTGCCGCTGGCGTCAACGGTGGTGGTGTACTGGTTTGAACCGATGGTGATGACCAGCTTATCGCCGACGCTCGCGCCGGTTGCCGTGCCGCTCACGATCTGCGCCTGCCCGTGCTCCACGCTGTTGATGACGTCATCGCCCGCCACGACGTTAAAGCTGACGGACGGCGGTGTGGTATCAAGCGTAATCGCTTTGCCCGCGCTGCCCGGGTTACCCGCGGCGTCGCTCACGCTGACCTGCACGGTGTAGCCGTTATCGGCCAGTGCGGAGAGGTCAGTGCCCGGTACGTTGACGCTCCAGATACCACCCTGCTGCACCTGAGCGGTATAGCTCTTGCCGCCCAGCGTCACGGTGACCGTCTGCCCGGCTTCCGCCGTGGTGGTGCCGGAGATGGCCACGCCCGCAGCCGCTTCGCTGCCGTTAATCACGTTATCACCTGCCACCGTATCAATCGTCACGGTCGGCGCGGTCGCATCCACGCTGTACTCGCGGCCTGCCGTCGCGCTGTTGCCGTGCACGTTGGTGACGCTCACCTGCACGCTGGCGTCGCCGTCCTTCAGGCCCGCGAGATCCGCGGAAGGCACGGTGGCCGTCCAGTTGCCGTCGGCATCCACTTTCGCGGTGTAGGTTTTGCCGCCGAAGGCGATTGTGACGGTCTTGTTTTCCTCCACGTTCGAGGTGCTGCCCGAGAGCACAAGATCCGCGCCTTTCTCCGCCGCGTTAATCACGTCGTCGGTGGCGATCGCATCGATGCTGATCGCCACGGCCGCCAGATCGACGGTGACGTCGTGACTGATGGAGACTGGGTTGCCCGCGCTGCTCTGGCCTGCCACGGTGACGGTCACCGCGCCTGCTGCCAGGGCACCCACGTCTGCGGCCGGGATCGCCGCGCTCCAGGTACCGTTCGCCAGCACGGAGGCCGCATAGGTTTTGCCGTTAACGGTCACGGTGAGCGTGGTGCCCGCCGCCAGCCCGTCGCTGGAACCGGTGACGATCAGGTTCTGTCCGTGCTCGATGCTGTTGATCACATCATCGCCCGCCACGGTATTGATACGCAGACCCGGCAGGCTGGCGTCTATAACGATTTCGCGCTCGCCCGCGCCGGTATTGCCGTGGCCGTTGGTGACGGTCGCCGAAACTGTCAAATCGCCGTTGCCCAAGGCCGTCAGGACGGACTCCGGCACGCTCACGGACCAGGTCAGATCGCTCTGCACCGTCGCGGTGTAGCTGTTGCCGCCGATGTTCACCGTCACCGTGTTACCGGCTTCCGCGTTCGCCACCTTACCGGTGATGGTCTGGCCTGCCGCCACTTCTGCCGCGTTGATGACGTTATCACCCGCCACGGTGTTGATGGTGACGGTCGGCAGCGCGGTGTCGACCAGCAGGTTCGCCGTATTGCTGACGCTATTGCCCACGCCGTTGGTCGCGGCTGCGCTCAGGGTGTAATTCGCTTCGCCCAGACCCGCCAGATCCGCCGCCGGAACCGTCAGGCTCCAGGTGCCGTCTGCGGCGGTCGTCGCGGTGTAGTTTTTGCCGTTGAGGGTCACGCTCACCAGGGTGCCTTCCGCGAGGTTGGCGCTGGTGCCGCTGACGCTTAGTTCCTGACCTTTTTCCACCGCGTTCAGGACGTTATCGCCGCTGATGGCGTTGAAGCCCACGGACGGCAGCCCGGTGTCCACGGTAACGTTATGGCTGCCGCTGCCGGTGTTGCCCGCCGCGTCGGTAACAGACGCAGTGACGGTCACGGTGCCGTCGCTGAGGCCGGAAATCACGCTGGCCGGAACGCCCACGCTCCAGTTCCCCGCCGCGTCCAGCACGGTGGTGTACGTCTGGCCGCCAATCGTGACGGTGACCTTATCGCCCGCTGCCGCGCCTGTGGCGGTGCCGCTGATGATTTGCGCCTGCGCGTGCTCAGCGAGGTTAATCACGTCATCGCCCGCCACGGTGTTGATGGTCACCGCAGGCACGGTCACGTCCACCGTCAGGTTATGGTTTACGGATGCCGGGTT
Source organism: Enterobacter cloacae complex sp. P2B (assembly GCF_014895985.1). Lineage (NCBI taxonomy): Bacteria > Pseudomonadati > Pseudomonadota > Gammaproteobacteria > Enterobacterales > Enterobacteriaceae > Enterobacter > Enterobacter cloacae complex sp. P2B. The sequence continues at coordinate 267,702 of NZ_JADBQQ010000002.1, read as the reverse complement.
GCCCACCTTGTCGCTTACGCTCGCGGTCACGGTGACGCTGCCGTCGCTGAGCGACGCCAGATCCGCTGCCGGAACGTTCAGCGTCCAGCTGCCGTTCGCGCTGACGGTTGTGGTGTAGTCTTTGCCGTTCAGCGACACGGTCACGGTCTGGCCCGCTTCGGCGGTGCTGGTGCCGGAAACCGTCAGGTCAGACTGCGCTTCCGTGGCGTTCAGGATGTCGTCAGTCGCCATCGTATTAATGGTGACGGATGGCGCGGTGGCATCCACGCTGTACTCGCGGCCCGCCGAGGCGCTGTTGCCGTTCACGTTGGTGACGCTCACCTGCAGGCTGGCGTCGCCGTCCTTGAGGCCCGCCAGATCCGCAGCCGGCACGGTATAGGTCCAGTTGCCGTCTGCTTCTACAGTAGTGGTGTAGATTTTACCGTTCAGGCTCAGGGTGACGGTCTGCCCGGCTTCCACGTTAGTGGTCGCGCCGGACAGCACCAGATCCGCACCTTTCTCCGCCGCGTTGATCACGTCGTCGGTGGCAATGGCGTTGATGCTGATGGCAACGGTAGCCAGATCCACGGTCACGTCGTGGCTGATGGTGATCGGGTTACCCGCCGCGCTGTCGCCGGTGACGCTGATTTTTACTGTGCCTTCCGGCCACGCGCTCACGTCCGCAGACGGAACCGCCGCGCTCCAGGTGCCGTCCGCCAGCACCGTCGCCGCATAGTCTTTGCCGTTCACGGTAACGGTCAGCGCCGTGCCCGCCGCCAGCCCGTCGCTGGAGCCGGTGACGATCAGGTTCTGCGCATGCTCAATGCTGTTGACCACGTCGTCGCCCGCCACGGTGTTCACGCGCAGGCCCGGCAGGTTAGCGTCTATCGCGATCTCACGCTCGCCGCTGCCGGTGTTGCCGTGGCCGTTGGTGACGGTTGCCGTCACGCTCAGGCTGCCGTTGCCGAGTGCGGTCAGCACATCAGACGGCACGTTCACGGACCAGCTCAGATCGTTCTGCACCGTTGCGGTATAGCTGTTGCCGCCAACGGTCACGGTTACGGTGTTGCCCGCTTCGGCATTCGCCACGGTACCGCTCAGGGTCTGGCCTGCCGCCACTTCCGCCGCGTTGATAACGTTATCGCCCGCCACGGTGTTGATGGTGACGGTCGGCAGCGCGGTGTCGACCAGCAGGTTCGCAGCGCTGCTCACGCTGTTGCCCACGCCGTTGGTGGCGGTCGCATTGAGGGTGTAACTGGCCTGACCGAGACCGGCCAGATCCGCAGCCGGAACCGTCAGGCTCCAGGTGCCGTCCGCAGCGGTCGTTGCGGTGTAGTTTTTACCGTTCAGGGTCACGGTCACCACGGTGCCTTCCGCCAGGTTGGCGCTGGTGCCGCTGACGCTCAGATCCTGACCTTTTTCCACCGCATTCAGAACGTTATCGCCGCTGATGGCGTTAAAGCCCACGGACGGCAGCCCGGTATCGACGGTCACGTTATGGCTGCCGCTGCCGGTGTTGCCCGCCGCGTCGGTAACAGACGCAGTGACGGTCACGGTGCCGTCGCTGAGGCCGGAAATCACGCTGGCCGGGACGCCCACGCTCCAGTTACCCGCCGCGTCCAGTATGGTGGTGTAAGTCTGGCCGCCGATGGTAACGGTGACCTTATCGCCCGCTGCCGCGCCGATGGCGGTGCCGCTGATAATCTGCGCCTGACCGTGTTCGGCGACGTTAATCACGTCGTCGCCCGCCACGGCGTTGATGGTGACTGCAGGGACGGTCACGTCCACCGTCAGGTTATGGTTTACGGATGCCGGGTTGCCCGCCTTGTCGCTCACGCTCGCGGTAACGGTGACGCTGCCGTCATTAAGCGCCGCCAGATCCGCCGCCGGAACGTTCAGCGTCCAGCTGCCGTCCGCGCCGACGGTTGTGGTGTAGTCCTTGCCGTTCAGCGTCACGGTCACGGTCTGGCCCGCTTCGGCGGTGCTGCTGCCGGAAATCGCCAGGTCAGACTGCGCTTCCGTGGCGTTCAGAATGTCGTCGGTCGCAATCGTATTGATGGTGACGGACGGCGCGGTGGCATCCACGCTGTACTCGCGGCCCGCAGAGGCGCTGTTGCCGTTGACGTTGGTAACGCTCACCTGCACGCTGGCGTCACCGTCCTTCAGGCCCGCCAGATCCGCAGCCGGCACCGTGGCGGTCCATTTACCCTCAGCGTCCACCGTGGCGGTGTAGTTCTTGCCGCCGAAGGTGATGGTGACGGTTTGATTTTCCTCCACGTTTGAGGTGGTGCCGGAGAGCTCCAGATCCGCCCCTTTCTCCGCCGCGTTAATCACGTCGTCAGTGGCAATGGCGTCGATGCTGATAGCGACGTTCGCCAGATCCACCGTCACATTGTGGCTGATGGAAACCGGATTGCCCGCGCTGCTCTGGCCTTCAACGGTCACGGTGACCGTGCCCGCTGCCAGGGCACTTACGTCCGCAGAAGGGAGAGCCGCGCTCCATGTACCATCCGCTAGTACCGTCGCGGGATAGGTTTTGCCGTTGACGGTCACGGTCAGCGCCGCACCCGCCGCCAGCCCGTCGCTGGAGCCGGTGATAATCAGGTTCTGTCCGTGTTCGATGCTGTTGATCACGTCGTCGCCCGCCACGGTGTCCACGCGCAGGCCCGGCAGGCTGGCGTCTATCGCGATCTCACGCTCGCCGCTGCCGCTGTTGCCCACGCCGTTCGTCACGCTGGCGGTTACAGTCAGATCGCCGTTGCCCAGCGCCGTCAGGACCGATTCCGGTACATCGACGGACCAGGTCAGATCGCTCTGTACCGTTGCGGTGTAGCTGTTGCCGCCAATCGTTACGGTTACGGTGTTGCCCGCCTCGGCATTCACCACCTTACCGCTAATGGTCTGGCCGGCAGCCAGCTCCGCCGCGTTAATCACGTCGTCACCGGCGACGGTGTTGATAATCACCCCCGGCAGAACGGACTCAACGTTGACGGTGTGCGAGGTGCTGGTGCCGTTGCCGACGCTGTCCGTTGCCGAGGCAGTGACGGTGTAAAGCGCTTCACCCAACTGACCCACTTCGCTCGCCGGAACCGTCGTGGACCATTTACCGTTGGCCTCAACCGTGGCGCTGTAGGCTTTGCCGTTGAGCATCACGGTCACCACCGCGCCCGCCGCCAGTCCGGAAGCCGTACCGGTGATGGTCAGATCCTGCGTTTTCTCGCTGCTGTTGATCACATCGTCACCGGAGACGGTGTCGATGGTCAGCACCGGCGCGCTCAGGTTGACTTCCACCTCGCGCGTCGCGCTGTTGCTGTTTCCGGCTTTGTCGGTCAGCGCCGCGGTGATGGTGTAATCCCCGGCGGTCAGGGCACCGACGTCCGCCGCAGGCACGCCCACGCTCCAGTTGCCGGACGCATCCAGCGTCGCCGTGTAATCTTTGTTATTGATGGTGACGGTCACCACGTCGCCCGCCGCCGCGCCGGTCACTGAGCCGGTGACGATCAGAGCCTGCCCATGCTCGGCGCTGTTGATCACATCGTCATCGGAAACGGTGTTGATGGTCAGCTGTGGCACGGTGGTATCGACCAGCACATCGCGAGCCGCGGAGGCCGGGTTGCCCGCTTTGTCCGACACGACGGCGCTGACGGTATAGTTCCCGTCGTTAATCGCGCCCACATCCGCAGAAGGCACGGTCACGCTCCAGCTGCCGTTGGCCTGCACGGTGGTGGTGTAATCCACGCCGTTCAGCGTGACGGTCACGGTCTGGCCCGCTTCGGCGTTAGAGACGCCGTTGACGACCAGATCCTGCTGCGCTTCGGCGGCATTGATGATGTTGTTGTCGCTGACGATTTCGATGGAGACCGTCGGCGCGGTGGCGTCCACGCCGTACTCGCGTCCCGCCGAGGCGCTGTTGCCGTTCACGTTGGTGACGCTCACCTGCACGCTGGCGTCGCCATCCTTCAGGCCAGCCAGATCTGCCGACGGCACGGTCGCCGTCCAGTTGCCGCTGGCATCCACTTTCGCCGTGTAGGACTTGCCGCCGAACGTGATGTAAACCGTCTGGTTCTCTTCCACGTTGCTGGTGGTACCTGAAAGCACCAGATCTGCGCCTTTTTCTGCCGCATTAATCACGTCGTCGGTAGCAATCGCGTCAATGCTGATAGCAACCGTCGCCAGATCGACCTTCACGTCGTGGCTGATGGAGACCGGGTTGCCTGCCGCGCTATTTCCCTCGACCTTCACGGTGACCGTGCCTGCGCCGAGCGCGCTGACGTCTGCCGCCGGAATGGCCGCCGTCCAGGTACCGTCTGCCAGCACCGTGGCCGCGTAGGTTTTGCCGTTGACGATCACGCTCAGCGCCGTGCCCGCTGCCAGGCCGTCGCTGGAGCCGGTGATAATCAGGTTCTGCGCATGCTCAATGCTGTTAATCACGTCGTCGCCCGCCACGGTATCGACGCGCAGGCCCGGCAGATTGGCGTCGATGGTGATGTCGCGCTCGCCGGTTCCGGTGTTGCCGTGGCCATTAGTGACGCTGGCTGACACCGTCAGATCGCCGTTACCGATGGCGGTTAAGACCGCGGAAGGCACGTTGACCGACCAGCTCAGATCGTCCTGAACCGTCGCGGTATACGTATTGCCGCCGATTGAAAGGGTGACAGTGTCACCGCTCGCAGCGCCGCTCACCTTCCCGCTCAGGGTTTGTCCGGAAGCGACTTCTGCCGCGTTAATCACGTCATCGATGGCGATTGCGTTAATGGTGACCTGCGGCAGCGCGCTGTCGACCAGCACGCTGTGGCTGGCGTTCGCGCCGTTGCCTGCGCTATCGGTCACGCTTGCCGTGACGGTATAGGTCGCTTCGCCCAGCGCAGAGACGTTCGCCGCCGGAACGGTCACGCTCCAGCCGCCGCTGGCGTTGGTGGTCGCGGCGTAGCTGATGCCGTTCAGGATCACCGTAATGGCTGTACCTTCCGGCTGGTTGCTGGTGCCCGAAATCAGCAGATCCTGGCCTTTCTCCACCGCGTTAATCACGTCGTCAAGCGCCAGGGTATTGATGGCGATCTCCGGCGCGGCCAGGGAGACGTCAAATTCATGCGTGGCGGTGGTGCTGTTACCCGCTTTGTCGGTGAGGATCGCGGAAATCGTCTGCTCGCCGTTAGCCAGCGCGCCCACGTCTGCCGCCGGAACGCCCACGCTCCAGCTTCCGGACGCGTCCAGCATCGCGGTGTAGTCTTTGCCGTTCAGGGTGACGGTAATGACGTCACCCGCCTGCGCGCCCGTGACCTTGCCGGAGACGATCAGCGCCTGGCCGTGCTCGGCAATATTCACGATGTCGTCGCCCGCAACGATGTTAAAACTAATCTGCGGCACGGTGGTATCCACCAGCACGGAGGCGTCCGCGCTGGCCGGGTTGCCCGCTTTGTCGGATACGGAAGCCGTGACCGTGGCGTTACCGTCGGTGATGCCCGCCAGATCGGCTGCCGGCACGTCCAGCGTCCAGCTGCCGTCGGCCTGCACCTGCGCGGTGTACTGGTTGCCGTTGAAGGTTACGGTGACCGTCTGGCCTGCTTCGGCAGTGGACGTCCCGCTCAGGGTCAGATCCTGCGCTGCCTCAGCCGCGTTCAGCATGTTATCGCCGCTGATGGTATTGATGGTCACCGTTGGCGCGGCGGTATCGACGCTGAACTCCTGCGCAGACGACGCCGCGTTGCCGTTCACGTTGCTCACGCTGACCTTCACGCTGGCGTCGCCGTCCTTCAGGCCGCTCAAATCGGCTGCCGGTACGGTGTACGTCCAGTCGCCGTTGGCGTTCACCGTCGTGGTGTAGGTTTTACCCGCAAAGGTGATGGTGACGGTCTGGCCCGCTTCTACGTTCGCTGAGGAGCCGGAAAGCACCAGATCCTGACCTTTTTCTGCCGCGTTGAGCACGTTGTCCGCGGTCACGCTGTTGATGCTGACGGCGACCGGCGCGAGATCGACGTCCACGATGGTGCCGATAGTCACCGGGTTGCCGGAAGGATCCTGCGCGCTTGCATTGATATCCAGCGAACCGTCCGCCCACTGGGACACGTCCGCTGCCGGAACCGCCGCCTGCCAGGTACCGTCCGCCAGTACGGTTGCGGAATAGATCTTGCCGTTAATGGTCACCGTGACGGTGCTGCCCGCTGCCAGATCGGTGCTTGAACCGGAAACAATCAGGATCTGAGCGTGCTCAATGACGTTAATGACGTCATCACCCGCCACGGTATCAATACGCAGGCCCGGCAGTTGGGCGTCGATGGTGAAGTCCAGCGAAGACGAACCGGTATTACCGTGCGCGTTGGTAACGCTGGCCGATACGGTCAGTTCGCCGTTGCCGAGCGCGGTTAACTGGCTCTCGGTTAACGGCAGGCTCCATGAGAGATCGTCCTGCACGGTAGCGGTGTATGTCTGCCCGCCGAGGATAATCGTGACGGTATCGCCCGATGCCGCGTTAGAGACCTTCCCGGTCAGGGTTTGCCCTGCGGTGACTTCCGCCGCGTTGACGATATTGTCGGTCGCGAAAGTGTTGATAGTGACGACCGGCAACGCGCTGTCCACCAGCACATCGTGCGAGGTTGAGGCGCTGTTGCCCACATTATCGGTAACGCTCGCCGTCACGGTGTAATTGGCTTCGCCCAGCGCGCTCACCGCAGAGGCAGGCACGGTGACGCTCCAGCTGCCGCTGGCATTAGTGGTGGTGGTGTAGTTGATACCGTTCAGATTTACGGTGATGGTGGTCCCTTCCGGCTGGTTGCTGGTACCGGAAAGCAGCAGATCTTCACCCTTCTCTGCCGCATTGATCACGTCATCTACGGCCAGGGTGTTAATACCGATAACAGGCGTCACGGTATTCACCACCACATCCAGAGAACTGCTGCCGGTGTTGCCGGACCGATCGGTCACGGAGACGTTAATGGTCCATGTGCCGTCCGTCAGCCCCTGAACGACGGATGCAGGCAGGCCGAGGCTCCAGTTGCCCGCCGCGTCCACCGCGGTGGTGTAGTCCACGTTATTAATAGTGATGGTGACCAAATCGCCCGCCGCCGCGCCGGTGACGGAGCCGCTCAGGATCTGCGCCTGAGAATGGGCCAGCTGGTTAACGGTGTTGGTGTCGGTGACAAAGTCATTAATGGTCACCTGCGGCACGGTGGCATCCACCAGCCCAACGCGGTCCGCACTGCTGCTGTTACCTGCCACGTCGCTGACGGAGGCCGTCACGGTGACAGTGCCGTCTGCCAGCGCGCCAACGTCGGCGGCAGGCACGTTCAGCGTCCAGGTGCCGTCAGCTTGCACGGTAGTTTGATAGTTTTTGCCGTTCAGCGTCACGGTGACCGTCTGGCCCGCTTCAGCGGTTGTGCTGCCGCTGAGCAGCAGATCCTGCTGCGCTTCTGCCGCATTGATGATGTTGTCGTCGGTCAGATTATCGAGCGTAATGGTCGGCGGCTGCGTATCGACGGTCACCACGCGTGAGGCGTCCGCGCTGTTGCCGCTGACGTTGGTCACGCTGACGCTTACCTGCGCCCGCCCGTCAATCAGCGTTTCCATGGCGTGCGCCGGGACGGTCAGGCTCCAGGAGCCATCCTGCTGCACCTGCGCGGTAAAAGTCTGGTCGGCAAATTTCACCACCACGGTTTGCCCCGCCTCCACGCCCTGCGTCTGGCCGGAAAGGGTTAAATCGCTCCCTTTTTCTGCCGCGTTCAGCAGGTCATCGCCGGAGACGGTATCAATGGTGACCGCCACGGCGTGGAGATCGAGTTCAATCGGGTGTTCAGCCGCAACGGTGTTGCCCCAGGCATCTTCCGCGCTGACGCTGACCGTCATACCTCCGGCCGTCCAGGCCTGCAGATCCGCAGCAGGAACGCCAATGCTCCAGCCGCCGCTGGCGGTCACCACGGCCTGATAGTCGACGTTGTTGATGGTGACGACAATCGGCGTACCTGCGGCCAGATGGGTGCTGGCGCCGGTGACGGTCAGATCCTGCTGTTGCTCGATGGCGTTGATTACGTCATCGCCGGAAATGGTGTTTACGCGCAGACCCGGCAGTTCCGCGTTGATATTGATATCGCGCTCGCCGGTGCCGGTATTACCGTGCCCGTTGGTCACGGAGGCGGTAAAGGTCAAATCCCCGTCGCCGAACGCCTGAAGATCCGCTGAAGGGATCGTGACGTTCCAGGTCAGATCGCTGCCCACCGTGGCGCTGTAACTCTTACCGCCAACGGTAACAGACACCGTATCGCCCGCCGCCGCGCCGGTAACGCGGCCACTGAGGGTTTGGTCCACGCCCGCTTCGGCGTTATTAACCAGGTTATCCCCCGCAAAGGTGTTAATGATCACCTTCGGCAGCACGGTATCGACCAGCAGATTCGCCTCTGCGGAGCCGCTGTTACCCACGCTGTCGGTGCCGCTGACGCTGACGCTATAAAGGGTGTTCGCCAGATTCAGGACGTCGGATACCGGCACCTGAACCGCCCAGATACCGTTTTCGACGGTCGCCTGATAGCTGACGTTATTCAGCGTCACGGTAACGGCGCTGCCGTCCGGCAGGTTGCTGGTGCCGCTCAGGCTCAGCGGCTGCATCGCCTCCCGGGCATTCAGCACGTTGTCCTGGCTGATGGCGTCAATCGTAAATTCCGGCGGGTTGCCGCTCAGCGCAATGCCGTGCGTGGCGCTACCGGTGTTCCCCGCTGCGTCGGTGACGGAGACGGCAATGGTGTGGTTGCCCTCACCCAGCGCGCCGACGACGGAGGCAGGAACGCCCACGCTCCAGCTGCCGTCTGCCTGTACGACGCCGGTGAAGGTCTGGCCGCCAACGGTCACGGTGACGACATCGCCTGCCGCCGCGCCGCTCGCCTGCCCGGAAATAATCTGCGCCTGGCCCTGCTCGCTGGTGTTGAGGATATCGTCGCCCGCGACGGTGTTGATGGTGACGACCGGCGCGTTGGTATCTACCGTGAAATCCGCGGTCACGGACGAGCCGTTGCCAGCTTTGTCGCTGACGTTCACCGTCAGGGTGTGGTGACCTTCATTGAGGGCCTGCACCTCGCTGGCCGCCAGCGTGACGGACCAGGTGCCGTCGCTGCCCACCGTGGCGTTATAATTTTTGCCGTTCAGCGTCACCGTCACAATCTGCCCGGCTTCCGCGTTGGTTTTACCACTCAGCGTCAGCGGCTGGTTGTGCTCAGCGGCATTAATGATGTTGTCCTGCGCGAGCGTATCGACGGAGAGCGTTGGCGCAGCGGTATCCACGCCAATCGTCTGGCTTCCGCTCACGGTGTTACCCGCCGCGTCTTTGCCGCTGACGCTGACGGTCCAGGTACCGTCGCTGAGCGCCTGCGCGTCTGCCGCAGGCACGTTAACGCTCCACGCGCCGTCTGCTCCCACCTGAGCGGTGTAGATTTTTCCGTTCAGCGTTACGGAAACGTCGGTTCCCTGCGCCAGATGCTGGCTGCTGCCGGACAGCGTAAAGCCTGCGGACTGTTCGCTGGCGTTAATCACGTTGTCACCCGCCGTTGTCGCCAGCGTAAGCGTGGCCTCGGACGTAGAAACGGTCACGGTGATGTTGCCCGCTGACGTGGTTTTACTGCCGTCGATCTGCACCACCGACCAGGTGTGCTCTCCGTCGGCCTGGGTCGGGAGTTTTACCGTCCAGGTGCCGTCTTTACCGACCATCGCGCTGGCGATGGTGCTGCCGCTGCCGTCTTTAATCTGGATGGTCGCGCCCGGCTGACCGGTACCGCTGAAGGTCGGCGCGTTATCGTCCGTGAGGGCGTTTGCGCTCAGCACTCCCTGCTTGTCGCCCACCTTGTCCGACAGCAGGAAGGTCGGCGTGGCGCTTTCCACTTCTTTTGTGTTATCAATGACTTTCGTTTTGGTTTCGCCGTCACCGCCGTGGGCCAGCAGTGCGCCGATAGCACCGCCGCCTAACGCCGCCCCTGCAATCCAGCCCCACGGGGCATCGCTCAGGGCGCTTCCCTGCTCAAGGAAGGGTTCAATGCTGCTAATGGGTGTGGCCTGCGCGGTTAATTCAGTAGCGGCAACGCCTGACGCTTCCCCGGCATCGGCAAAAGAGAGATGAGTCAGTTCCTGCCCGTCGTTGAACACCAGCTCTGACTGATGTTGGGTTTCAGGATCTTCAACAAAATAGTTATTGCAGCGAATAACGCTGCCGTCCTTCATATAAATGAGAAGGTCTTTACCCTGGCGGACATAACGTACCACGTCCTGAGCAGAGCCCTGAATTTCAATCACGCTCGGCGATGAAATAGAGACCGACAGATTTCCTTCGCCGGTTAATTTCGTTTTCTCCGCCGTTTTGCGAATGATGACATCAACAACCTTTACGTTACTCATATTCCTCTCCTTGCAGGTGTACGGATCCCTGTGGATATATCCACCAGACGGATGTAGCTATCCCTGGGAAAAAACACCCATTATTTTCAGACTTATTTCGTGCAGCTATGCGTGGCTTTTGTTAACTCAAATCGGGTAATTTTGCGGCAGCGTTTTTCTCTATTCCAATAAGCGGCATTAAATTATCAACCGCGGAAGCATAATTAATTGCCGAACTCCAGCCATCATACTCGGCAATTATTTTCGCCGACGTGGCCTGCCAGACATCCTGCTCAACGCTGAGCAAATCATTAATGCTCCGCTTGCTCAGGGTGTATTCATTTTTATAAACCTCGCGGGCCCGCAGCGCATTTTCCAGCTGCCGTTTCCCGGCCTCCATTCTTCCCCGTGCGCCGGTCCAGTCAGCTTGCGCGACGGAGGCCTTTTGCAGCACGTCGAAACGCGCCTGATCGACCTGAGAGGACGCCATCGCCCGTGCACCCTCAGCCTGACGCACGCGTGCGGATACCGCGCCGCCCTGATAAAGCGGTGCGTCAATATTGAGCTGGATCTGGTCGTCCCAGTATGAGCGGTTGTCCGACTCGTAACGCGTGCGTCCCCCCTTCAGGCTCAGGGTTGGCCAGTGCTGGGACTTCGCCGTTTCAACGCCATACTGGGCCGAACGTTCCATATTCTGCGCGGCCATTACCGCCGGTATTAACGAATAATCAATGCGGTTGAGCGAATCCGGCTCAACGGCGAGGTTTGCGGGTACCGGCGAATAATGATCTGCCTGCATTCCGGTTAATACCGCGAGCCTTGCGCGGGCGCTGTTCAACGCAGCGTTATACTGCGCCACCGTCGCCTGCATGCCGGCAATACGCGTGCGGGTCTGGAGTTCATCGGAGGTGGAACTCACGCCCGCATCGGCGCGCAGTTTTGCCAGCTGCTCCACGTTTTTCAGTGCCTGAACATTCTCTTTTGCCGCCTGTAGCAGGTCGGAATAACGTTTGACCTCCACGTAGCCGAGCGCCGTTTTTTCCGCCACGTCAGAAAGCGTGCTCATCAGCTGGTAGCGGTAGCTATCGCGCTGTGCGGAAGACTGGCTGATGCTGTTGTTGGTCTTGCCAAAATCGTATATCAGCTGGGTCAGGCTCACCCCCCAGGCCGCAGAATTCTTCAGCGAACCGCTGGAATCGGTGGTCTGGCTATGCCCCGTACTCCCGTTCAACGCTATTTGCGGCATCCAGCCGCTGCGCGCCTCGTCTATTTGCGCCTGACCAATACCTAACTGCGCGGCCTGCTGGCTAATTGACGGATCGCGATCGATAGCGAAAAGAATACTTTCCTTTAAGGTCGTCGTTGCCATCGGGGCAATACCTACCGCGCCACTATTGGCATAAGCCGTATTTAGGGCTAATGAAATTAACGCCAGCGTAGCTATAAATTGGCGTGAAACAGGCTTGCGTAATATCGTCATTTTATCTCCCTGACTCTGAGTGATACTCAAGCAATTACCCAAAAAGAGGTACAGATAATTAGACAAATATCTTATTTAACTTCCTCGCTAAATTTCAGGTAAAGCTCCCCATACCCATTTCCGATGGAGATGAGATCCGCCTTTGTCTTATTAAATTTAAGAAATTACTTATTTCATAAGTTGATTTGCAGCATAACAAAATGTGGTATAGGCCACTACACCCACAATGTTAATGCGGTGTTACATATAAGAAAAAACATGGGGTTTCTGGACAAAACTCCGAAAGTAGCCTTTCAGATGAAACATCAAAACACACTGTAATTTAAGGAAAATTCTTAATCTCCTCTGCGCACATTTTTGCGTTAATTTCTGAGTGGGTCAGACACAAAGATTTTCAAAGAAGTGTCAACTTAAGTAAGAGCCATCGATTTGTTGAAAAATAATTCTAATAAAAAACATAAATCAGACATTAAATGCTTTATTTTAATTACATATCAGCATATTCCACCAGTTAATGACAATGCGTTGGTTACATAACCCAAATCGTTGATTAAAACATAACATTAACACTGTGGTTAACATTCAGAACGGCTTAATGATATCCGCTTAATATAATTCCAATAATTAAACATCAACCTGGTTTACGATACTCCTTCCTTCTGCGTCAAAATGCTGTATTATGCGATTTATTGCGACATTTTGCAGGATTGCTGCCCATGCACAAAACCGCACGTCAACGCTATGTCCTTGATATTCTCAGTGAACAAGGTCAGGCCAGCATCACCGAGCTGGCAGAAAAGCTGCAGGTTTCGGCGGATACCGTTCGTCGGGATCTGACCGATCTGGAAAATCAGGGGCTTGCCCAGAAGAATCACGGCGGGGCTATTGCTCTGAATCTTTCGGCCATGAATCGTCAGGGCCGCAATACCCTGTTGCCGGAAACCAAGCAGCGCTTGGGGAAACAGGTTGCGCAGGCGGTTCCGCCGGGTTCCACCTTGTTTCTGGATGCCGGCAGTACGGTGATGGCCGTCGCTACTTTTCTGCAGGGACCTCACACCGTGATCACTACCTCGCTGGATATCGCCCAGCATTTTAGCGACCGGGAAGACATTGAGCTTATTCTGCTCGGTGGAAAATGGGACCCGAAGCAGCGCCTGTTTGCCGGCAGCGCCACGTTGTCCCTGCTGTCACGCTATCGGGCCGATATCGCCATTCTTGGGGCGTGCGCCCTTCATGCCGAACTCGGTTTGAGTGCCGGTAAAGAAGCGGATGCCGAGGTGAAACGCGCGATGCTCGCCGCAAGCCATGCGCACTGGATTGTTGCCGATCACCTGAAAGTTAACCGCTGCGAGCCGTATCTGGTCTCCGGGCTCACCGATATTCATCAACTCTTTTTAGATCGTCCCTGGCCTGAGCTTGGGGACCCTGGCGCATTACGGGTCACGGTGTGCGCGCAATAACGTGGAGAAGGTCATGAGTAAAGTTCAAACAATCAACATTGCGCTGATCGGGTATGGTTTTGTCGGTAAAACCTTCCATGCCCCGCTGGTCCAGTCCGTGGACGGGCTCAAGCTGGCGGTGGTCTCTTCCCGTGATGAAGAGAAAGTGAAGCGCGATCTTCCGGATGTGCTGGTGGTAGCCACGCCCGAAGAAGCCATTCAACATCCTGATGTCGACCTGGTGGTCATTGCCTCCCCTAACGCCACCCACGCGCCGCTGGCGACGCTGGCCCTGAACTCGGGAAAACACGTGGTCGTGGATAAGCCTTTCACTCTGGATTTGCAGGAAGCCCGGGACCTGATTGCCCTGGCGGATGAAAAGCAGCTTCTGCTCTCCGTTTTCCACAACCGCCGCTGGGACAGTGATTTCCTCGGCATTAAGCAGATTATTGAGCAAGGCACGGTTGGCAAGGTTAAACATCTGGAGTCGCATATTGACCGCTTCCGCCCGGAAGTGCGCGTGCGCTGGCGCGAGCAGAACGTCCCCGGCAGCGGTCTGTGGTTTGACCTGGGCCCTCACCTGATCGACCAGACGCTTCAGCTGTTTGGCCTGCCAGAGTCTGTTCAGGGAAATATTGCCACGCTGCGCGACGGCGCAGAGGTTAACGACTGGGCGCACGTGGTCCTCAATTACCCGGATCATAAGGTGGTTCTGCACGCCAGCATGCTGGTGGCTGGCGGTACGGCGCGCTTTACCGTTCACGGGGACAAAGGCAGCGTGGTGAAAGCCAGAATCGATCGCCAGGAAGCGCAGCTGCTGGCTGGCGTAATCCCCGGCAGCGACGCCTGGGGCGAAGACGACGACAGCATGGTGTTCTTCGGAGCTGATGGTGAACCCCAAACGATTGCCACGCCAAAGGGCGATCAGCGGCAGTACTACATCAACGTGCGGGATGCGATGCTCGGGAAGATCGCCAATCCCGTTCATCCTGTCGAGGCGTTAGCGGTCATGGCTGTTCTGGAAGCGGCGGTGAAATCGTCAGAGACGGGGTCAACGCAGACGCTGGCGTTAACTGATGAAGAGCGTGTTCTTGTGGGTTAAAAAACAAGCCGGGTGGCGCTGCGCCGCCCGGCACGAGTTTAAGACTACTGACGCTTATTCGGCATCATGCGCAAAAGAGTATTATCTTTCCAGAAATAGTGGTGCATCAGCGCCGCAAAGGCGTGCAGACCAATCACGAAATAGCCCAGATTTGCCAGCGTAACGTGCCACTCCTTCAGCACATCCACCAGGTCAAAATTCCCCTCCGCCGCGTGAGGCATCGCCAGACCAAAGGCGAACCAGTCGTTTCCACGGTTATACATCATTACAATGCCAATCAGCGGAAGCGCAATAAACAGCAGATAGACGATCAGATGCCCAAGGTGGGACATACCGGTAATCATCGCTTTGGGTTTAGGCTGAATGGGCGGTGCGGGAAACTTCAGGCGGATCAGCAATCTCGCCACCATCAGCACCAGAACCGAGATGCCGCAGGAGACGTGGATCATGTTAATAAGCGGTCGATCGGAACGCGGGAAAAAGCCTCTGAATTCCATCGCGCAGTAGGCGACAACGATTAACAAAAACACCAGCCAGTGAATCGTGATTTGAAGGCTTGTATATTTAGTGCGCATGGGATTTCCTGAAATAAACAGTCACCGCGCCAACATAATCTCCTTTCCTTAAAAATTCATTAACTTTTCTGTATGGTTTTTCAAATACTTCCCCTCGCATGAAGCATCTTCAATTGCTGCCCTGCCCGTGATGGTCTAAGCCTGGATGAGTTCAAACTGTCGTATCGACACGTTCACAGGAGAACACCATGAGTAAAATTGGCATTAACGGATTTGGACGCATTGGACGCCTTGTGCTGCGCCGCCTTCTTGAAACCCAGGACAGCAATACCGTCGTCGCCATCAACGACCTCACCTCCCCGAAAGTCCTGGCCTACCTGCTCAGGCATGATTCCAACTACGGTGGCTTCCCCTGGAGCGTGGACTTCACCGAGGATGCGCTGATTGTCGACGGTAAAACCATCGCGGTGTACGCCGAAAAGGAGGCAAAGCACATTCCGTGGAAAGCCGCGGGCGTGGATATCGTCGTGGAGTGCACCGGCTTTTATACCTCAGAAGAAAAATCGCGGGCGCACCTGGACGCCGGTGCGAAGAAAGTTCTGATTTCGGCGCCCGCGGGTGAGATGAAGACCATCGTCTATAGCGTGAATGACGATACCATTGACGCCAGTGATACCATTATTTCCGTCGCGTCCTGCACCACCAACTGCCTCGCCCCGCTGGCAAAAGCCCTGAACGACGCGTTTGAAATTAAAGTGGGCACCATGACCACCATTCATGCCTATACCGGCACCCAGGCGCTGGTGGATGGCCCGCGCGGGAAAGATCTGCGTGCCTCGCGGGCGGCGGCAGAAAATATTATTCCGCATACCACCGGTGCGGCGAAAGCCATCGGCCTGGTGATCCCCGCGCTCAGCGGCAAACTAAAGGGTCACGCCCAGCGCGTGCCGGTGAAAACCGGATCGGTAACCGAGCTGGTAGCGATTCTGGGTAAAAAGGTGACGGTCGAGGAGATCAACGCCGCGTTGAAAAAGGCGACCCAGGGGAATAAATCGTTCGGGTATACCGATGACGAGATTGTGTCGTCAGATGTGATTGGCTCGCACTATGGTTCGGTGTTTGACGCCACGCAGACGGAGGTGTCAGAAGCGGGAGACCTGCAGCTGGTGAAAGCCGTTGCCTGGTATGACAACGAGTATGGGTTTGTGACGCAGCTGGTGCGGACGCTGGATAAGTTTGCGGCGCTGTGATTCTCCCCTCACCCTAACCCTCTCCCCAATGGGGCGAGGGGATTAGATGATTTTACGCGCCACCTTCAGGACTGGGTCCTGTTGAAGCTGTCTCCATGCGGCGGTGACGGTTTCAGGGAATTCAACGTGGGCGATAAAATCCCGCCCGGCCGGGCCATAGCCGTTGGCGTCATCATACAGCCGCGGTAGTTCACCCAGAACCAGCGACAGATACCGGTCAACGGGCCACAGCCCGGCGTTGCCCCCTCTAAACTCCACGCCCTCTGTGCCGTTTTGCAGCACTGG
The DNA here is from genome assembly GCF_014895985.1 of Enterobacter cloacae complex sp. P2B. Classification (NCBI taxonomy): domain Bacteria; kingdom Pseudomonadati; phylum Pseudomonadota; class Gammaproteobacteria; order Enterobacterales; family Enterobacteriaceae; genus Enterobacter; species Enterobacter cloacae complex sp. P2B. The sequence goes on along the minus strand of NZ_JADBQQ010000002.1, from coordinate 251,305 downwards.
CGTAAACCCGGGATGGCTGATCCACTGCAGTGATGCGGGTTCATCGCGGCACACGCGGGCAAACGTCGCCATCGTGCGGCGCTGCATCGTTGGGTCCTGTAGCACCAGCACGCGCCCGCTTGTCCGCTGACGCTCTTTCAGCATGTTCCAGCTAAAACGCGCGTTTTCACCGCAGTTGGTGGAACGATCTTCAACCCACAGGCGCGCCTCGGGGATCTGCCAGAACGCCCGCGCAACGTCGGCAAGAATGCTCGCTTCGGCCCGCCCTTCGACTTGTAAGGTGTGATAACGCGGATAATTTCCGATAGCTGAATATAAAAACGCGGTTGAATGACCAATACCTCCGCTAATCAGGAGCGGGATTTCTCGCTGCGCGGCAATACGGCAGGCTGCATCAATGGTCGGGATCACCGCGTTCCCTGCCAGAATTACCGCATCGACGTCCGGGTACAGGCGGCTGTCGCTCAGGTCATCCTGCGCCAGCCATTCACCGACAGTATTAATGGCCGCCAGTGTGGCATCCGGCAGGATGGGAAAATGGGTCTGTTCCATGATGAACTCCTTCTCGCTATCCCTGCAGGGTAGCGACTTCAGGTTCTCAACACAACGGCGACATCGGGCCGCTCTTTTTCCTTAAATTTCTTTCGTACATTTGATTAACATGCGCAAATCATATTCACTTGAATTATCATTTGCGGCAGACGTAGAATCGCTAGCCCGCTAATTATTCAATCATTTCTAAGGTAATGACGTTATGCGCCTGCCCGAACGCGACCCTTATGCTCCTCGCGAGTGGCAGCCCCATGAGAAACCCGCCCTGCTGGGTTCGCCTTCCACCCCCGAGCACAGTACCCCAAAACGCGTCGCCTATGGCGTCGTTGGGCTGCTGGTTTGCCTGACGGGGGCGCTGGGCAATGCGGTGGTCACCGCCAACCTGCAAAACCTGCAGGGGACCTTCGGGGCCTGGTCAACCGAAATCGCCTGGCTGCCCGCAGTCTATGTGATGACCAACATCTCCATTAACCTGCTGCTGGTCAAATTTCGTCAACAGTACGGCCTGCGCGCCTTTACGGAAGGTTTTCTGGTGCTGTACGTGCTGGTCACTTTTTTCCACCTGTTCGTTAACGACCTCAGTTCCGCGCTGATGGTACGCGCCGCGCACGGGATGGTGGCCGCCGCGCTCAGCTCACTGGGGATTTACTACCAAATCCAGGCCTGGCCTGCGAAGCATCGCCTGAAGGCGCTTACCATCGGGATCACCGGATCGTCGCTCGCTATTCCGCTGGCGCGTCTGTTTTCCACTGAGCTTCTCCAGCTGGACGAGTGGCGCGGGCTCTATTTCTTTGAACTGGGGCTGGCGCTGATCTCCCTGGCCTGCGTAATCGCCTTAAAACTGCCGCCGGGTGACCGACGCAAGGTCTTCGAGAAGAAAGACTTTGTCACCTTCTTTTTACTGGCTCCCGGAATGGCCCTGCTCTGCGCCGTGCTCTCTTTAGGCCGTCTTGACTGGTGGTTCGAGGCGCCGTGGATCGGCTGGTCGCTGGCGCTATCGCTGGTGCTGATTGTTTCCGCCATCGTGTTTGAACATAACCGCGCCAACCCGCTGCTGAACACCCGCTGGCTGTCGAGCGGCAGCATCGTTCGCCTGGGGCTGATTATGCTGCTGATCCGCATCGTGCTGGCGGAGCAAAATACCGGCGTCATCGGCTGGCTGCAGTACGTGGGGTTACAGAATGAGCAGATGACCCATCTGGCGTGGTCCATTTTCGCCGGGATCGTCTGCGGGATCGTCACCAGTTGCCTCACCATCAAGCCCACAAAGCTGGCGTGGCCGATTATCACCTCTCTGGCGCTGATGATTGTTGCCTCGCTGCTGGACAGCCAGTCCAATAACCTGACCCGCCCGGATCAGCTGATGGTCAGCCAGTTCCTGCTGGGCTTCGGCAGCGCCTTCTTCCTGGCGCCCGCCATGCTGGCCGCCATTGGCGGGGTAATTGCCGACCCGCGTAACCTGGTCAGCTTTTCGGTCATGTTTGGCATGAGCCAGAACCTCGGCGGCCTGCTGGGATCGGCGATTCTCGGCACCTTCCAGACCTGGCGCGAGAAATACCACTCCAGCCTGCTGGCGGATCAGCTCACCACGCTTAACCCGCTGGTCAACGAGCGGATTCAGCTTTATACCCAGATGTATAAAAGCCTGATTGGCGACAGTACGCTGCTGGGAACGCAGGCCATTACCCAGCTACAGACGGTGACTACCCTTGAGGCAAATATTCTGGCCTACAACGATACTTATCTGCTGACGGCAAGCATCGCTGCCGCCACGCTGGTCTGGATTTTATGGCGCTTGCTGCGCCTGCGCATTACTGCCCGTATGGCGCTGAAGAACGCCACCGGCAACAAATAATTGTAATATTTCTGGAGAGTTTATGAGTCAGCAGGATGCCGCCAAAGAGCAGGCCAACACCCGCAAAAATGTGCGCATTGTTTCCGTTTTCACCGCCGCTGCCATCGGTATTGTCGGCGTGCTGGTCATTCTTTACGCCTGGCAGCTGCCGCCGTTTACCCGCCACGCGCAGTTTACAGACAACGCCTACGTGCGCGGCCAGACGACGTTCATTAGCCCCCAGGTTAACGGCTATATCACCGAGGTGAAGGTTCAGGACTTTGTGCAGGTCAAAAAAGGCGATCTGCTGCTGCAGATCGATGACCGCATCTATCGTCAGCGCGTGCATCAGGCCGAGGCGCAGCTGGCGATGAAAATTGCCGCGCTGAATAACAACCTGCAGCAGCGGAAAAGCGCCGAAGCGACCATTGCCAAAAATGAAGCCGCGCTGAAAAATGCCCGCGCCCAGAGCCTGAAAACCCAGGCGGATTTAAAGCGCGTGAAGGATCTGACGGCGGATGGGTCGCTTTCCATACGCGAGCGCGATGCCGCGCTGGCCAGTGCGGCTCAGGGCAGCGCGGATATCGACCAGGCGAAAGCCACGCTTGAGATGTCGCGTCAGGATCTGCAGACGGTGATTGTGAACCGCGGCGCGCTGGAGGCAGATGTTGAAAACGCCAAAGCGGCGCTGGAGCTGGCGCAGATTGACCTGCAAAACACCCGCATTATCGCCCCGCGCGACGGCCAGCTCGGCCAGATTGCCGTGCGTCTCGGCGCGTACGTGACCGCCGGAACGCACCTCACTACGCTGGTACCGCCGCAGCACTGGGTGATTGCTAACATCAAAGAGACCCAGCTGGCGGAGCTGCGCGTCGGTCAGCCGGTGAAGTTTACCGTCGATGCCTTAAACAACAAAGCGTATCAGGGCCGCGTGGAGAGCATCTCTCCGGCGACCGGGGTTGAATTCAGCGCTATCACGCCGGACAACGCCACCGGCAACTTTGTCAAAATCGCCCAGCGTATTCCGGTGCGCATTGAGGTGCTCGGTAAGCCTGAAGAGTCCGCGCTGCTGCGTCCGGGTATGTCGGTCCAGGTGACGATCGATACGCGGGAGGCGAAGTGATGATCCTTCGCCCGATAGCCGCGCTGGTGGGGGCGCTCATGCTGGCCGGATGCCAGTCCGTCGACGTAAAACCGGCGCAGCCGACGCTTCACCCCCCTGCGCAGTGGAGAGCAGCCTCCGGCCCGGCCAGCCCGGCGGAGCAACTCTGGTGGCGCAACTTCCATGACAGCGACCTGAACCGCTACGTGGATCGGGCGCTTAAAAATAACAGCGATGTGCTGATTGCCCGCGAGCGGATAAACGAATATCAGGCGCGGGTCTTTGCCGCCGACGGCAGCCTGTTTCCTTCGCTCGACGCTGGCGTAACCGGGACGCGCGCCCGTTCGCAATCCGCCGCCACCGGGTTGCCGGTCTACAGCACGCTGTACAGAGGCAGCCTGACGGCGAGCTATGACGTTGATATCTGGGGCGTCAACCGCAGCACGGCCAATGCCGCCGAAGCCTCGCTGGAGGCGCAAAAAGCCGCCGCCGCAGCTGCGGATCTCACCGTCGCCTCGTCCGTTGCCTCCGGGTACGTCACCCTGCTCTCGCTTGATGAACAGCTGCGCGTGACCGAATCCACGCTGAAATCGCGCGAAGAGGCGTTTAATCTTGCCAAACGCCAGCTTGAGACGGGCTACAGTTCGCGCCTGGAGCTGATGCAGTCGGATTCCGAGCTTCGCTCAACGCGAGCGCAGGTGCCCGTGCTGCGGCATCAGATTGCGCAGCAGGAGAATGCCCTGAGCCTGCTGCTGGGAAGCAATCCCGGTGCGGTAGCGCGTAGCGAAAGCTTTGCGACGCTGACGCCGCTCACGCTGCCGTCACAGCTGCCCTCCACGCTCCTGAATCGTCGGCCGGATATCGTGCAGGCTGAGCGACAGCTGGTTGCGGCTGATGCCTCGCTTGCCGCGTCACGCGCCAGCCTGCTGCCGTCGATCAACCTGACCGCAACCGGATCGATCCAGGATCGCACCCTTTCCGGCCTGCTGGACAACCCGTTACAGCTCTGGAGCGCAGGCGGCAGTATTCTCGCCCCGCTGCTGAACCGCCAGGCGCTGAATGCGCAGGTGGATATCTCCCAGTCGCAGCGTAATCAGGCGCTGTACGCCTATGAGAAAACCGTGCGTAACGCGTTTGCCGAAGTGAACAACAGCCTTGATGCCATTACGCGCTATCAGGAACAGCTGACGGAGCTGCTTGCCCAGCAGGATGTGGCCCGGGAGACGCTGCGCATTGCGCAGAACCGCTATCGCAACGGTTATTCATCCTATCTTGACGTGCTGGACGCGCAGCGCACGCTGTACTCGGTCCAGACCAGCGTAGTGCAGGTAAAAAATAACCTGCTGCTGGCGCAGATTGATTTGTATAAAGCGCTGGGCGGAGGATGGGTCAGTGCCTGAAAACCTGCCCGGTGGCGCTTTGCTTACCGGACCTGCATTTCGCACCCGTAGGCCGGGTAAGGCGTAGCCGCCACCCGGCAATCCCTCTAAAGGAGTCAATCTATGCAACAACAATGGTCTGCAGTAGATAATTACATGATTTCTTCGCTTATCCCTGAGGATGAGGTTCTACAGAAGGTTCTTGAGAACAACAAACGCGCCGGGCTACCCGAACACGATGTTGCGGCCAATCAGGGACAGCTGCTGGCGCTGTTCGTGCGAATGACGCAGGCAAGACGCATTCTTGAGATCGGTACGCTGGGTGCCTATAGCTCTATCTGGATGGCGCGCGCCCTGCCGCCGGACGGAAAGCTGATTACGCTCGAGGCGGACCCAACGCATGCCGATGTTGCCCGCCAGAATATTCGCCTCGCGGGGCTGAACGATCGTATTGAATTAATAGAAGGCCCGGCGCTGAACTCGCTGGAGAATTTCGGTGACGTTCCGCCGTTCGACCTGATCTTTATTGATGCCGATAAGCCAAACAATCCCGGCTATCTGGAGTGGGCGCTGCACTATTCCCGTCCCGGCACGGTGATTATCGGCGATAACGTGGTCCGCGACGGCGAGGTCATTAACGGGCAAAGCGACGACGCGCGCGTGCTGGGCGTGCGGCGTTTTATCGAGATGACGGGGGATAACCCGCGCTTAACCGCCACCGCACTGCAAACGGTGGGGGTTAAGGGATGGGATGGGTTTACGCTGGCGATTGTGAATGGGTGAAAAAATGTGCGGGCTGATGCCCTCACCCCGACCCTCTCCCACAGGGAGAGGGAGAAAACCGGGCAAGGACGTTAAGCGGAATTCTGCTCCATCGCCTGCAATATACGTTTATCCGAAATCGGATACGGCGTACCGAGCTGCTGGGCAAAGAAGCTGACGCGCAGCTCCTCGATCATCCAGCGGATCTCCTGCACATCTTCATCGTCGCGGCGCGCCGGCGGCAGCTTGTTTAACCACTGCTGCCACGCCTGCTGCACGCTCTCCACTTTCAGCATCTGCGCGCGATCGCGGTGCGGATCGATCGCCATTTTCTCCAGACGTTTTTCAATCGCCTGCAGATAGCGCAGCGTATCGCCCAGACGCTTAAAGCCGTTGCCGGTGACAAAGCCGCGGTACACCAGCCCCGCCATCTGCGCCTTCACGTCCGACAGCCCCAGCGCCATGGTCATATCCACGCGCCCCTTCAGGCGCTTGTTGATGTTGAACACGGCGGTGAGGATCTGCTCGACCTGTTTGGCAATCTCCACCACGGTGTCGTTCAGCTCGGCGCGAACCTTGTCATGCAGCTTCGCAAAACCTTCTTCCGTCCAGACCGGGCCACCCGCCTCGTGGATCAGCTTGTCCACGCCGCAGGAGATGCAGTCGTCAATCAGATCCAGCACTTTGCCGTACGGGTTAAAGTAGAGCCCCAGCTTGGCTTTGTTCGGCAGCTTCTCGTGCAGATACTTGATCGGCGACGGGATGTTGAGCAGCAGCAGGCGGCGCAGCCCGCGCCACATCATCTGCTGCTGTTCCTGCGGGTTATCAAACAGTTTGATCGCCACGCTGTCACGTTCGTCCACCAGCGCCGGCCAGGCTTTGACCTTATAGTTGCCGCGCTTCTGCTCGTAGCTTTCCGGAAGCTGGCCAAAGCTCCAGATATGCAGCCCGCTCTGCTCGATGCCGTCGTCCGCCACCGCAGAAAGCGTCTCCTGAACTTTGCCTTTCAGCGCCTCTTTCAGCTCGCTGAGGGAACGCCCTTCCAGCAGCTTTTTGTTTTTATCATCCACCACGCGGAAGCTGATTTTCAGGTGATCGGGCACCTGATCCCAGTTCCAGTCTTCGCGGTCGATAGTGGTGCCGGTCATGCGGCGGAACTCACGCTCCAGCGCGTCCAGCAGCGGCAGTTCCAGCGGCGTGACGCGGCCCAGAAACGCTTCCGCATAGTTTGGTGCTGGCACAAAATTGCGCCGCACCGGTTTCGGCAGGGATTTGATCAGCGCAATCACCAGCTCGCGGCGCAGGCCGGGAATTTGCCACTCAAACCCGCTCTCGTCGACCTGGTTTAACAGCGGCAGCGGAATGTGGACGGTTACGCCGTCCGCGTCGGTGCCCGGTTCAAACTGGTAGGTCAGACGCAGCTTGAGGTTGCCCTGATGCCAGAAGTTCGGGTAGTCGAGCTTGCTGACCGACTCCGCCCCCTCTTTAATCAGCATGCTCTTTTCGAAGTTGAGCAGGTCCGGCGTCGCTTTGCTGGCCTTCTTCCACCAGCTGTCAAAGTGGCGGGCGGAGATAACATCATGGCTGATGCGCTGGTCGTAAAACTCAAACAGCGCCTCATCGTCCACCAGAATGTCGCGGCGTCGGGACTTGTGCTCAAGCTCTTCCACCTCGGCGCGCAGCTTCAGGTTTTCACGGAAGAACGCGTGGCGCGTCTGCCAGTCCCCCTCCACCAGCGCGTGGCGGATAAACAGCTCGCGGCTGAGCGCCGGATCGATCTGGCTGTAGTTGACCTTACGCGCGGCGACCACCGGCAGGCCGTAAACGGTCACTTTTTCGGTCGCCATCACCGCGCCCTGCGCGCGCTCCCAGTGCGGCTCGCTGTACGAGCGTTTCAGCAGGTGCTGAGCCACCGGCTCAACCCATTCCGGGTCGATGCGCGCGGCAATGCGCCCCCACAGGCGGCTGGTTTCCACAAGCTCGGCGACCATGGTCCACTTCGGCGGCTTCTTGAACAAGCCGGAACCCGGGAAGATGGAGAAACGCGCGTTACGCGCGCCGGTATATTCCTGCTTATCCGCATCCTTCATCCCGATATGGGACAGCAGGCCAGTCAGCAGCGCGATATGAATTTCGCGGTACTCCGCCGGTTCACTGTTCACCGGAATGCCCAGCTCTTTCACCACCTGGCGCAGCTGGGTGTAGATATCCTGCCATTCACGCACGCGCAGGTAGTTAAGGAAATCCACGCGGCACTGGCGGCGGAACTGGTTCGAGGAGAGCGCTTTCTGCTGCTCGCCGAGGTAGTTCCACAGGTTCACAAAGGCCAGGAAATCAGACTCTTTATCGTGGAAGCGACGGTGCTTTTCGTCCGACGCCTGCTGTTTGTCCATCGGACGCTCGCGAGGGTCCTGAATCGAGAGCGCCGAGGTGATGATCATCGCCTCGCGCACGCAACCGTGCTTTTGCGCTTCCAGCACCATGCGCGCCAGACGCGGGTCGACCGGCAGCTGACTGAGCTGGCGGCCCAGCGGCGTCAGCTTATAGATGCTCGCCTGCTCGTCGGTGGTAATCGCCCCGAGCTCTTCCAGCAGACGCACGCCGTCCTGAATGTTGCGCTTGTCCGGCGCTTCCACAAACGGAAACGCCGCGATGTCGCCCAGCCCCAGCGCGGTCATCTGCAGGATAACGGACGCCAGGTTGGTGCGCAGAATTTCCGGGTCGGTAAACTCCGGGCGCGACAGGAAATCGTCTTCGGAATAGAGACGAATACAGATCCCTTCCGACACGCGGCCGCAGCGGCCCTTACGCTGGTTAGCGGAAGCCTGGGAGACCGGCTCAATCGGCAGGCGCTGAACCTTGGTGCGGTAGCTGTAGCGGCTGATGCGCGCCGTGCCCGGGTCGATAACGTATTTAATCCCCGGTACGGTCAGCGAGGTCTCCGCCACGTTGGTCGCCAGCACGATGCGGCGTCCGCTGTGTGGCTGGAAGACGCGGTTCTGTTCGCTGTTGGACAAGCGCGCATACAGCGGCAGGATCTCGGTGTGGCGCAGGTCGCGCTTGCTGAGCGCATCGGCGGTATCGCGAATTTCGCGCTCGCCGCTCATGAAGATCAGGATGTCGCCCGCGCTCTCGTTGCCCAGCTCGTCAACAGCGTCGAAGATGGCCTGCAGCTGGTCGCGCTCGGTATCATCCGCCTCTTCCACAATCGGGCGATAGCGCACTTCCACCGGATAGGTGCGGCCCGACACTTCAATAATCGGCGCATTGTTGAAGTGTTTTGAGAAGCGCTCCGGGTCGATGGTCGCGGAGGTGATGATGATTTTCAGATCAGGGCGACGCGGCAGCAGCTCTTTAAGATAGCCAAGCAGGAAGTCGATGTTCAGGCTGCGCTCGTGCGCTTCATCGATGATGATGGTGTCGTACTGCATCAGCAGGCGGTCCTGCTGTATTTCCGCCAGCAGGATACCGTCCGTCATCAGCTTGACCATGGTGTTGTCGCTGACGTGGTCGCTGAATCGCACCTTGTAGCCGATGCAGCCGCCTGGCTCCGTCTGCAGCTCTTCGGCAATACGGTTCGCCACGGTGCGCGCCGCCAGACGACGCGGCTGGGTGTGGCCAATCAACCCCTTCACCCCGCGGCCCAGCTCCATACAGATTTTCGGCAGCTGGGTAGTTTTACCTGAACCGGTTTCCCCCGCGACAATCACCACCTGGTGATCGCGGACGGCCTCAAGGATGTCCTGTTTCTTCTGGCTGACGGGCAGGTTTTCCGGGTAGGTGATCGCCGGACGCGCGGCTTCGCGCAGCACAACCTTCCCTGCCGCCTGTTCAATCTCTTTGGCCATCTCCTGGTAAATGGCCTGTTGTGCATCAGGATTTTTAACCTTCTTCACGCCGTGCAGACGGCGGGCGAAGCGCTGTTTATCGCGCAGCGTCAGAGAATCGAGCTGTTGCAGGAGCATCGGGAAGGTGAATTTTTGTTGTTCTGTCATAGCGTTAACGGGCAGTGCTCTGCCGGATAAAATCTCTTTTTAATGATTGCTATAGAGTACCACATTGACGCTTTTAGCGCCTTATTCAAAAAATTCGAACATAGACTTCGATATATTGCGCTATCTCTGTGGCAGGATTGTGAATAAAGTGTCCACAAGCAACGGGGCACCCCCCTTCAATCAAATGCAACAACAGGAATCACCCATGAGCAAAGTATTAGTTTTGAAATCCAGTATTCTGGCAGGGTACTCTCAGTCTGGTCAGCTGTCTGATTACTTCGTTGAACAGTGGCGTGAACAGCATTCTGCAGACGAAATCACCGTGCGTGACCTGGCAGCAAACCCCATTCCTGTCCTGGACGGCGAGCTGGTTGGCGCGCTGCGCCCAAGCGATGCGCCACTGTCCCCGCGTCAGCAGGAAGCCCTGGCCCTGTCCGACGAGCTGATTGCTGAGCTGCAGGCGCACGACGTTATCGTCATCAACGCCCCAATGTACAACTTCAACATTCCTACCCAGCTGAAGAACTACTTCGACCTGGTGGCGCGCGCTGGCGTAACCTTCCGCTACACCGAGAACGGCCCGGAAGGTCTGGTAAAAGGCAAGCGTGCGATCGTCCTGACCAGCCGTGGCGGTATCCATAAAGATACCCCAACTGACCTGGTTGCGCCGTACCTGAGCCTGTTCCTGGGCTTCATCGGCATTACCGACGTGAACTTTGTGTTCGCGGAAGGTATCGCTTACGGTCCGGAAGTGGCGACCAAAGCACAGTCCGACGCGAAAGCCGCCATCGACAGCCTGGTAGCCGCGTAAGATTTCCCCCTCTCACCGCCCGGTGGGAGGGTTTTTCTTTTCCCCGCATTTCGCTATCATCCGCTTCCACTCTCCAGCCGGACGGCCTGATGTCTGCGATTATCGATTCTTTTATTGCCCCACCGTGTCACGACGACATTGAGATCCTCTGGCAGGATGAACATCTGCTGCTGATTAATAAGCCTTCTGGCCTGCTCAGCCTCTCGGGCAAAAACCCGCAAAACCTCGATTCTGTCCATTATCGTCTGGGCCAGACGTTCCCCGGCTGCACGCTGGTACATCGTCTGGATTTCGGCACGTCCGGGCTGATGGTGGTTGCGCGCAATAAGGCCATCAATGCGGCGCTTTGCCAGCAGTTCAGCCAGCGCAGCGTGGAGAAAGTCTACAGCGCCCTGCTTTATGGACATCTGGGAAACGATGAGGGAATAATAGACGCGCCCATTGCCAAAGACCCGGCGCTGTTCCCGCTGATGTCGATCTGCGCCATCAACGGTAAACCCGCCCGTTCCCGCTATCGGGTGGTGGAACGTTTTTTTCGGGGGACAGGAGTGCCGTTAACGCGGGTGGAACTGACGCCGGAAACCGGGCGAACCCACCAGCTGCGCATCCACTGCCAACAGCTGGGGCACCCTATTCTGGGCTGCGATCTGTATGGCGGTCTTGACGCGCCGGGGGCTAAGGAAACGCCCCGGCTGATGCTGCATGCCAGCGAGCTGAATTTTATTCATCCCGTGAGCGGAGAGCCGGTTAACGCCCGCCACGCCGCCCCGTTTTGAACGCGGTTTACCACATCAAATCGTCAGGAATTTTGAAGTCCGCGTACGGATCGTCTTCGTCCTGCTCTTCCTGACTGAGCGTGCTGTTTAACACGATGCTGTCGGCATCGCGCTGGGCAATTTTATCAGCCACCACCGCCGGAATGATCGCGTATTCACAATCGCCGTTTGCATTGAGCACCAGGCGCGCAATGGCCAGACGGCCGTTGATCAGCTGGGTTTGCGTCTGCTTGTCGACCTCAATTTTTTTGATCAGATTACCGTCGGTGAAGTTAAAGGTGATGTTACCCTTCGCCACGGTGATGCGGTTCATCTCGATCAGCTGCTTCACCTGCGCTTTAAACTCTTTAGCGAGTACGGCCTGCTTCTGCTGCTCGCTCAGCAGCTTGTCACGCTCGATCTGCGCCTTCTTATTCTCTTCTACCGCTTCCCGAGCCTCACGTGCCTGAACGCGTGATTTCTTTGCCGTGCGCTGCACTTTCGCCGCTTTCTTGCTGCTGACCAGGCCCGCTTTCAGCATCTGCTCTTGTAAGGTGAGTTTTGTCATGATCGTTTCTAAACCGGTTGGAAATTTTGGGGATTATAGCGGGAATTGGGGATGGTGTACCAGAGAAGCAGATATGGCGTTTAGCTGCCTGAATCTGGTTCATTATTGATTCAACATATACTCACGCTAACGCCTAAAAAAATGGTTAAAAATTGCCAGGTTATTTTCTTAAAAAAAATGAGCAGTTCATAAATTTGATGTGGTTTGAATATCTGTGTTCGCTTCAGGCGTAGGCTGCTTTTTCTTATTAAAGAATGAAAAAATATGCCCTTGAAAGAAACAATGTTGCTTAACGATAAGGATTCGGCATGTTCCGACTCTACCGGTCACATGATTTAACACGGCAATTAAGCCCTGGAGATTTTCAATACATTCTCACGCCAGCAGGTTCGCTGAAAGAGGCATGTATACATTATGATCTGTCTTATGAAGCGAACGGTCAAAGCCTCTCTTTTGGTCTTCCCAAAAAAATATACAGCGTGTTCCCATATAAAAGGCCGTATGAGCGAAAAGGTCGCGGCTACGCAGATCCGATTTATGATGAAGTTGAGCAAGAGCTGCAAATTGGCTGGCTTGTTGGTGTAGATACCTCCAGGCGCTGGAGCAGCGACCGGAATCCATTTTACATCGACGACAACGGCGATCTGATGTTTACTCCAACAGCCTCATCCTGGCATGCATGGTATAAGGACGAAATCATGAGTGCCTACCGGCACGTTATTGCCGATCGGCAAGGCAGGAAGCCTGCCCCCACTCAACGGATACATTATGATTATTACGGACCAACAACTGCACGATCGGGGAAAACGCTGAACAGTAAAACCGTTGGCCGCCTGCTGGCCGCTGGCGGTGTATATAACGGCAACATTGAAGGGTTTCATGAAACCGCGCAGCAGCTTGGCGGTGATGCTCCAGCGGGTTACGATCAAGTGATGAATAACAAAGGGTTAATTATTACGGGTGCCTCTATTGCAGCAGGATTAACAATGGGCAGGTTGAATCCTCTAAGCGAGATAGATGAAATATCGGGTCTCAGTAAAATACCAACGTTTGAAAGCCCATATGTAAAAGGTTTCACATCTGAAAGCGGTACGTTAGTGAACGCTGAACACGCCATTATCGATCCGAAAAAGCTCGCCACCTATGCTTTAGATTCAACACATCCTACAGGTGGGCACAAAGCCAGGGTGTTTGAGTCAGCGCTGGGATACAACCCAACTAATGCAGATGTTTTAGCAGCAAGAATTCAGGAAGGCGTATTATCGGTCCCAGCAAAAGTGTTGCAGGCCAACAATTACGGTCAAACAATGGCTGTCGATATGCCCATTTTAGGCGTCAACGGTGAAACAGCGATCGTGCGTACAGGCTGGATGTATGAAACTGACGCGCTAGTTCCTCGCCTGACAACCCTATTCGTTAAATGAGAAAACAAAAATGAAAAGAGCCGAATTAGACGTTGTGGTTTTAGACGAGGATTTACCTGATGAAGGACTGGTAAAAGGGGCTGTTGGTACGATTGTTATGGTTTTCGATACCCCGACACTGGGCTATCTTGTCGAATTTTGTGACGAGGAAGGAAGAACAATAGCAATGCCTGCTTTGCTACCCGCTCAGCTAAAGAGTTATTTCATTCCTGGCACCCTCAAAACGCGGTTGGTTCGCCCCGAATAAAGCGTGGTTGAAAGCGTAAGCCTGCAGTATGAAATAATTACCTGGCGCATCGCCGCTGGGAACATCATGCACAGCGACGCCTGGGACGAACGTCCTACAGCATAGCCCAAAGGGGCCCGATGCCCCTTACTCTTTCACTTCCCTGCCTGAAGCAATCTGAAGTTTCCACTCAGCGTCTCCCTGTTCATGAACTTCCCTCATGTTGCATTGAAATTAAGTCACTTCCCCTGCGCCGCGGGCTCAGGCATAAATTATGCATTAGTAACTTCTTAGCAACATGAACTTAGGATGCATAACCACAATGAGCAAAGCTTTCACATATACCCTTAAGCGCAGTTGCTTCGATGAGAATTACAATCCGTCAGAAAATACGCGTACAACCACCAACTTTGCCAACCTGGCGCGTGGGGAAAAACGTCAGGAAAACCTGCGCAATACGCTGGTGATGATCAACAACCGCTTTAACGCCCTGGCGCGCTGGGATAACCCGACCGCCGATCGCTACGCGGTTGAGCTTGAAATCATCTCTGTCGATTTGAACATTGGCGCGGAAAAGCCGTTCCCGGCCATCGAGATTTTGCAGACGTATATTGTCGACAAAAAAAATAACCAGCGTATCGCAGGCATTGTCGGGAATAACTTCTCCTCTTACGTGCGGGATTATGATTTCAGCGTCCTGCTGCTGGAGCACAACAAGAACCAGCAGCACTTCAGTATTCCGGAAAAGTTTGGCGAACTGCACGGCAATATTTTCCGCCATTTTGTGAACTCGCCGGAATACAAAGAGAACTTCAGAAAGGGCCCGGTGATCTGCCTGAGCGTCTCGAGCAAAGACACCTATCGCCGCACCGGTAACCAGCACCCTGTTCTGGGTATTGAGTACGCGCCGGATGGCGAATCGTTAACGGAACTGTACTTCGCCAAAATGGGCCTGAAGGTCCGCTACTTCATGCCTGAGAACAGCGTGGCGCCTTTCGCGTTCTTCTTTACCGGAGACTTGCTGAGCGATTACACCGATCTGGAACTGATCGGCACCATCAGCACGATGGAGACGTTCCAGAAAATCTATCGCCCGGAAATTTATAACGCGAACTCGGCGGCGGGACTGTTTTATCGCCCGGACCTGAACCAGCAGGATCATTCATTAACCAAAATTGTTTATGACCGCGAAGAGCGAAGCCGGTTGGCGATTGAACAGGGTCGATTTACCGAAGAATATTTCATTAAGCCTTATAAACACATTCTCGAGCAGTGGTCTGATAACTACACGCTTTAATTCATCAAAAAAGGTCTTTTATTATGAAAACATTGCTCCCGACGTCTACGGCTGGCAGCCTGCCTAAGCCGACCTGGCTTGCGCAACCTGAAACGCTCTGGTCTCCGTGGAAACTGGAGGATCAGGAATTACTGGCGGGTAAACAGGATGCACTGCGCCTGTCTCTTGACGAGCAGATCCGTGCGGGAATCGATATTGTCAGCGACGGGGAACAGACCCGTCAGCACTTCGTCACCACCTTTATTGAACACCTGAGCGGCGTCGATTTTGAAAATCGCCAAACCGTGCGCATTCGTAACCGCTACGACGCCAGCGTGCCGACCGTGGTTTCTGCCGTTGCGCGTCAGAAGCCGGTATTCGTGGACGATGCAAAGTACCTGCGCCAGCTCACGGACAAGCCGATCAAATGGGCCCTGCCTGGGCCAATGACCATGATCGATACCCTTTACGACGCGCATTATAAAAGCCGTGAAAAGCTGGCCTGGGAATTCGCCAAAATCCTCAACCAGGAAGCGCGTGAATTAGAAGCCGCGGGCGTGGATATTATCCAGTTCGACGAGCCGGCGTTTAACGTCTTTTTTGATGAGGTCAACGACTGGGGTATCGCCGCGCTCGAGCGCGCCATTGAGGGTCTGAAATGCGAAACCGCGGTACACATCTGCTACGGCTACGGCATCAAGGCCAATACCGACTGGAAAAAGACGCTCGGCTCAGAATGGCGCCAGTATGAAGAGGCCTTCCCTAAGCTGCAAACCTCTAACATCGACATCATCTCCCTGGAGTGCCACAACTCCCGCGTTCCGATGGATCTGCTGGAGCTGATTCGCGGTAAAAAGGTGATGGTTGGGGCGATTGACGTGGCAACCAACACCGTCGAAACGCCAGAAGAGGTCGCCGACACCCTGCGTAAAGCGCTGCAGTTCGTCGACGCCGACAAGCTTTACCCCTCAACCAACTGCGGCATGGCTCCCCTCTCCCGTCAGGTGGCTAACGGTAAGCTGAAAGCGCTCAGCGCCGGCGCAGAAATTATCCGCAAGGAGCTCGGCGCGTAATTGCCTTACGTTTGCCAGTACGGCGGCGAGCCGAAAAACGCCACGTAATAATCAATCACCGCCCTGACGTTCAGGGGCGGATGACGTGCGTGAGGATAGATCGCCGCAATATTCAGCGGCTCCGTATTGATAGCGCACGCCATTTCCGGCATAAGTGCGACCAGCGCCCCCCGCTGCAGCCTGTCGCCAATCAGCCAGTCCGGAAACAGGACGATCCCCATTCCACCCAGCGCGGCAATGAGCAGCGACTCCGCATTATTGGACGTCATCAGCGGCGCGACGGGATAGTGCACCCAATTTTCCCCCTTGCGTCGCACAAGCCAGCGATTAGGGCCAGACGAACCGCGATACACCAGGCATTTATGCTGGCTTAGCTCGGCCGGGTCGGCCGGTACGCCGTGTTGACGCAGATACGCGGGTGACGCGGCAAGATGGTAGCGCTGCTGCCCGAAGATGCGGGCGTGGAACGTCGAGTCCGTCAGGGTGCCGATGCGAAAGATGAGGTCGGCAGCATCCCGGTGCGGGTCGATAAAGTCATCGGTCAGCGTCAGCTCTATGGTTAACCGTGGATAACGCTCGGCCAGGCCTGCCAGGCCGGGTGCAACGTGCCTCTGTCCAAAAAAAACCGGCCCGTTAATGCGTACCGTGCCGGAGGGTTCGGTCGAACGTTCATCCAGCTCCCGACGCGCCTCTTCGAAGTTATCGACCATCGCCCGGGCATAGCGGAGAAAAAGATGCCCGTTTTCCGTGGGGATCACCGCCCGGGTATTGCGATAGAACAGCTGCTGGCCGAGCGCGTCCTCAAGCTGATGAATAATCCGCGACACCTGCGAGGCAGAAATTCCCTCCCGTCGCGCAACGACGGAAAAGTTCTGCGTTTCATAGACGGCAATAAACAGCAGCAGTGAGCGAAGGTTCATGCTTCCGGCATCTGACATTAATGCATTTCCTGCAAAGGTGTTTCCTGCATTATGGCATTTTTCTCACATGTCTACCGACGTAATCTTCTTCGCCTGAAAATGGAGGAAGCATAATGCAGTTTGTATTGATTTTACTGGTGATTGCCGGCGGGATGGGCCTCTCCGTCGAGGCGGGTTTGCTGGGGCCGTTAGGGGGAGAAGTAGGCGATTTATGGGCCACGTTCAGCATTTTCGGGGTCGGCGCCGCGCTGACCTTTCTGCTGATGCTGTTTTTCAGCCCGCGCAACGGTCCGTCGTTTTTCGCACAGCCCGGCTGGCAGCTGCTTGGCGGCGTGCTGGGTCCTGTTTACGTTGTCATTCTGACTATCGCCACCCCCGCTATCGGCATCGCTCTGACGATGATCGGCATTCTGGCAGGTCAGGTTTTTAAGAGCCTGATCATTGACCACTTTGGCCTGCTGGGTACGCCGCACAGGAAGATAAACGCAAGACGCATCGTGGCGCTGGTTTTTATTATTGCCGCACTGGTACTGGTCGCAAAGGGGTAAACACATGACACTGATGATGATAATTCTGGCCATCTGCGGCGGCGCGACGCTGAGCATACAGGCCGCAATTAACGGACAGCTCGGCAGCAGCGTGGGCGTTTTCAAGAGCGCGTTTCTGACGTTTTCCGTCGGCGCGCTGGTGACCGCCCTGCTCATTTTCTTCTTTGAGCCTAAGCAGACGGTCACGCTGCTGGACGTGCCGAAATGGCAGCTTCTCGGGGCGATGTTCGGCGTGCCCTACATTGTGATCATGGTGCTCGCCGTGCAGCGCATCGGCACCGCCGTCGCCACGGTGGCGGTGATATTCGGCCAGCTCGCCATGAGCATGCTGATAGATAACTTTGGCTGGTTGAACAATCCCGCTATTCCGTTTTCACCGAGCCGTCTGGGCGCGGTGGTGTGCCTGGGGATTGCCCTGTACTTCATTTACTCCAGCAGCAAAACCGGCTATGTTCGCGACTAAGCTTCCGTATTCCGGGTAAAGAACAGCGTCACCGTGGCGACGGTGACGCCAAATTTCTTCATCTCGGTTTTATTGAACAGATGCGTCTCATCCTGCAGGTACATCCAGTCATCAAAGTTCAGCAGCCACGTTTTGCCGTTGGCCTTCACGTTCATGCTGTAATGCCAGTTAAAGGCGTTCCCTGCGGCCTGCCCGGTGGCAACCCCTTCAATATCACCTGCCGTTCCCTCGTAGCGGTCGTTCCCCACGCGGCGAATGTGCCATACCCGCTGCTGCTTCTCGCCGTCGTCGTAAACGAAACGCTCGTTCAGCGTCAGCGTATCGCCGATGACGTCCCCGGCAATCTCAACGTGAAAGCGGCGGATCTGCTTGCCGCTGCGATCCTGCACCATGCCCCACGCTTCGGTTTTGCCCTGGAAGTAGTGGAAGATATCAAGCCGCGGCTGCTGCTGGCGATACTCGGACACCTCCGTACTGCAGCCGGCCAGCAGCATCGTGAATGCCAGCGCCAGCGTCAGGATTCGTTTCATTTTTTGCCTCCGATTAGCTGCTGACGCAGCTCAGGATATTGCGTGCGGGGATCGAGCCAGATGGCCAGAAAGCGGGTGCTGAACGCTTCTGACTGGCGCGGACCGAGCGGAATAAAAGATTTTTGCGCCGACGACGCGCGGTACCAGAACTGCCCCTGCTTATCGTTGAGAACAAACGCCAGCTGTGAACCCGGTCGGACATCCGGCCACAGGGACTGGAGCATCCTTAGCCAGGCTTCACTTTGCGGTTCCTGCGTCAGGATCCCCTGCGCCTGCCACTGGTCGCGGGTCGCCTCAACCAGTTCATCGCGATCTATGTCGCGCGCGTAGGTAATAATCAGCGCCTGATCCTGATCGTCCCGGCTGTAACGGCCATCCGGCGTGCGGAGCTGAGAGGTATAGACCGTGAACGGCCCCCAGGTGAGCGTGGCGTCGCCCACCTTGCGCCAGGCCAGCCAGTCGGCGGCCTGAGCACCAGGAACAACCAGCATGAGCCAAAACAGCAGAACCGCAGCCCTCATTTTTGTCTCCCCATCAGCAGGTGGAAAAACAGCATCAGCACCAGCCAGCCCGGCGCCATCCAGCTGACGACGATAAAGGTCGGCTCCAGAAACGTGATGGCGCCCAACCGCTCGCCAATCAGGTAGGCCACCGGGCCTCCCACGGCCGCCAGCAGGGTCAGCAGCCAGCCGGGTAACGTGGTTGTACGCGCAAGCTGCGTCCAGACCACGGCGAACATCAGCCACAATGCCACCATCCATAGCGGCATCAGGGAGTCGCCCGTGAAGGCAATCAGCCCCGTCAGCGCCCAGAGCGCATCCAGCAGGCTGCCCGCCGCGGCCAGCACAATGGCGTAAAGACGGTATGCTGACGGCAAGAGCAAGCACGCCAGGATCGCCAGCCCGAGCCAGATAATCAGGCCCTGTTCGCGAAACAGCACTACCAGCGCCCAGTAGAGATCGAACGCGACGGCCAGCAGAAAGACCTGAAGGTAGCGTCTCATACGCGCTCGGCGGTCAGCTGCACCACGCTGATGGTGCGGGCGTTAAACCCGGCTTCGCAGTAGCCGAAGTAGTACAGCCACATGCGGCGGAACCGTTCATCAAAGCCAAGCTTTTCAATCTCCTGCCAGGCGTGGACAAAGCGCTGCCGCCAGTGGGCCAGTGTGCGGGCGTAGTCCGGCCCCATGTCGAAGAGATTGCGCACCACAAAATCGGTGTGGCGCGTCATCAGCTCGTTCATCGCCGTAATGCTCGGCAGGAAGCCGCCGGGGAAAATATAGCGCTGGATAAAATCGACGCTTTTGCTGTAGTCGCGGTAGCGCTGGTCCTGAATGGTGATGGCCTGAATCGCCATCCGTCCACCGGGGCGCAGCCGCGCCTGACAGGTACGGAAGAACGTGGGCAGATAGCGTTGCCCGACGGCTTCAATCATCTCTATCGAGACCAGCTTGTCGTACTGCCCGGTGAGGTCGCGATAGTCGCAGAGCAGTACCTCAACCCGATCCTGCAGCCCGGCGCGGGCAATGCGCTCGGTCGCCCAGATATATTGCTCCTGCGACAGCGTGGTGGTGGTCACCCGACAGCCGTAGTGACGGGCGGCGTATTCCGCCATCGCCCCCCAGCCGGTGCCAATTTCCAGCAGGTGATCATCCGGGTTTAGTGACAGCTGGTCGCACAGGCGAGCCATTTTGGCCTGCTGAGCCGCCGTCAGATCCTGCTCGTCCGCGGTAAACAGCGCGCTGGAGTAAAGCAGTTCCTTATCCAGAAAATGGGCATAGAAAGCGTTGCCCAGATCGTAATGGGCGGCAATATTTTCGCGGGCCTGGGCGCGAGAGTTGCGCCGCGTCCAGTGGCGCAGCCGCTCCAGCGGTCGGCCAAGCAGCCGAAACCCGTTCTCCAGACGACCAAGCACCTCGCCGTTGAGGGCCAGAATTTGCAGAAGCGGCGTAAGCTGCGCGGTCTCCCATTCGCCGTCCATCCAGGCTTCTGCGGCGGCAAGGCTTCCGCCCGTTAAGACGCGCCAGTAGACGCCGGGCGTGAGGATCTGCACGTCGGCGTGCAGCGCGGAGGATGTCTCACCAAAATGGAAGGTCTGCGCCCCTTCACGCAGGGTGAGTGAGCCGCCGCGAATGCCGCTTAACAGACGAAACAGCAGCCATCGCGCGATGCGGACGTTGCGCGGGATATCGGGTTCTAGCGCAAAGACGGGATCGGTCATGAGCGTTCACTCCTGCTGACGGGATGGTTATACAGCGGCACGCGCTTGAGCCATAGCCTCAGCGCCTGCCAGTAAATGGCGAAAACGGTTTTCAGAGTCATCAGCGGGATGCGCAGCAGCAGCGCGCGCAGCGCCGGGCGGGTCAGAGGCTCCCGGCGCAGGGCCAGCGTGGCGTCAAAGACCTTCGCCTCCTGATGATTTTCAATGTGCATATGCAGCGTGTTGTCCGGGTTGTTGAAGCGCCAGTGGTAGACCATGTCCATCGGGTTGAAGGGGGAAACGTGAAACGCTTTCTCCGTGGGCCGGGCATGTTGCCCGTCGACCGCGTAATAATGGCGCTCGTTCCACGGCGTGTTGCGCACCTCCGCCAACACCCAGCGAAGCGTGTTTTCCTGGTCATAGCAGTAGTAAAAATTGACCGGATTGAAATGAAACCCGAAGTAGCGCAGCTGCGTCAGAAGCATGACCCGCCCTGCGGGACGTTCCCCGGTCAGGCTCTCCAGCCTGTTCAGCACGTTCTCTTTAAGCGGCGTGCCGAGCGGATAGTCCGCGTCATGGAACGCGGCGGCGGCAAAGCGGTTGCGCCGCACGCCGACGGACGCCAGCAGCGGCAGTTCATCAAGATCCAGCCAGGCCATAAAAACGCCGTAGCTGAATTCATGCGTTTTCGGCTGAAGGCGGCGGTGGCGCAATACGCCGTGATAGAGGCAGCTGTTCATGTCAGTTCCCCTCCCCGGCGGCTATTTCATTGACCACGTCCAGCGCGCTGCGCACGCCGTCTTCATGGAAACCGTTGTACCAGTAAGCGCCGCAGAACCAGCTCCGGTGATGACCGTTGATCTCCCCACGGCGCGCCTGCGCACGCCAGCTTTGCGGGTTAAACAGCGGATGTTCATAGACAAAGCGTTGCAGAACGAAGCGTTCATCCACCGGCGCGTCCGGGTTCAGGGTGACGCAGAACAGTGGGCTGCCCGCAGGCAGACCCTGCAGAAAGTTCATGTTGTAGGTGACGCAGGCGCTGGCCTGCTCCTGCGCGCTCAGGCGGTAGTTCCAGCTGGCCCAGGCGCGCTGCCGCACCGGCAGCCAGCGCGGATCGCTGTGCAAAACAACCTCGTTGCGCTGCCAGCCGATATCGCCCAGCACTTCGCGCTCCGCGGGCGTAGGATCCTCAAGCATCTCCAGGGCAGCGGCGGAGTGGCAGGCAAATATCACCTGGTCGAAGGTGTGGCTGCCGTTTTCAAGCTGAAGCGTGGCCCCGCGCGCGTGGCGGCTCACCCGCAGAACAGGCGTGTTCAGATGCAGCGTCAGGCGGTCGCCCAGTATTTGCAGCATGGCGCGGATATACTCCCGCGAGCCGCCCGGCACCACGTACCACTGCGGACGCTGGGTGATATCCAGCAGGCCGTGGTGATGAAAGAAGCGCAGGAAGAGCGGCAGCGGGAAACGCTTCATCTCCTGCAGCGACGACGACCAGATCGCGGCCCCCATCGGCAGAATGTAGTGGCGCGCAAAAAACGGCGTGAAGCCGTGCTGGTCCAGAAACGTCTGCAGCGTGGCGTTCGGATCGACTTCCCCTTCAAGGGCCTGTTTCGCCAGGCGGTTAAAGCGGACGATGTCACCGAGCAGCCGCCAGAATGCCGGATTCACCAGGTTTCGGCGCTGGGCAAACAGCGACGTCAGGGTGTGGCCGTTGTACTCAAGCCCCGTCTCGGGGTTGTGTACTGAAAAGCTCATCTGTGTTTTTTGCCCGCTGATGCCGAGCTCGCTGAGCAGGCCCATAAAGCGCGGGTAGGTGCGGTCGTTGTAGACAATAAACCCGGTATCGATCGCGTATGTGCCCTGGGGCGTTGAGACGTCAACCGTCGCGGTATGGCCGCCGGGCGTGGTGCCCGCTTCAAACAGGGTTACCTGATGATGCCCTGCCAGCCGCCAGGCGCAGGTCAACCCGGCGATGCCGCTGCCGATAATTGCAATGTTCATGAGCGCACCATCCTGCGCAGCAGCGTGCGCTGCAAAAATGCGGGCAGCCCGGAGAGCAGCCGCAAAATAAGGCCAAACCCGGCCGGAAACGCGATATGCATTTTGCCCTTTGCCAGCCCGGTACGGATCGCCTTTACCGCTTCGTCAACGCTCACCCTACCCGGCATGGCAAAATCGTTTTTGCGCGTCAGTGGGGTATCGACAAATCCCGGAGAGACGACCGTCACGGCAATCCCCTTTGGCTCCCAGTCCAGACGCAGACTGTCGGCAAACCAGCTCAGCGCCGCTTTGGACGCGCCGTAGGCCTCTGCCCGCGGGAAGGGAAGCCAGTGAGCCATCGAGCTCACCAGCACCACGCGGTTACCGGCAACCAGCTGCGGCTGCAGCGCGGCCAGGCAGTTCACTGGCCCGAGAAAATTGGTGGTCATGACCCGCTCCACCAGCGCCGCATCCACCACGCCGCCGTCGAGATATTCGCAGGTACCGGCGCATAGAATAACCAGATCGGCGTAAACGCCGCTCAGCGCCTGGCGACAGGCGTCCCTGTCTGTCATATCGAACGGGTGAACGGTGAGATTGGGGCAGGTCTGATGTAGCGCTTCAAGCCGCGCCGGATCGCGCCCGCAGGCAATCACGTGGTAGCCGTCAGCGGCAAAGGACTTCGCCAGCCCCGCGCCGATGCCAGAGCTTGCGCCGGTAACCAGCACCGTCTTCATGATTTGACCCTCCGCTTCACGCCGCGTACCGCCCAGCCCAGCAGAGGGAGGTGTTCGTAGATCATCTCTCCTGCATCGTAGAAGTCCCGCTGACGCGTGATGAGATTGTTTTCGGTGTCCACCACCGAACATCCGGGTAGTTCAAGCGGCTCGCCTCCGGCAATGCGCGGATGCGACCAGTGCATTACCCAGGTGACAACAAACCGGTTCCCGCTGCACAGTGGCGGATCGATGACAAAACGGCATTTCTCGACGTTTGCCAGCAGATGGGTGAAATAGCGCTGAAGCGCGAAAATACCGTTGTGCTCGCCGAACGGATCGATAAGGGTGGCATTCGAATGGTAAAGCCCGACCAGCGCGGTCGGCGGCTGGCTATCCATTGCGGCGTAGTACTCAATAAACCGACTCACGACAGAGGGCAAAGTGCTCATGGGTCACATCCTGGCTGTAAACAACGTGGCGTAATCGCATAATTAAAACTTACACAATTAACGTTATTTGTCCAAGTTTGTGCAAGTTTATTTTTTATTACCGATAAATATCAACAATTTGAAAACTCGATCATTTGACGGTTTAGTAGGCCGGGTAAGGTGTAGCCGCCACCCGACTTTCACTTTCAGGTTATCCTTAAGGCAAATTCAGCCGTCATCTTCCAGGCTTATCCTTTTTATTCATAAGGATGCCTGACATGAAACGTTTCTTTCTCTCCCTATTCTCAAGCCCGGAATCCTTACTGCAGGTGATGAGTCAGCAGGAAATTATTGAAGCCGTGGAAGATGGCGACCGCATCATTATCGACCAGGACGGGAACGCCTCGGTGAACTACAAGAGCAACGAGGTGCGGCAGGACTTTCTGCGTCACGTTAACGCGCTGAAGAGGGCCTGATATGGGAACGGCGATATTTATGGTGCTGATGGTCTGCGGGTACTGGTACACCAGCCGCGACCTGTCGACCCGCTTTAAAATCAAGCGTTCCTTCGGCTGGGACGTCTATTTTCTCGTCGCGCTTTACGGCTGTATTTTCGTTTTGCAGGGCGTAATCGCCACGGGATTGCTCTGGCTGCTGCTGTTCGCCCTTTCCGCCGCCAACAACGCTTTTCACTTTGCCTCACCGAAATACACCGACTGGCAAATCGACTTTATGAACTGGAGTTTTTTAGGCATTCAGGCGCCGGTGGTCGTGATGCTGGCGTTTGCCATTCTGTTTTGCCTCTACCGCTCTAACTGGGCAGGCAGCGCCAGGCTGGACGGCGAGAGTCGGAAAAAGCTCTACAAACGGCTTGCGCAGGCGAGCGGGATTGAACAACTGCTCTATCAGTGTATGGAGCAAGGCGAGCTGGCGCAGGTCACACTCCGGTCGCGGCGGATTTACGTCGGCATGATCCACACCGCGACGCTGGAATATGAAAAAACGGCCAATATCGTGCTGATCCCAATGTTGAGCGGGTACCGGGATGCGAAGACGATGAATCTGCGTATCGAGAATAATTACAGCAAGTGGTATGCGGAGCATGACATCACGCTCGACTCTGAACCCCGCAGCGCCATGTCATTCCGCAAGGTGATTTTGCTTAATCAGATTGAGAGCATCTCGCTGTTCGATCCCGCCAGCGCCAGCGCGCTGTCGCTGGCACAGCGGGACGAGAGCCAGACGTCCCCATAATGTTGAGTACGCTCTGCTGGGAAGCGTGCACGACGAAAGGCGAATGACACATCATTTATGGTGATATTCACGGTTGCGCATTCTGATAAAGATCCCAGCGGTTGCCGTAAATATCTTCAAACACCACCACCGTACCGTACTCTTCCTCACGAGGTTCTTCGCAGAAATGAACGCCTTTTACTTTCATGGCATGGTAATCGCGCCAAAAGTCATCCGTCTGAAGGAACAGGAAAACTCTGCCACCGCTTTGATTACCGATAAAACCTTCCTGCCTCTCGTTAGAGGCACGAGCCAGCAGGATATTGCAGTCGCTTTCCGGGTTGGGTGAGACGACTACCCAGCGTTTCCCCGGTTGGGGCGTATCCTCTACGAGGGTAAAACCCAGCCTGTCAGTGTAGTATTCAATGGCGCGATCGTAGTCATCAACCACGATAGCCACGCATCCCAGGCATCGTTTCTGCGTTCTCATATTTTTCGTTTCCTTTGCATAAATAGCTTACCGATTCGGTGAGTCGATATTCCAGCTACCGTAATACTTGCTCCACGCCGCTTGCGGCAGATTCAGGATTTATTTCTGACCGGTCAACGCCTCTAACCCACTTTTTAACACATTTATTACCGTCTCTGAATCCATGCCCATTTGTGCATGAATAATGGCGCCGTCAATAAGCAGCATGATTTCATTAACGACGCGCTCATCAGCGATCTTCGTCAGCGACGCAATCATATTTTTAGTTTCGATTTTATGATCGCGGCATATCGCTTTTATTTCGCTTTCTATATCCTCGGATTTGGCTTCTGCGCTGGCATTAATAAACGCGCAGCCGTGGAACTCGGGCGAAATAAACCATTCATAAAGGGTTGCAGATATCGCATCAGAAGGTATTTCGCCTTCATCAAGATGTCGACGCAGCGTGGTCTCAAACCAGTTAATCCATATTTCATGTCGATAATGCAGGTAGGCGAGAATAAGTAAACTTTTACTCGGAAAATGGCGATAAAACGTCACCTTGGTCACCTTCGCCTCTTTAATCAGCGTATCCACCCCCGTCGCCCTAAAGCCATTAGAATAAAACAGATCGTGCGCCGTCAGTAATATTTTATCCCTGACGCTGATTATTGCTTCGTTGCCTGCGTGCTCGGTTTTCACTTTTCGGTAGCCTCAAAACGGATGTTGACAGCGTTATTTTTCAGGCATAGATTAGCGCAAGTAGACAGACCTGTCTACATCATCACACAGAGGTAATCGCTATGAACACTCGTCCTCCATTACCGCCCTTCACTCGCGAAAGCGCCATCGAAAAAGTCAGACTGGCCGAAGATGGCTGGAACAGCCGCGACCCGGCAAAAGTCGCGCTGGCCTACACGCTGGACACCCAGTGGCGCAACCGCGCGGAGTTCGCCACCAACCGCGAGGAAGCCCAGGCGTTTCTGGCGCGGAAATGGAAAAAAGAGCTGGATTACCGCCTGATTAAAGAGCTCTGGGCATTTACGGACAACCGGATCGCGGTGCGCTATGCCTATGAATGGCATGATGATTCCGGCAACTGGTTCCGCTCGTACGGAAATGAAAACTGGGAGTTTGAACCGGACGGACTGATGAAGCGCCGTTTTGCCTGCGTTAACGATATGCCGATAAAAGAATCCGAGCGACTGTTCCACTGGCCGTTGGGTAGACGCCCGGACGATCATCCTTCTCTGAGCGATCTGGGGCTATAAAGTATCGGCTCCGCTCTGTGGAACAACGGGTGCAGCAGCCTGCCGAAAACGTGTAAACTACCATGAGTAGATAACAAAACCGAGGAAAGCATGGTTGTTAAGCGCTTAAGAAAAGAGGATCGCCGCGTGCAGCTGCTGGAGGTTGCGCGAGGGATCGTGCGTCAGCAAGGCACGGAGGCGTTGACCCTTGGCTATCTGGCAGAACGGGCCAACGTGACCAAGCCTATCCCCTACGACCACTTTGGCGATCGTGAGGGGCTGCTGATGGCACTGTATCAAGACTATAGCGATCGGCAGCTGGCGAAATTCAGGGAGACGCTGGCGGTGGACAGCAAAACGCTGGAGAAGACGATCCACTTTTTCAGCGCCGCCTATATCGACTGCGCCATTACCGCCGGGCCGGAAACCGGGCCGATTGCGGCGGCGCTGTCCGGCTCCCGCGCATTGCAGACGTTCCGCGAGGCGTGCGTGGCTGAATGTGCCGACTGTCTGCGTACCGCGCTGTCCCCGTTCCTCGTGCTGAAAGGCGTTCAGGGAGAAGCGGCGCTGACGGCCATCATTGGTGCGGCGGAGGCGCTCAGCACCTCGGCGGGCAACGGCGTGCTCGCCCGGAATGTGGCAGAAGATATGCTCTGCGGCGTCATGACCGGGGTGCTTGAGACCTACGCGAATAGCACAAAATGATCGCCGGGGGCGGATTGACACCTAAGTTACCAATAGTAATATAGGTATCACTTCTCCCCCATCTGGAGGTCGCTATGTCTGCAACCCATGCCATTAAAAACGCGCTGATCGTGACGGCACACCCGATCGACAATTCGTTATCCAATACGCTGGCAGCTCGTATTGCCGGGAAATTACGCGAGGAAGGTACGCAGGTTGAGATCGCCGATCTGCATTCTGAAGGGTTTAATCCGGCGATGACCCGCGCCGATCTCGATTTGTATCACGGCGATCCGAGCGCCCTCCCCGACGATATTCTGCGCGAGCAAAAGCGCGTGGAGCGCGCGGATATGCTGGTATTCGTCTTCCCGGTGTACTGGTGGTCGGTTCCCGCGCTGTTGAAAGGCTGGTTCGATCGCGTGTTAACCCTGAACTGGGCGTATAAGGTGGCCGACGACGGCCGGATTGTGGGCAACTTACGTGATGTTCCCGTCCGCCTGATTGCCACCGGCGGTAGCGATCTTACCGGGTTCGACAAACACGGCTATTCGACGGCGATTCAGACGCAGATAATCGAAGGGGTATTTGGCTTCTGCGGGTTGAAGAACGTTAAGCTCGAAATCCTTTACCAGGCAGACACGGCTACGCCTGAGCAGGTTGAGGAATTTCTGCAACGACTGGGCGACATCCAGTAAACCATACGGTGCTGGCGCGCTTTTCTGCGCGCCGGGAACACTACAGGAAAATTACAGGGTAAAACGCCTATCACCCACCTGCGCCTGGGCGTACCATTTCATCAACTCTACAGTACCTGGCGCGTTCTCAGCAGGCGACCACGGGGCGGTATCGTGCTCAGGCACGGGCTGATACGCCCCGTGTTTTACCTCAAAAATGACGCCGCCTTTATCCAGCGACAGCACGGCATGCCAGGTTCCGGCATCCATCTCCAGGACTTTACACTCTTCGCCTAACACCACGCGCCGGGTCACGTTTCCGCTGTCGTCAAAATTCAGCACCAGAAAGCGGCCGCTCAGCGCCGTCAGCAGTTCAAACGTGTGCGGATGGCGATGGGGGCGGACATAGGTACCGGGTTCCATTGCAATGGCCAGGCGCTGCACCGGGTCACTCAGGTCAGGGTGTAAATTACGGTGTGCGCGTAAGCGAGGAGAATGTGCGGCCTGCTCGCTTTGCTGCTGCAGGTCACTAAAAGTAATTTGTTTCATATAAGCCTTTGAGAATGTGGTGATTAACGGCAAGCCGATTGCTGCACGACGTTATACCATCCTGAAAAGCCGATAAGCTAAGGCATTTGTGAAACAAAACGCTGCCGTGAGAGGATCTGCAATGTTGGAGCCCAGAGCGCCACATTGAGTAAAACTCACATTAATGCCAACTATTTATCGTTTTTCAAACATAACCGCACTGAAATACCATCCATTTACCCCTGGTATACCGCTGTCAAAAACAGATAGCGACGTAAAAACAATAAATAATAATGTGCGGATATGGAGCACCTATGACACTCGATGTTTTATTCCATTTATTGAAAACCCTCTCACCAGAAAAAAGCACCGCTGATGAAAAAATACCTGCGCTAATCACCTTACTTTCCTCAGAAAGTCATCGTTCAGAAGCGCTTTCGCCATTTATACATCGACTGCACCTGCTCTCATTTGCCCAGAACGCTCCTGGCAATGCCGAGGAGCTACTCTCAGCACATATGACAAAAGACGTCGGACTCTTCCCCCAGCCTGACTTCGCGGACTGGCCACGGGTGCGTTACGCGGAGTCCGGTGAAGTACAGACGCCGGAATCAGAAGAGTATTTTCGTAAAATGACCTCGGCTGCCAATGTGCTACGTTCTTCGCTGATCGACGAAGAGCGCGCAAAGGGGACGCCAGCGCTTTATATTCTGGATAAATTACTTAACCTGAATAGCGCACTGCCGGAAAGATATAAGAAGATGGCGAATATACCCTACGCGTAAACTTATTAAACAGGATAGTCCGTAAGGAATATCCTGTTTGATTTAAGACAGCCGCTTTTCATTATACTCAAGACAGACGATATCCAGCGAAGGAACGACCGGCGAATTGAGGTTAAGCCAGGCCAGCAACCGTTCAATACTCTGTCCTCTGAGCGAATTTTTCGGCCAGACAAGATAGTATCCGTCCCCTGTTGCTATCGCCTCCCGGAAGGGCAGCGCGAGCAGGCCGCTTTTCAGCGCGTCGAGCGTGAGCCGGAGATCGGCCATCGCCACGCCGTGTCCGTGCATGGCCGCAAGGCTTCCCTGCTCCAGGGTGTCGAACACGATCCCGCCGCTCATGTCGAGGCCGGGGAATAAGCCCGTCCTTTTCAGCCAGCGCTTCCAGTCCCGTCGGTCCGGAGACGGATGAATAAGATCGCATTCTGGAAGCTGATGCCGGGCAGGCTCCAGCAAAGACGGCGTACAAACCGGAATAAGCCATTCGCTGAACAGCAGCCTGCTCTCCGTTGATTCGCCGAAATAGCCGTTACCGAGGAGGATCGCACAATCGTAGGGCTCGCGGCTGAAGTCAACCGTGTCGAAGTCCATCCAGACGCTGGCAATTTCGATTTTCGGCTTCGCATGGTTCTCGCGAAAGGTTTTGAGAACGTTCAGGAGCCATCGCATCGTCAGTGTGCTCGGGGCCTTGAGGCGCAGAAGGTGGTTTTCACTTTTGAATGCGCGACAGGCCCACTCAATATTCGAGAAACTTTCGCTAAGCTGCCCGGCCAGAATACGCCCGGCGTCGCTGACTTCCACTCTCGGTCCCTGCCGTTTAAACAGCTCGCAGTCGAACCACATCTCAAGCGTGCGGACATGCCTGCTGACCGCCCCCGGCGTGATATTCAGGACTTCAGCCGCTTTGCTGAAGGAGTTCAGCCGTGCGGCAACTTCGAACGCGCGCAGCGCATACAGTGGCGGTAAAGACATACATTCCCTTTTTGGAAGGTGTAATCATACAGTTTTTGTATTATCGGCACATGATGACGTCAGCCAACATTTTTTATCGCCGAGTCTTCCTGCTGAGGCATGCCGATGATCCTGGCCTGGGTGGTGATGAAGATAGCTACTTTGAGATAATCTCTGTTCAGACTGACGGAAAAGAGGATGTTTAAAGTGCTGGCTTATACCACGATTGGCACAAATGACTTTCAGCGCGCCGTGAACTTTTATGACGCTATTTTTAACGTGCTGGGCTATACACGTCTGCCCGCCTGGACTGATAGCTGGGCAATGTGGGGAAACGAAAATCATCCGGATGACGAATTTAGCTTCTGCATTTGTCCTCCATTTGACCAGCAACCCGCGACGGCGGGAAACGGGACAATGTTCGCCTTCAGAGCAGATAACGCGGACATTGTCAGACGCTTCCATGCAGCGGGCCTCGGCGCGGGTGGGAAAAATGAAGGCGTGCCCGGTACACGAACCGCCTACGGCCCCGACTTTTATGTTGCCTATCTGCGCGATCCTGACGGGCATAAACTGGCGTGCGTTTGCCAGCATTATTCTTCTGATGCAGATAAGCTATCAGGCGAAGAAGAGTCACTTCAATAATAAAATTTTGCGGTAAGGACCGGTAGACACCCAGTCCTGCGGAGATCACTTCAGCTCCAGCGTGCTTATCACATGGGCAATATCCGCGATGTCGCCAGCTGACAACGGTTGCAGAGGGCGAGGCAGGCAATCCATGTCGGTAAGCCCAAGCACGCCAGACGCAGCGGCAATAACGCGAATACTTCCGCCATGTTTACGGAACAGCGACCACAATGGCTCAAGGCGGGTTGTCAGGGCTGTAACGCGTTGACGATCGTTTGCCGCCGCGGCTTCAGTGATTTGTTTCGCCATCTCAGGGAACAGACCGCCACACACGGAATACCACACTTCACAACCGGCGTTTAATCCCAGTCCCGCATAAGCGTCGCCACTGATACCGATTGTTACGCCAGGATGCAGATGTTGACGTAACGCCTTCACCCGCTCAGTTGCTGCAGCGGGGCTATTCGGGACGCCAGGGATCTTGACCGAGCGGACACCCTCAAGTGATGAGAGACGACCGTGGAGTTCATCCGTAAAGGTAAAATGCGTCGTGCCCGGATTATCATAGATACACACCGGTACAGACACGTGCCGGGTAACGGTCTCAAAGAGTGAGAAGACTTCTTCGTCACGGAGTGGCTGGTAGCTGACCGCCGGGAGTAACAGCGCATTCGCACCAGCGGCCTGTGCATCATCTGCCAGATGCAGAATGGCATCGGTACTGACCGCTCCCACACACACCATCACGGGGATGTTCCCTGCATGCTGTTTGGCCAGCGTTGCTACGCGCTTGCGCTGCTCCCGGGTGAGATAGGCGTAGCTTCCGGTTGACCCCAGGATGCCCATTGAATCAACCCGAGCGTCTGTAAGACGGGAAAGGATATGGCTGAAACCCTTTTCATCCACGCCGCTGGCGGTGACTGGGGTTAATGGAAATGCCGACAAGCCGGTAAACATACATGTTTCTCCTGAAGGATATTACTGCTGTGGTTCTTCGATGAGAGCAACGTCAAACCACAGACCGGGCATCATTTTTTCCAGGCCGTCGGTCAGCATTTTTCCGGCTTCGTGAAGCATCTCCAGCGGCATCTGCGGGAGACTCTCCAGAATGAACCACATTTGCTGCGCTTCCACGCCTAAGCGGGTTCTGATCCCCTGTCGCCAGTTCCAGCGACGGCAGGTCACGCCGATATCATCACACCAGATAACCTCGCCTTGTGAAGGATACTCAACGGTGGTCTCTCCCTCTTTGACCGTATCAAAAGATTCTGTTCCTTTGGCCACAGTCAGACGCGGGGCCCCCTTATAGGCAGAGAGATCCTCTCCACCAACCGGAACGGCATAGCGGAGACTGACGGCATTATAAAGATCAACGACAGGATCGAGCGCTGGCATCGTTCCGTCACGTAAGACGCGCTTGCGTAACGCATCCGCTGAGCAAGGGGTGCGTTTAGGTTTAGCCCCAAATTTTTGAAAAACGTCGGCCCATGCCGCCAGATGAGATTCCGCCCAGGCAGGCTCACCGGCCAGAACCGCCTCACAGGCTTCTCGCAGCGCCGTTTCTCCAGTGCCGGGATTAAGCACTGGCGCAGCTTTTACGCGTATACTGAGCGCCCGAAAACCGGGAGCAATACGATAAATTTCAGGAGAAATTGACGGAGATACTGTTAACACGTGATAATCCTGTAATGACCAATTTATTCCATGATAATGACCAATGACCAAAAAAGTCAATTTAATGACCGATGCAAATTCGATCGCCAGCTCCGTGAATGAAGCCGTATCGCAGCGAATTAAACTGTATCGTAAGCAAAAGAAAATCTCCCTTGATGAACTCTCGCGTCAGGCGGGTGTAAGTAAGGGAGCGTTGGTTGAGATAGAGGGATGCCGGGCGAATCCCAGCATTGCCCTGTTATGTCGCCTGGCTGCCGCGATGGGGGTTTCGGTGGCTGATTTTGTGGATGTCAGTGCCAAACCGACCGTGCATCTCATTGCTGAAGATGAGATCCCAGAATTGTGGCAAGGTGAAACAGGCGGGAGAGCAAGATTACTCGCAGGATCGGGTGGCCCTGATATGACCGAGCTCTGGATGTGGGAAATGCAGCCCGGGGAAAAGTTTGCGTCACCCGGCCACGCGGAAGGAACGCTAGAACTGTTTTATGTTCAGTCGGGCACGCTCACACTCGGCGTACAGGATCACGTGTATCAGGTAAAAACTGGCTGTTCGGCAACTGCCAGAACGGACGTTCCTCATTTCTATGAAAACCGGGAGAAGGACCCATTGGTATTCATCATGACAGTGCATGAGAAAGCGTCCTGAGTTGTAGCCCGGTATGCCAGCAGGGCTTTTCTCATTAAAGCAATTTACAATTTATTCACATAACTGCCTTTGTCTAATTGATTGGCGCAAAGTAAGGGGGTAACATCCACTCTTTCGGATAAAGAAAATGTCTGTTACTGATTCTCTCCTTGCCTTCTCTCTCGCGGCACTACTGCTCACCCTCACTCCGGGCCTGGATACGGCACTCATTCTACGAACGGCATGTGCTGAAGGTGGAAAGAAGGCTTTTCAGGCAGCTCTTGGAATTGATGCTGGCTGTTTTATCTGGGGCGCACTTGTTGCGCTGGGACTGGGAGCGCTGCTGGCGGTGTCAGAGCTCGCTTATACCATGCTGAAAATTTGTGGTGCGACTTACCTTTGCTGGCTGGGTTTACAACTGCTGAGGCGGCCACGTTCATCTTTCAATCACGGCGATGGCGTTAATCCTTCAGCGGGGAACTGGTTTATAAAAGGAATGCTGGGAAATGTACTCAATCCTAAAATGGGTATTTTCTATGTCTCTTTTTTACCTCAATTCATACCTGCCGGACATTCCCCCTTTGTATGGACTTTTATACTTGTCAGCATTCATGTCGCAATAGGGACAATGTGGTCAGTCACGCTCATTTTATCCACGCACTTTGCATCAGCCATACTGAAGAAAAGCAGTGTTATCAGGGGAATGGACAGAGCTACAGGAGGATTGTTTTTGTGCTTTGCAGCTAAACTTGCACTCAGCACAAGATAACCTGATTAACGCTAACACAGCTCAGAACGTCCGCTGTGGTCACATAACTGATGTTATGAACGGTGCCCTGTGAAGCTTTTGAAATCAAGCCGATAATACGAAGGCGGCTGTCCCGTGACACGGCGGAACATCGTGGCGAAAGATGATGCATTGTCGTATCCGAGAGTGAGTGCCACTTCATTCACCGGTTTACCTGTTATCAGCAACGTCAGCGCACTGACGACACAGGCTCGCTGTCGCCATGCAGAAAATGACATGCCGGTTTGCCGTAAGAAAAGTCGACGAAAGGTACTGGCGCTCATAAACAGCGTACTGGCCCAGCGCTCAGCAGGATCATGGATTGAGGGGTTGAGTAAAAACGCCTGACAAAGAGCCAACAGAGCCGGATGTTGTGGCAGCGGAATATCGAATTCGCGAACCGGCATTTCCGCCAGTTCCAGTAACAGCAGATTTACCAGCGCACGGTCGCGTGCGCTGTCATACATCAGCGGCAAATCCACGGCATCAAGCAACAACTGACGTAACAATGGCGATACGCTGATCACCTTACAGTGTCGATACTTAATCGATCCCGTCACGCATGTTGGTTCAATATATAAGCTACGCGTGGTCACACCTACAAACCGGACAGCGTGAGGGGTTTCGGGTGGGATCCATACTGCATGTTGTGGGGGAACAACCCACTCTCCGTTACAGGTTGAGACGTACATGAGACCCGTTGCACCATACAGCAGCTGCGCGCGGCGATGTTGGTGTTGTGGCAGTATAAATCCCTGCGCATAGTCATTGCCTAACGCCACCACTTCACGATCGAGCTTATCGACATCTTCAATTTTTACGTTGCGCACACCGGTCTCCGTCTGAACGATTTACAAAGGTAATTGAGCGCTGCGCAAATGGGAAGCAGGATGCTACCGGTATAAGCTGCTCGCTCATTTTCAGGTCGGGGATATTCTCTTGAACGATATCGCAATTATTGCACTGGCAGGCTTTACTACCGGTATCACCACGGTGCTCTTTGGTTTTGGGGGCGGTTTTGTCGTGGTGCCATTTGTTTATCAACTGATGCTGCGGCAGTCTGAGCTGGCAGGAAACGCCATGCATATCGCGGTTGCTACCTCAACGGCGGTGATGATTTTTAACGCGGGCTGGGTCAGCTACCGAAACTGGCGCGCCGGCAAACTTTCAGCGCAGACATTGTTCCCATTATTATGGTTTATCGCTATCGGGGCTGTCGTGGGTTCCTGTCTGGCGGGAGTCTTCAGCGAGAATATTGTTCGCGCACTGTTCATTCTTTATATGCTGGTAACCATTGGCGATTGTTTGTTGCGCAAAGGTTTTTTTAGCTGCAGTTCCCCGCGTCGCTTGTCACTTTCAGTGGTAACGGGCGGCGGAGTGATCATCGGCATGATAGCCGCATTGCTGGGCGTGGGTGGCAGCGTGATGACAGTGCCATTATTACGGCGACACGGCTATGCGATGGGTGAATGTATTAGCGCTTCTAACCCGCTTTCTCTGCCTGTCGCGCTGTGTGGTGCCGTGACGTATGCGGTCATTGGTTGGCAAAATATTCCGGTGAGCGGATTTCTCGGTTTTATCAGCCTGAAAATTTTAGGCCTGTTGGTACTGACGGGCTGGGCTGGAATAGTTTTTAGCCGTCGGGTTATACCTGCTTTACCTGACATATGGCACGCACGAATCTATGTAATACTGCTGTGCCTGGTGCTACTGGCGATGCTGCTCCAGTAAACCCATCCATCGCGGCGACTACTGGGCTACCTGTACCAACGTCCGCTCCTGGCACAGAGCGGACATAATGAATTTCGGCTATACCCGGCAAATGGATGGCTCTGGCGACAAAAACACTCACCTTCCCAGTGCCGCAACAATTGCCCCCTCCATTTTCTCTGGCGTCGTCATCGGTGCAAAACGCTTGAGCGGCTTTCCGTCGCGTCCGACCAGGAACTTGGT
Organism: Enterobacter cloacae complex sp. P2B; assembly: GCF_014895985.1. Lineage (NCBI taxonomy): Bacteria > Pseudomonadati > Pseudomonadota > Gammaproteobacteria > Enterobacterales > Enterobacteriaceae > Enterobacter > Enterobacter cloacae complex sp. P2B. Next base: position 215,524 of record NZ_JADBQQ010000002.1, on the reverse strand, counting down.
AAAGTTCCACTTGATCCGCCCACCCAGCACGCCAGGCAATTCGCTTTTCAGATAACGAAACATCGGATGTGCTTCAGCGCCATTGACCTCAACTTTCCCGAACATGGGAAAACTGACGCCGTAGTTAATGTAACAGGTCTTTGAGATTTCATCGGCGTCGCCGGGTTCCTGCTTACCGAACTGGTTGCAGGGGAAGCCCAGCACCACTAACCCTTGTTCGGCGTATTTCTTGTATAGCGCTTCGAGACCCGCATACTGGGGCGTAAAGCCGCACTGGCTGGCGGTATTGACGACCAAAACCACCTTCCCCGCATAGTCGGCCATTGAGATAAGACCGCCATCCAGGCGGGTGGCGGTAAGCTGATGAAAGCGTGTCATGCTGAAATCCTCAAAGCAGGCCGAAAAGCCGCTATGACCACCCACGCGGCGGCCTCCGTACAGAAAGTTTACATTCAAACAGGCTAAGTGTGATACATTCCCGCCGCGCCAATGACCACCACACTCGCTATCAGGTATGCAGAACATCACAAAAAAAATTCGCTGGCTTCTGCTTGCTATCCCATTCCTCAGCGGTTGTGGCACGCTCTCGCAAATGTCCTCCCCGGAAGATACCCAGGAACTCCTCACCCATGAATCGCTGGATGGCGACGTTGACAGCGTGGTGCGTCACTACATGGCACAAAAGTCGGTTCCAGGAATGACGGTCGCGGTAATCCATAATCACGGCTCACCTCAGTTTTACACCTGGGGCGTTACCGATGCGGTCAACCGCTACCCGGTCAGGCCCGATACCCTGTTTGCGCTCGGCTCGCTCAGCAAAGGGATCACGGCGGAAGTGGTGGCCTGTCTGGTGAGTGAGGGGCAACTGAACTGGAACGACAGCCTGGCGACATTGCTACCGCCGGGAACGCCGCTAAGTAAGGATGCACAAAAAATCACCCTGCTGGAGCTGGTAACCCACACCTCCGGCCTTCCGCGCCAGAATATGGATGTTCCGATGCTCGGAAAATTCATCCGCTACTTAGGCACGGGTGATAATTTCTACGGTGAACTGGACAGCGATAACGTGCTGCGTTATCTGGCGAACTGGCGCGCGCCGAGAGATAAAACGCCGCAATACTCGAATACCGGCTACGCCCTGATTGGCTATATCCTGAAGCACAAAACCGGCGAAGATATTCAGAGTTTAGCGTCACGCTATATTTTCCGTCCGCTGCACATGGTTAACAGCAGCTTTACGCCCCAGAAGCTCAAAGGATACCCCCAGCGGGCGCTCGGCCACGCGGGCGATCAGCCAAAATTCATCCCGCGCGGGCAGCTGACGCCAGACTGGCATTTTTCCAACAACATGGTGGCGGCAGCAAGCCTGTACAGTAACGCCGAAGATCTGGCGGCCTATGCCCGCTATCACGTCTCTACGACCCACAATCCCTTGCTGGACAGCGTCTTTGACGAAGTCAGAAATACCGATATTCAACGCCCCGACGGGGTGCAGGGCATTGCCTGGACCACCGACTTTATCGGTCTGGAAAAAATCACCTATCAGGTCGGCTATATCGGCGGCTACTCCAGCTTCATCGGCTATGACAAAGAGAAAGGCAATGCGGTAGTGGTGCTGCAAAATATCTTTAACTGGAGCAACTATATTGGCATCGCGCTACTGATGGATATGGCGAAAAAAGACGGCCTTACCGCTACATCGCCGACTTCGGCCTTAAGTTCTCGTCAAACGCCAGCCGTTTCCGGTCAGGCTCAGCCTCGCGCAGCGGCTCAACCTGGTGCATAGTTAGCTTGCAGCGCTCCACCAGCACCTGATACTCCCGCGTGCCCTGCCGCTTCCACGCCATCTCCTGCTCGCTCAGCTCGCGAATCGCTTTCGCCGGGCTGCCAATAATCAAGTGGTTGGCAGGCATCTCCGCTTTCGCCTTCACGAACGCCGCCGCGCCGACGATGCTGTTTTCACCAATCACTGCCCCATCCATCACCACCGCGTTCATACCCACCAGCGCGTTGCGGCGGATGATGCAGCCGTGCAGGATGGCGCTGTGGCCGATATGCCCCTCTTCCTCCACCACCGTGTCCTGCTCCGGGAAACCGTGCATCACGCAGTTATCCTGAATGTTCGCGCCATCTTTCACCACGATACGGCCAAAATCACCGCGCAGGCTGGCATTAGGGCCAACATAAACGCCTTTACCCAGAATTACGTCGCCAATCAGCACCGCCGTTGGGTGAACATAGCTTTCGTCAGGTACCACCGGCGTCAGACCGTCAATTTGATAAACTGGCATCTTCACTCCTTATGCGCTTGTAAGACCACCAAAGCGTTGATAGTAGAGCGTGCCGGGCACGGGCAGTTCACCCACGGAGGTTTCGCCCTTCTCGCTGACAAACGCCAGCGCCCCCGGCGCGACACGCTGATAGATATTAATGCAGAGCTGTCGGGCGCTTTGCCCCGCCCAGTGCGCGGGCAGTAACTCCTCCGGCAACAGTGGGTCTTTCAGCACCACGCGGCGATAAAAGTGAATCAGCAGCAGCTGGATCTGGAAGCAGCGCTCCGGCGTCAGCTCCTCCGGCGCGGCCTCCTTCAGCAGAGGCAGCAGCGGGCGGAACGAGTTGATAAACGACTCGTACATCGCGTTTTGCTCGGTTAACTGCCAGCACTCTTCCACCCGCGAACGCAGCGCGGCGCGGGAGAGCGCCAGCGGCGAGTGGGCTTCGAAGAAGATCACGTTTTCCGCCACGCCGGCATCATGAAGCAGGGACTGCACGTCCGCCAGATGCTGGGACGGCGAGGCCATCAGGCTCGGTGCCAGCGTGCCAAATCCTTGCCAGATGAGCTGTTTTTTCACATCCGCGAGCGTAGTTTTATCCAGCCCTTCGGAAAGCAGCAGCAGCCATTTGCCGTCCCAGGCGGGCAGCTCTGCGCGATAAATCTTATTCTCCGCGCGACGCGTCAGCCGCAGCCCCTTATCGCTCAGGCGGTAAAAGCTGCGTCGCCCGATGCGGGAGACGTCCAGCCAGCCCTCTTTGTTGAGGCGAAACAGCGCGGTGCGCACGAAGCGCTCGCCAAATCCCATGCCTTCCAGTAAGGCGGCCAGGCTGCCGAGCCAAATCTCGCCGCCGCGGTGGGAAAGCGCGTCACCGTATAACGAGGAGATAAGCGACGTTCCGCTGACGGGAACCGAGCTGACCGCGTGCTGGATAAAGGCATCGAGTTTATTCATGTGATTCATTCTGTTGTTATTTTTGTCCTGGATGAATCATAGCATAAGTCCCTCACCCTGGCCCTCTCCCCAAAGGGGAGATGGCCAGGTGTTTTAACCGTTCGCCGCCGCTTTACGCAGATCAAACACCCGGCAGGCTTTCCCCTCCGAGCGCGGGATGCTGCCGCAGTTCACAATCATCACGTCGGTGGAAATCCCGACCATCGACTTTATTCGGTGGCGCAGCTGGTGGCACACCTGGCAACGCTGCTCGTGGGTCAGCGTTAAGCTGCTCTCTTTCAGCTCCACCTTCACGGAAAGTGAATCAAGATGCCCACGACGGTTCACCTCCAGCTGATAGTGCGGAGAAAGGTGTTCGAACTTCACGATCTCCTCTTCCAGCTGCGACGGGAAAACGTTGACGCCGCGGATGATCAGCATATCGTCGCTGCGTCCGCCGATCCGGTCCATACGGCGCATGCTGCGCGCGGTTGCCGGTAGCAGGCGCGTCAGGTCGCGGGTGCGGTAGCGGATCACCGGCAGCGCCTCTTTGGTCAGCGTGGTGAACAGCAGTTCGCCCTGCTGGCCGTCATCCAGCGGCGTGCCGTCGTTCGGGTTGACGATCTCCGGGTAGAAATGATCTTCCCAGATGGTTGGGCCGTCGGCGGTTTCGATACACTCCATCGCCACGCCCGGCCCCATCACCTCGGAGAGGCCATAAATATCCAGCGCCGTAATGCCTAAGCGTTTTTCGATTTCGCGACGCATGGCCTGCGTCCACGGCTCCGCGCCGAAAACGCCAACGCGCAGTGAGCAGGCGCTGGCGTCGCCGCCCATCTGGCGCTCCAGCTCCTCAATCAGGTTGAGGCAGTAGGACGGCGTCACCATGATCATGTCCGGCTGGAAATCACGGATCAGCTGCGCCTGTTTCTCTGTCTGGCCGCCGGACATCGGGATCACCGTCGCCCCCAAACGCTCGGCGCCGTAGTGTGCGCCCAGCCCGCCGGTAAACAGGCCATAGCCATAGGCCACGTGAATTTTGTCCTTCGCGCTGCCGCCCGCCGCGCGTAGGGAGCGCGCCACCAGGTTGGCCCAGTTGTCGATGTCGCCCTGCGTGTAGCCGACAACCGTCGGTTTGCCGGTGGTGCCGGATGACGCGTGAATGCGCACCACCTGCTCCATCGGCACGGCAAAGGTATCAAACGGGTAGTTATCCCGCAGGTCCTGCTTGGTGGTGCACGGGAATTTGCGAATATCCGCCAGCTCGTTGAAATCGTCAGGGTGAACGCCCGCAGCGTCAAACTTGCGTTTGTACATCGGCACGTTGTTATAGGCGTGGTGCAGCGTCCATTTCAGACGCGCGGTCTGCAGCGCCTGCAGTTCGTCAAGGGAGGCCGTTTCAATCGGATCAAGCTTTGTTGTATTTGTCATTGTAGGGTACTCACATTGTTTTTATGCTCAAACACGCTCAAGGATCATGGCAATGCCCTGACCCACACCGATGCACATCGTACACAGCGCGTAGCGCCCGCCGCGTCGGTGCAGTTCATTACTCGCGGCCAGCGCCAGTCTGGCGCCGCTCATCCCCAGCGGGTGACCAATCGCTATCGCGCCACCGTTCGGGTTGACGTGCGCGGCATCATCCGGCAATCCCAACTGACGCAGCACGCCCAGCGCCTGCGCGGCGAAAGCTTCGTTGAGCTCGATCACGTCCATCTCGTTAATGCTGAGTCCGGCGCGCTCCAGCACCTTGCGCGTGGCCGGTACCGGGCCGAGTCCCATCAGACGTGGCTCCACGCCTGCCGTCGCCATCGCCACGATCCGCGTGCGCGGGACCAGCCCCTGCGCCAGCGCCATCTGCTCGCTGGCGACGATCAGCGCCGCTGCGCCATCGTTGACGCCGGAGGCATTTCCCGCCGTGACCACCCCATTCCTGCGGAACGGCGTTTTTAGCCCGGCAAGCTGCTCAAGCGTGGTGTCCGCGCGGGGATGTTCATCCTCACTGAACTCGTTGACCGCCCCTTTTTTCCCCGGTACCTGCACCGACACAATCTCCTGCGCCAGAATGCCGTTCTGCTGCGCCTGCGCGGTACGCTGCTGGCTGCGCAGCGCGAACGCGTCCTGATCGGCACGGCTGATATTTAACAATTCCGCTACATTCTCTGCCGTTTCCGGCATGCTGTCAGTTCCGAATTGCTGATGCATGAGCGGATTCACAAATCGCCAGCCGATGGTGGTATCAAAGATCTCCGCCTGTCGCTGGAACGCGGCGGTGGCTTTGCCCATCACAAACGGCGCGCGGGACATGGACTCCACGCCGCCCGCAATCAGCAGGTCGCCGTCGCCCGCCTTAATGGCGCGTGCGGCAAAACCAATCGCGTCCAGCCCCGACCCGCACAGGCGGTTAATGGTGGTTCCGGACACCGTCTGCGGCAGCCCGGCCAGCAGCGACGACATACGCGCCACGTTGCGGTTATCTTCACCCGCCTGGTTCGCGCAGCCGAAGATCACGTCGTCAATCCGCTCCAGATCGAGCTGCGGATAGCGGGCCAGCAGCGCGCGCAGCGGCACGGCGCCGAGATCGTCAGTCCGAACGGCGGAAAGCGCCCCGCCGTAGCGCCCAACCGGGGTTCGAACGCCATCACAAATAAATGCGTCACGCATCAGGCCTCTCCTGTCACATTGCCGCCGATGCGGTGAGATTTTCCGCGAAAAAGGGCGACGGTTTTCTGTTGCTGGTTCTGAATTTCAATGTCGTACACGCCGGTCAGCCTGCCCTGATGCTTCACCCGCGCAGTGGCGGTGAGCGTGTCCCCGGCAAAGCCCGGACGCAGAAAATCAATTGAGCAGCCGGAGGCCACCGCCGCCAGCCCCTGACTGTTGCAGGCGTAGGCAAAGGCGGTGTCTGCCAGCGAAAACAGCTGTCCGCCGTGGCAGGTTTGGTGGCCGTTTAGCATCTGCGGGGTGATGGTCATGGACACCACCGCGTAGCCGTCGTCCATATCGACAATGTCCATCCCCATCGCCTGCGCGCAGGCGTCCCGTTCATACATGGCGCGGGCGTTGTGCCAGGCGTTATGACTCATAGCTACTCTCCAGAAGCGCGCGCTGGCGCAGCAGGGAACAGGGGCGATAGCGTTCTTCGCCGTAATGACGCTGCAGGTTCTCCAGCAGCGTCAGCAGGCGCTGCCAGCCCAGACGCTCACCCCAGGCGATCGGCCCGCTCGGGTAGTTGACGCCCAGGCGCATGGCGGTATCGATGTCCTTCTCGCTGGCGACCCCTTTTTGCAGAGCATCCAGCGCTTCGTTGGCAATCATCGCCACCGTGCGCCAGACCAGCAGGCCGGGATAATCGGCAATCTGCACCACCCGAAGCCCCTGCTGCTGCAGGTAGCGGATGGCCTTTTGCGTCGCCGTATGCGGGTTGCTGGCGGCTGCGGCGATGACCGCGACGTCGCGCTCGATGCGGTCTACTACAACCACCGGTCCGTTGAGCCGCAGCGCCAGCGCCTGCGCGGTTTCGCCCTGCGTTTCAATCAAGTACACATCATCAATTTCTGTGACACTGTCACGCTTTCTTTCCACGCGCATCGGGCTGTAGCTGTCGTTCACGGTATCAGCCCAGCGCACCCCGGGCCTGTCGCCCTGCCAGTCATAAACGCCCTTCCCGCTTTTTTTGCCCAGCCTGCCAGCCAGCACCAGCTCCTGCTGGACCAGCGAGGGCAGAAAACGACGCTCCTGCCAGAAGGCGTTAAATACCGAGCAGGTCACCGCGAAGTTCACGTCCTGACCAATCATGTCGGTCAGCTCCAGCGGGCCCATCGGGAAGCCACCGCCTTCGCGCAGGGCGGCGTCAATCACCTCCGGCGCGGCCACCTGCTCTTCCAGCGCGCGCCAGGCCTCGGAATAGAACGGACGCGCGACGCGGTTGACGATGAACCCCGGCGTTGACTGGCAGCGCACGGGCTGCTTGCCCCAGTTCAGCGCCAGCTCGCACAGCGCGTCGGCCACTTCCGGGGAGGTTGCCAGCCCGCTCACCACCTCCACCAGCTTCATGACCGGCGCCGGGTTGAAGAAATGCAGCCCGGCGACGCGCTCCGGATGGTGGATGTCCGCCGCAATCGCCGTGACGGAGATCGAAGAGGTATTGCTTGTCAGCACCGTCTGCGGCGGGCAGATTTCCGCCAGCTGCGAAAACAGCGCCTTTTTAACCTCCAGCCGTTCCGAGGCCGCTTCAATCACCAGTTCGGCCGCGGAGAGCGCGTCGATATCCGTGACGGGAAGCAGCCGGGCGAGGATCTGGCTCCCGGCATCGGCGGAGAGTTTTCCGCGCGTCACCCGGGAGGCCAGACGCTGGCGGATCCCCTCGATAGCGCGGGATATCGCATCGCTGGAAATATCGTAGAGCAGCACCTGATGCCCGTGGCTGGCCGCCACTTCTGCAATCCCCGCGCCCATCGTGCCGCTGCCAATCACGGCGACAGTCCGTATGTTGAGCATCTTATTTCCCCGTAAAGTTAGGCGCGCGCTTCGCGAGGAAAGCGCTGACGCCCTCGCGGTAGTCGTCGCTGCGACCGGCCAGACGCTGATAGTCGCGCTCCAGGTCAAGCTGCGCGTCGAGGGTGTTGGTTTCCGCAGCATTGATCGCCTGCTTGATCAGGCCCAGGCCGAAGGTCGGCTGCGAGGCAAAGTGCAGCGCCATCTGCTGCGCCGTGGCGGAGAGCTGGTCGTCGTCCACCACCTGCCAGATCATCCCCCACGCCTGCGCCTGCTCGGCGCTGAGTTTGTCCCCGAGCAGCGCCAGCCCCATGGCGCGGGCGCGTCCGGCCACGCGCGGCAGCAGCCACGTGCCGCCGCAGTCCGGCACCAGGCCGAGCTTGCTGAAGGCCATCACGAAGTTGGCCGACCGGGCGGCAATCACCGTGTCGCAGCCGAGCGCCAGCGTAGCTCCCGCGCCAGCCGCCACCCCGTTAACCGCGCAGATGACCGGCTTCGGCAGCTTTGCCAGGCGGCGCACCAGCGGGTTGTAGAAGGTTTCGACAGACATTCCCAGATCCGGCGCCGGGCCGTTGGGGTCGACGTTACGGTCGTTCAGATCCTGACCGGCGCAGAACCCGCGTCCTGCCCCGGTGATCAGCAGGCAGCGGATGGCGTCATCGCGCTCGGCCTGCTTCAGGCACTCGGCAAGCTGCTGGTGCATCACGTCGTTAAAGCTGTTCAGACGCTCCGGACGGTTCAGCGTAATGGTCATTACGCCCTGTTCTACGTGACTGAGAATAAATTCCACAATTAGCGTCCTTTAAAGTCGGGGGTGCGTTTTTGTAAGAAGGCGTCGATACCTTCCCGGCGGTCTTCGGTGGCGGAAAGCAGCGTAAACAGCTGGCGCTCCTGGGCCAGACCGGCCTGTAGCGGCACCTCCTGCGACTGCCGCAGCGCCTGCTTCGCCGCCTGCAGCGCCAGCGGAGAGTGTCGCGCCATCAGCGCCGCCTGCTTCAGGGCGTACTCCAGTGTCAGAGACGCCGGGAAGATATCGCTCACCAGCCCGGTGCCCAGCGCCTGCTCTGCGGTAATGCTCTCGCCGGTCAGCACCATTTTGCTGGCCAGGGATTTACCGACGCTGCGGATAAGACGCTGGGTGCCGCCCGCGCCGGGCATGATGCCCAGCGTGATTTCCGGCAGGCCGAAACGGGCGTTATCGCCAGCAATGATCACGTCGCACAGCAGCGCCAGCTCGCAGCCTGCGCCCAGCGCGAAGCCGTTCACGGCAGCAATCAGCGGTTTGTTAAACGCGTTAATGCGCGCCCATAGCTGCGGGCGGATATCGTTCAGGGTGGCGGGCAGGTCCTTCTCCGCCATTTCGTTGAGATCGGCCCCGGCGGCAAAGCAGCGCTCGCTGCCGTAAATCACGCAGACGGCGATGTCGGCATCCACGGCGGCAGCCTCAAGCTGTTCCGCAAGCTGCGCCAGCAGCGCATTGTTAAGGGCATTGCGCGCCTCCGGACGGTTCAGAGTCAGCTGCAGCACGCGGCCATGACGGGTAACAATCAGTTCGCTCATGCCATCCCCTTCGCGTCAAAGTCGACAATCACGTCGGCGGTTAACGGCAGCGACTGACAGCTCAGTACGTACCCGGCGGCCAGCTCGTCCGGCTCCAGGCTGTAGTTGGTTGCCATGTCCACCTTGCCGCGCAGCACTTTGCATTTGCAGGTGGCGCACACGCCGCCCTTGCAGGCATACGGCAGATCCGCTCCCTGACGCAGGGCAGCATCAAGAATGCTTTCGTCGTCCGCCGTCAGGGTGATTTCACGGTCGCGCCCGTCCTGGCGCACGGTCACTTTTTGACCCTCCGCCTGCACGTGCACCGCGCGCTTAACGGGGATTCCGGAGGTGTTAAAGCGCTCAAGGTGAATGGATTTTTCCGGCATCCCCAGCGCCTTCAGCGTCGCTTCGGCGTCGTCCATCATCGCCGACGGGCCGCAGATAAAGGCCTCGTCATACTGGCGGAAGTTGATCAGGGTTTTCGCCAGCGCCTGCAGCTTTTCCCCGTCGATGCGGCCATAGAGCAGGTCGCTGTCCAGCCGCTCCTGGCTGAAGATGGAGACCAGCTGCAGCCGCTGCGGGTATTTGTCCTTCAGGTCCGCCAGCGCCTGGCGGAACATCATGCTCTGGCTGCTGCGGTTGCCGTAGATCAAGCTGAAATGGCTGTTGGGTTCGGTTGAAAGCGTGGCGGAGATAATCGCCAGCATCGGGGTGATCCCGGAGCCTGCGGCAATTGCCAGGTAGTGGCCTTCGCGTTCAGCCTGCGGCTGGTAGCCAAACTGCCCTTGAGGAACCATCACCTCCAGCGCCATGCCCGCTTTGATCTCATCCCGGGCATAGCGGGAAAAGCGCCCACCGTCGATGGCTTTGACCGCCACGCTGATCTCACCCGGCGCGGTGCTGCGGCAGATGGAGTAGCAGCGGCGCAGCTCGTCTTCGCCCAGCGTCGTTTTCAGGGTCAGGTGCTGGCCGGGGCGGAAGCGGTAGGCCTCCTGCAACGCCTGCGGCACCGCGAAGGTGATGGTTACCGCGTCGCGGGTTTCGGGTTCCACTTTTGCCACTGTTAATGAATGAAACGTTGTCATGGCAGCCTCAAATACATTTGAAATAGTCGAAGGGTTCGCGGCAGGTATTGCAGCGGTAGAGCGCTTTGCAGGCCGTCGAGCCAAATTCACTGATAAGGGAGGTGTCGGTGCTGGCGCAGCGCGGGCAGCTCACCTCTGCCGGGGCGTGCGCGTGGCAGCTATGCCCCACCGGTGGGCTGATGCCGTACGCCCGCAGGCGCTCGCGCGCGTCGGCGGTCATCCAGTCGGTGGTCCAGGCAGGTTCAAGCTGGAGCACGATGTGCACGGGGGTGAAGCCGTGCGCGGTCATCGCCTCGCGGATCGCCCCCAGCAGGTGTTCCGTTGCCGGGCAGCCCGAGTAGGTTGGCGTGAAGCCAATCACCCAGCCTTCCCCCTGCGCCTTCACGCTGCGCACCATGCCTAAATCGGTGATGGTTAACACCGGCACTTCCGGATCGGGGATCTGGCTTAACAGCGACCAGATCTGCGGAATTTGCGCAGGCGCGATGTCGACGAGGCGTTGCATAGCGTTCTCCTTTACCACTGCTGACCGGGATACGCGCGCTGGAGATACTGCATTTCCGCCAGCATCGGACCCAGATGTTCGGTATGAAGCCCCTTCTTGCCCCCGGTGCGGTACGCCACCTCTGCGGGAACCTGCAGACAGGCTTCTTTCAGACCAGCAAACACTTCGCTTTCCCACGGCTGGCGCAGGGTTCGCGGATCCACCGCCACGCCAGCGTCAATCAGCTCAAGCTCGACCTCATCGGCGTCAAACAGCTCCGCCGTAAAACGCCACAGGCTGTCGATGGCCTGCTGCATTTTTTGCGCGGAGGTTTCGGTCCCGTCGCCCAGCCGCACCAGCCAGCCGCGGCTGAAGCGCAGGTGGTAGCGCGCCTCTTTGATCGCTTTGGCGGCGATGGCAGCAAGCTGGCCGTCGCTGCTCTGTGTCAGGCGTTCGTACAGCGCCACGTTCCAGGCATCCATCAGGTACTGGCGTGCAATCGTGTCGGCGAAGCTGCCGTTCGGCTGCTCCACCAGCAGGACGTTGCGGAACTGGCGCTCGTCGCGGCCAAACGCCAGCGTGTCTTCATCGCCCGGGCCTTCTAATTCCGCGGCATAGGTCAGAAAATTGCGCGCCTGCCCCAGCAGGTCGAGGCCGATATTGGCGAGCGCGAGGTCAATTTCCAGTTCAGGCGCGTGGCCGCACCAGGCGCCGAGACGTTGGGAGAGCACCAGACCGTTGTCGCCCAGGCGCAGGGCATAGGCAGTCACTGAGTTCATTCTTTGCCTCACATATGCTCGATGCCGTCAGGGATGGTGTAGAACGTCGGATGGCGGTAAACCTTGCTTTCCGCCGGGTCGAAGAAATCGCCGCTCTCTTCTGGCTGGGAGGCCACAATTTCACTCGCCTTCACCACCCAGATAGAACACCCTTCGCTGCGGCGGGTGTAGGCATCACGGGCATTTTCCAGCGCCATGCGATCGTCGGCGGCATGCAGGCTGCCCACGTGACGGTGCGATAACCCTTGTTTGCTGCGTACGAACACTTCGTACAGCGGCCAGTAGACATTGCTCATGGTTATTTCCTCTTATGCGGCCTGACGGGTACGTTGTTTTTCGGCGTGCGCCAGCGCGGCTTCCCGCACCCACGCCCCGTCGTCCCAGGCTTTGCGTTTCGCGGCCAGACGTTCGTGGTTACAGATGCCGCGCCCGTTAATGACCTCGTCAAACTCCTGCCAGTCGATCTCGCCGAAGCGGTAGTGACCGCTCTCTTCATCGAAACGCAGGTCCGGATCCGGCACCGTCATGCCGAGCATCTCCACCTGCGGCACCGTGTTGTCGACAAAGCGCTGGCGCAGCTCGTCGTTGCCAAAGCGTTTGATTTTCCAGGCCAGGCTGCGGGCGCTGTTCGGCGAGTTATCGTCGTTCGGCCCGAACATCATCAGCGCCGGCCACCAGAAGCGGTTGATGGCGTCCTGCAGCATCTGACGCTGATCCTCACTGCCCTGCGCCAGCGCCATGCAGGCTTCAAAGCCCTGACGCTGGTGGAAGCTCTCTTCTTTACAGATTTTCACCATCGCCCGGGCATACGGGCCGTAGGAGGTTCGGCACAGCGCCACCTGGTTGACGATGGCCGCGCCGTCCACCAGCCAGCCGATCACGCCGATATCAGCCCAGCTCAGGGTCGGATAGTTGAAGATGGAGGAGTATTTCATCTTGCCGTCGAGCATCTTCTGGTAGATGTCTTCCCGCGCGCAGCCCAGCGTTTCCGCCGCGCTGTAGAGGTAAAGCCCGTGTCCGGCTTCGTCCTGCACTTTCGCCAGCAGGATCGCTTTTCGGCGCAGCGTCGGCGCGCGGGCTATCCAGTTCCCTTCCGGGAGCATGCCGACAATTTCGGAGTGCGCGTGCTGACCAATCTGGCGGATCAGCGTTTTACGGTAGGCTTCCGGCATCCAGTCCTGAGGCTCAATCGCCGTCTCCTGCGCTATGCGCTGCTCAAACCGTTGTTCTTGCGTCACGTCATCACCTTTATGATTCGTTAGTTTGCAAATTAAAGCGAAATGTTGAATCACTTTGTTTTTTAAAAGTTACACAAAGGTTAAATATAACCCCAAGAATTGTTTCCCGGTTTTGTGATGCTGCTCGCAAGGCTTTTACGCCATGCCTTTTACAAAGCGCCTTTACGCGACGCGATTCATCCAGCCAGATCACAACGTTAACAATTCATTAAAAACACAGCTTGATTTTTATGATTCGCGATCAAACTATTAATAGTGAAATCACGAAACATTTGGAGATAAGCGATGCAGCAGTTAGCCAGCTTCTTGTCCGGTACCTGGCAGTCTGGCCGGGGCCGCGAACGCGCGATTCATCACGCCATCAGCGGCGAAGCACTCTGGGAAGTGACCAGCGAAGGGCTGGACATGGCGGCCGCCCGTCGCTATGCCATTGAGCATGGGGGCGAGGCATTGCGCGCCATGACCTTTATTGAACGTGCCGTCATGCTGAAAGCGGTGGCGAAACACCTGCTCGGCGAAAAAGAGGCGTTTTATGCCCTGTCCGCCCAGACGGGCGCGACGAAGGCGGACAGCTGGGTCGATATTGAAGGCGGCATCGGCACCCTCTTCACTTACGCCAGCCTGGGCAGCCGCGAGCTGCCGGACGACACGCTGTGGCCGGAAGATGAGCTAATCACCCTGTCGAAAGAAGGCGGCTTTGCGGCACGCCACGTTCTGACCTCGAAATCCGGCGTGGCGGTACACATCAACGCCTTCAACTTCCCCTGCTGGGGAATGCTGGAAAAACTCGCGCCGACCTGGCTTGCCGGGATGCCCGCCATCATCAAGCCCGCCACCGCTACCGCGCAGGTGACGCAGGCGATGGTCAAATCCATCGTGGACAGCGGACTGGTGCCGGACGGCGCCATCAGCCTGATTTGCGGCGGCGCGGGCGATCTGCTCGACCAGCTCGACAGCCAGGACGTGGTGACCTTTACCGGCTCCGCCAGCACCGGGCAAAGCCTGCGCGTGCACCCGAATATTGTGGCGAATTCGATTCCGTTCACCATGGAAGCCGACTCCCTGAACTGCTGCGTGTTGGGTGAAGACGTCACGCCGGAGCAGCCGGAGTTTGCCCTGTTCATTCGGGAGGTGGTCCGCGAAATGACCGCCAAGGCCGGGCAGAAATGTACCGCCATTCGCCGGATTATCGTCCCGCAAAGCCAGGTTGATGCCGTCAGCCAGGCGCTGATTGCCCGTCTGGAAAAGGTGGTGATGGGCGACCCGGCGCAGGAAGGGGTGAAGATGGGAGCACTGGTCAACGCTGAACAGCGCGCAGACGTGCAGGAGAAAGTGGATCGGCTGGTCGCCTCAGGCTGCCAGATCCGTCTGGGTGGCAAAGCGGATTTGCAGGCCGCGGGGGCGTTCTTCCCGCCGACCCTGCTGTTCTGCCCGCAGCCGGATGAAACCCCGGCGGTGCACGATACCGAAGCCTTCGGCCCGGTCGCCACGCTGATGCCGTATCGCAGTGCAGAGCACGCCATGCAGCTTGCCCGCGCGGGCGGCGGCAGCCTGGCGGGGACGCTTGTCACCGCAGACCTGAACATTGCCCGCCAGTTTATTGCCGGCGCGGCGCGCGCCCACGGGCGTATTCAGATCCTTAACGAAGAATCATCAAAAGAGTCTACCGGCCACGGCTCCCCGCTTCCTCAGCTAATGCACGGCGGCCCTGGCCGCGCGGGCGGCGGCGAAGAGCTGGGCGGCCTGCGCGCGGTGAAGCACTACCTGCAGCGCACCGCGATTCAGGGCAGCCCGACGATGCTGGCCGCCATCGGCAAGCAGTGGGTGCGTGGCGCAGCGGTGCAGGAAGATCGCGTCCATCCGTTCCGTAAATACTTTGAGGAACTGCAGCCGGGCGACAGCCTGCTGACGCCGCGCCGCACGCTGACGGAGGCGGACATCGTCAATTTTGCCTGCCTGAGCGGTGACCACTTCTACGCCCATATGGACAAGATCGGGGCGGCAGAGTCGATCTTTGGCGAGCGCGTGGTTCACGGCTACTTCCTGATCTCCGCCGCGGCGGGACTGTTCGTTGATGCAGGCGTCGGGCCGGTGATTGCCAACTACGGCATGGAAAACCTGCGCTTTATCGAGCCGGTCAAGCCGGGCGACACCATCCAGGTGCGTCTGACCTGCAAGCGCAAAACGCTGAAGAAACAGCGTACCGCCGAGGAAAAACCGACCGGCGTGGTGGAATGGGCGGTAGAGATTTTCAACCAGCACCAGCAGGCCGTGGCGCTCTACTCCATTCTGACGCTGGTGGCGCGCCAGCGGGGTGATTTCAGCTAACGTTCGCCCTCATCCTGCCCCTCTCCCCAACGGGGAGAGGAGATTGCTCTGCACGACCTGTGATTTATCTCAGCGCCTTTTTTAACCTGGCAAGACCAACAAATAACCTGGCAGATGCAGGCAAACGCTTTTCTCAGGCGCCTGTCAGGATAAGGCTGTCACAACACAATAAACCCTAAAAACACAACAAGATGAGGTCTACGATGGGAAGCAATTCTTCTTTTTCTGCCCGTAGAACGGCACTGGCCATGGCCGTTGCGCTGTGTTGCGCCTGGCAATCCCCTGCATTCGCCCACGGCAGCGAGGCGCATATGGTCCCGATGGACAAAACACTGCAGGATTTTGGCGCGGACGTTCAGTGGGATGATTACGCACAGATGTTCACCATTGCGAAAGACGGCGCCTTCGTGAAGGTCAAACCGGGCGCAAAGACGGCCATCGTCAACGGTCACCCCCTCAATCTTGAAGTGCCGGTAGTGATGAAGGACAAAAAAGCCTTTATCTCAGAGACCTTCATCAACGATGTTTTCCAGTCTGGTCTTGACCAGACCTTCCAGGTTGAAAAACGTCCTCACCCGCTAAACGCGCTCACGGCGGACGAAATTAAGCAGGCTGTCGGGATTGTGAAAGCCTCGGCGGATTTTAAACCCAATACCCGCTTTACCCAGATCGCCCTTGCGCAACCAGAGAAAGCCAAAGTGTGGGACTTTGTGCTCAACGGTACGGCAGTGGACGCCCCTCGCCAGGCGAAGATCGTCATGCTCGACGGCAAGCACGTTATCGAAAGCGTAGTGGACCTGAAGGATAAAAAAATCCTGCGCTGGGAGCCGGTGAAGGACGCGCACGGCATGGTGCTGCTGGATGATTTCACCGCGGTTCAGCAGATCATTAACGAGAGCCCGGAGTTTGCCGAGGTGCTTAAAAAACACGGCATCACCGACCCGAAAAAAGTGATCACCACGCCGCTTACCGTCGGCTACTTCGACGGTAAAGACGGCCTGAAGCAGGAAGACCGCCTGCTTAAGGTGGTGAGCTATCTGGACGTCGGCGACGGCAACTACTGGGCCCACCCGATCGAGAACCTCGTGGCCGTGGTCGATCTTGAGCAGAAAAAAATTCAGAAGATCGAAGAAGGTGCCGTTGTGCCGGTTCCGATGACTCCGCGCCCCTATGACGGCCGCGACCGTGTCGAGACGCCGAAAAAGCCGCTCGACATCATTGAGCCGGAAGGCAAGAACTACACCATTACCGGCGACATGGTGCACTGGCAGAACTGGGATTTCCACCTGAGCCTGGATTCCCGCGTCGGCCCGATGATTTCGACCGTCACTTACAACGACAACGGGAAAAAGCGTCAGGTGATGTATCAGGGATCGCTCGGCGGCATGATTGTCCCTTACGGCGATCCGGACGTGGGCTGGTACTTCAAGGCCTATCTCGACTCCGGCGACTACGGCATGGGCACCCTGACCTCGCCGCTGGTGCGCGGTAAAGACGTGCCGTCCAACGCCGTGATGCTCAACGAAACCATCCCGGACTACACCGGCACGCCGATGGAGATCCCGCGCGCGATCGCCATTTTCGAACGCTACGCGGGGCCAGAATATAAACATCAGGAGATGGGCAAGCCGAACGTCAGCGCCGAACGCCGCGAGCTGGTGGTGCGCTGGGTGAGTACCGTGGGCAACTACGATTACATCTTCGACTGGGTGTTCCACGAAAACGGCACTATCGGCATTGACGCCGGTGCTACGGGTATCGAGGCGGTGAAAGGCGTTCAGGCAAAAACCATGCATGATGCCACCGCCAAAGACGACACAAAGTACGGCACGCTGATCGATCATAATATCGTGGGCACCACGCACCAGCACATCTATAACTTCCGTCTTGATATGGACGTGGACGGCATCAACAACAAGCTGGTGGCGATGGACCCGGAAGTGAAGCCGAATACCGCCGGCGGCCCGCGCACCAGCACCATGCAGGTGAACCAGTATGACATTGATACCGAACAGCAGGCGGCACAGAAGTTTGACCCGGGCACCATCCGACTGCTGAGCAACACCAGCAAGGAGAACCGCATGGGCAACCCGGTCTCGTACCAGATTATCCCTTACGCGGGCGGTACCCATCCGGTGGCGACAGGCGCGAAATTTGCGCCGGACGAGTGGATCTACCATCGTCTGAGCTTTATGGATAAACAGCTGTGGGTGACGCGTTACCACCCGGACGAGCTGTATCCGGAAGGGAAATTCCCGAACCGCTCCATCCACGATACGGGTCTGGGCCAGTACAGCAAGGATAACGAGTCGCTCAACGACCAGGACGACGTGGTGTGGATGACCACCGGCACCACCCACGTCGCACGCGCGGAAGAGTGGCCGATCATGCCGACGGAATGGGTGCATACCCTGCTTAAACCGTGGAACTTCTTCGACGAGACGCCGACGCTCGGGAAGAAAAAAGACGAAAAATAACCACCCGCCGGGCAATTGCCCGGTTTTTTTTACCCTGACGTTTGATGATCGCCCTCGCTTGCTTATAGTTACTGATATATCACCTGCATGATTTTTCCCCCGGACGGGAAAGGGCTTTATGGAAAAAAGAAAAAAACCGACGCTGGAACGAGCAACCTGGCCGACGCGCCACGCCATGGTCATGCACGGGCTGGCGATGAACCTGCCCTGGCTGGCTTTCGTCAACATCAGCTTCGCCGTGATGATTCTGCTGCGCCATGTTCTGCTTAACGCCAGCGATCCCCTTTATCCCCACTTGCCGCATATGATGAAAATGGTCGACGCTTCGATGCTCGGCATTATTATCCTCTCGGCTGCACTGATCCTTATGGGCTGGCGGCGCATCGCCGGTATCAGCGTAGTGCTGTGTATCTGTAGTGCTATCTGGTCGATATCATGCTTCTGGTTTATCACCGATTTACTGCTGCCCCACGTCTGGCCGCTGTGCGTTATTTTATTACTCGCTGGGTTAACGGCCCTCTACTTTTACCCTGTGGGGTTGCTCGCCTTCGTGCTCCCGCTCTGGATAACCCTGCCGATTGCAAGCTGGGCACTGAATGATGGCCTTAATCTTCACTTCGTTATCATCTGGAGCGTCTTTTCGCTGATCCTGATCTGCGGGCGATTCATCCTCTTAAGCTGGTTTGACGAGGCCTGGCGACGTAACCAGCAAAACCAGCTGCTGATCTCACGACTGGATGCGCTGGCGCATCAGGATCCGTTAACCACAACCGCCAACCGCCGGAAGATGGAAGTGGTGCTGGAGAACGCGGTTGAGCAGAAGAAACCGTTCTCGCTGATTATGCTGGATATTGACTATTTCAAACGCTACAACGACACCTACGGTCACCAGGCGGGTGACGACTGTCTGACGCGCGTGGCGCGGGTGCTGAAGCAGTCAGTGCGAACGCCCGACGATGTGGTGTCACGTTACGGCGGCGAGGAGTTTGTGGTGATCCTGTTTAACTGCCCGGAAAATATCGCGGAAAAAGTTGCGGTACGCATTCAGGACGGCCTGCGCGCGGAGTCGATACCGCACAGCGCGTCATCCGTCAGCGATCGTGTCACCGTGAGTATGGGGATTGCGGGCATGGTCGAGGGGCTTGCGGGTACCGAGATTATTGCCCGCGCCGATGCGGCGCTGTACCGGGCGAAAGAGGCCGGGCGGGATCGGTGGTCTTTATAACATGTCGGGTGGATGCGACGCTTTACCCGACCTACAAAAATTCGCCGGGTGCGGCCTGATGCCCTCACCCTGCCCCTCTCCCACGGGAGAGGGAACAAACACTAAAAAGGCAACCTCCCTGTTGCCTTTTGCTTTTACTAGTAGCGCACGCAAACCGACTTGGTTTCGCACCAGCCGTCCAGCCAGTCCGGGCCAAAATCACGTCCTGTACCGGACTGCTTCATCCCGCCGAACGGCAGGTTGGCGTCAATCAGCGTATGGCTGTTCACCCACACGGTACCCGCCTGCAGCCGGTCGGTGTACTCCAGCGCCTTGCTGATATTCTGCGTCCAGACGCTGGCCGTCAGGCCATATTCGGTGTCGTTTGCCAGCTGGAGCGCCTCTTCTCCGTCGGATACCCGCACCAGGTTGACCACCGGACCAAACACCTCTTCTCGGGTTAACCGCAGCGCGGCATCCGGGTTCACCACCAGCGTAGGCGACACGTAATAGCCTTTGCCCTCCGGGCCGCGATTACCGACGATCAGCTCCGCATTGCGCGACGTCGCCTCGTCGAGGAAGGTCTGCACCTTATCGCAGTGGGCGCGCGACACCAGCGGGTTGATAAACGCCTCCGGCGACATGCCCGGCCCGACGCTCAGGGATTTCACCGCCTGTTCGAACCCGCTCACCAGCGTGTCAAACAGCGGCGCTTCAATGTAGATGCGCGAGCTCGCCGCGCACACCTGCCCCTGGTTCAGGAAGCTGCCGGTCATCAGTCCTTCGATCACCCACGCCGGGTCCGCATCCTTGAGTACAATTGCCGGGTTTTTCCCGCCCAGCTCCAGGGTCACTCCGGTTAGCGTGTCCGCCGCCGCGCGGGCAATTTGCTTACCCGTTGCCGTCGAGCCGGTAAAGCTCACCTTTGCAATATGCGGGTGCGAGGTCAGCGCTGCGCCACACACCGCGCCGCTCCCGGTTACCACGTTGAACACCCCGTCAGGGATGCCCGCTTCGCTGGCCAGCTCCGCCACGCGCAGCATGGTTAGCGGCGTGGTTTCAGACGGCTTAATGACGATAGAGCAGCCCGCGGCCAGCGCTGGCATCACTTTCCACATCCCGATCATCAGCGGGAAGTTCCAGGGCACAATCCCGGCCACCACACCAACCGGCTCCTTACGCGTCCACGCCTGGTAGCGCGCACCCTGCGGCAGCGGGATGGAAAGATCGAGTGTTTTGCCCGCAATTTTGGTGGTCAGCCCGGCGGTATAGCGCATCCAGTTGAGGGTGCAGCCCACTTCAAAAGCCCGGGAGATGTTAATTGATTTGCCCTGCTCCAGCGTTTCAAGCTGGGCCAGCTCCTCGCCGTGCTGTTCCACCAGATCGGCGAAATGGAGCAGGATCCGCTCGCGCTCCGCCGGTAATTTTCCGGCCCAGCTACGGGCGACAAACGCGCGCCAGCCGGACATAACGGCCCGGTCAACGTCATCGACGCTGGCATCGGCGGTCGAGGCAATCACCTCGCCCGTGGCCGGGTTGTAGACGTTCAGCCGCTTTTCACTGTCCGACGCGGCCTGACGCCCTTCAATCCACAGGCCATGTTGTCGGTCTAAAAATTGCTGCACGGCAGGCTGAATAGCCACCAGTGATTCAGACATAGGATACTCCTTCGTTATTCTTCGCAGGGTGTTCATCCAGTCTATGTGGGGTTTTGCATTCTCGCTTTTGTCTCTGTGACATTCGCTTTGCCACCTGTGACAGGTGCCGCAAATCGCGATAATCGCCGCTTATATCGCTGTTACCGGTGAGTGTTCTTTCCTATAGTCAGCCTCATAGCTCTGACAAAATGCAACACAAATGCAACAATGCGAAAACGTTGACGGTGCAGCGAGAGAAACGATGGCGTGTGCAAGCGAGCAGGAACAGTATCAGCAGTGGCTGGCGCAGATTAACCAGGTTTGCGGGCGTTTTAACGCGCAGCCCACCGAGGGAAAGTTCTACGGCGAGCTGGAGACCAGCTATGCGCGCAGCCTGAAGCTCAGTACCGTCACCGCAGGCGGCGTTAACCTGTTCCGCTCCCGTCATGAGATTAAGCAGAGTAACGATGCCTGGTTCTATACCGTGTTTCAGCTCGAAGGGAGTGCGGAAATTGAGCAGGATGACCATCGCGCGGTACTCAGAACCGGTGATATTACGCTGATTGATGCCTCACGCCCGTGCTCGATCAACTGGCAGGAAAAGTCCCGCCAGATTTCGCTGCTGGTTCCCCGTCAGATTATCGAGCAGCAGTGCCGCTTTCAGGAGATAAGCTGCGCGCTCGCCCTTTCCCGCACCTTACCCACGGTACAGCTGAGCCATCGCCTGCTGATGGAAAGTATGAACAACCGCGACCTGAGTGACCGGGAGAGTGAAGCGGCGCTTGAGGCGATGGTCTGCCTGCTGCGCCCCGCGTTCCAGCAGCGCGACGTGATTCAGCCGCGCAAGGAGCGCCAGTTCCAGCACGTTGTGGCGCTGATTGACAACCATATTCAGTCTGAATCGCTGCGTCCGGAATGGATTGCCGCTGAGAGCGGAATGTCCGTGCGCAGCCTCTACCGCATGTTTGCCGAGAAGGGGCTGGTGGTGGCGCAGTACATTAAAAACCGTCGTCTGGATCTCTGCGCTCAGGAATTGCAGTCAACCGGCGACGATGAAAAGCTGGCGGGCATTGGCTACAGCTGGGGATTCACCGACCATAGCCACTTTTCAACGGCCTTTAAGCAGCGTTTTGGCGTCTCGCCGGGTGAATACCGCAAGCGCTACCGTTAGCTATTTTTTCAGCCACTTACCGTTAATGCCCTTCACGTACTCGCCCGGCTGCGCGCGGGCCACCAGCTTTTGCCCCGCCATTTTCGCCACTTCATCAACCGGCAAATTATTGCTGTCGGCCAGCTTCTGATAGCTCTCCGTGCGCGCTGCGTTAATGCGATTCACCAGCTCCAGCGTTTCGGCATCCTGTTGGATCGGAGCAAGATAGCCGCTCAGGGTTTCCCCCACGCGCCCCTGCGCGCGGGCATCGTTTAAGGTCAGCGCAGCCGCCTGCACGTTTATACTCAGGGCCAGTAAAATCAACGCTAATCGTTTCATGGCATCCTCAGAACAGATCGCTGCGCGATTTCAGCAGGGCTTCAACGTCTTTATCGACCTTGATGTGGATCTCGTGTTCGATTTTGACATTCATATTGATGGTAATCGGCTCCTTTGGCGCAGCGACTTCAATGCGCGGCGTACAGCCGGTCAGTAGCGCGGCAACGGTGAGCGCACCAGCCATCTTTTTCATTGTTGTTCCTCACTTTCCTTGCCAGTCGAACTGCGGAGACCGGGAATCGCCGCGTGTTGCTCAAACCAGGTTTGCAGGTTGTCGCCAAAACGCAGGCTGCGCCACAGGGTAAAGACATTCTCGTCATGGGTGTAGTTCAGATTGACGGAGCTGCTTTTGCCGTCCACGCGGCTGGTCCCCTTGATGGTCGCCTGCATGGTTAATTCACCCAGGTTATCTAAATTGATTCTCGTCCACGACTGCGAAATTTCCATGTAGCGGAGCCAGTTAATCGCTGCGCCCGCGACCATATTATCCTTCACGATGGCGTCTGCCGTATCTTTGTCGATGCGCAGCGTCATTGGCCCCGGGTTGGTCAGCCAGCCATCTTTAATGATCCATTTTTCATTGTCCAGCCAGAACGGCAGCGCCCCGCTCACTGGGCCCGACAGGGTAAACTGCTTCGGGTTGACGGCGCTGATCAGCTCGCTTGAGGAGATATTGTCCACGCGCAGCAGGGCCGGATCGTGCTGCGGCATCCGCAGTTGCTGCATGGTGATCTTCCCGCCGAGCGTTTCTACCTTAACGTTGGTGAGCAGCAGCGGGTTGTCCTCCGTCCAGGGGTAATTCCCCTGCAGGTCCGCGGTAATGTTGCGCGCGGTCACCAGATTTACCACTTCGCCAATCCGCAACGTGACCGGGCCGCGCGTGCCCAGGGACCAGGTCCCCTCGCTGAAGCGGAACGGCAGCACAAAATCGACGCCGTTGATCTGGTTGTCCGGCATCCAGGCGCTGCCGGATTTCAGCACGCCGTGTCCGCCCGCCTCAAAGCCCTGATCGGGGGCCGCCGAGAAGGCAACCTGCGCATAGAGTTCACCGTCACGCAGCGTCATTTTCCAGTCCGGGGGGACCAGCGGCTGGAAGACGGTGAGCGACTGTTTCGGCCACCAGGCCTGCCCGCGAAGGCGCACGCCATCCCAGCGTCCGTTCACCTGTACCGGGCCGATGTTGTCCGCATGGAGGTCGCCCTTAAACTGAAAAACAGTCGGGTCGGTACCGTCGACGCTGAAGGTCAGGACCGAGGGCGGCAATACGCTGCCGCCGGAGAACCGGGTTTGCCCGGCATTCAGCGACAGCGCGCCGCTGAATGCGGGTTTTTCGGCATCGCGCAGCCAGCGTACAGGCCGATCCAGCACCAGACGCGGCTTGCTGACCTCCATGGTGCCGTACTGAAGCTTGTCAAAACCGGTGGAGAGCGCCGTCAGTTCAATAAGGTTGTCGCGCCACTCGCCTTTCCCGGCGACATCCCAGCGGGCATGCATCGGCGTAAAGCCGCCTTTTCCCCAGTAGCGCCACTGCCACAGGCCGTTATCAGGTAAAAAGTCGTTGGCCTGACCGTCCAGGTGGAGTTCAAAACCGCCCATCTCGTTTTCATGGGCACGCAGAATAGCCTGCAGACGCCCGTCCACGCCCTTCTGGGTGAGCTTCACGCCCGCCAGCGGCCAGCGGATTTCATCGATATCGAGTGAGTCAATAATGCGCCCGCGCGAGCGGAGCAGCGCGCCGGGCTCAAAAGCAAGCTGCGGTTCATACAGGCTGCCGGTCAGTGTGGCGGGCAATTTGGCGAAAAGAATGAGATCGTTTTGCTTCGCCTCGCCGCTCAGATGCAGCGGCATGTTGCTGTTTTCCATGCTGAGCCTGCCGGGCCCAATGTTCAGTACCGCGTTACCTTTACCCGCATCGCCTTGCGTCAACACGTTCAGTCGTCCGGTCAGGGTAGCTTTCTCCAGCCCCTGCTGCCAGTTGTCGGCGCGAAGGGACACCCGCCCGCTCAGCGGCATACCCGAAAGATCCCAGTTCCAGCGCCCGTCGCTGATGTTCAGCTGTTCCGCCGTGATCTGCCACGGCAGGTCGAGAAGCGGATCGGGGTTAT
The DNA here is from genome assembly GCF_014895985.1 of Enterobacter cloacae complex sp. P2B. Lineage (NCBI taxonomy): Bacteria > Pseudomonadati > Pseudomonadota > Gammaproteobacteria > Enterobacterales > Enterobacteriaceae > Enterobacter > Enterobacter cloacae complex sp. P2B. Next base: position 191,453 of record NZ_JADBQQ010000002.1, on the reverse strand, counting down.
CCCGCGCCATCACCACCAGCTGTCCCTGATTGTCTTCCCAGTCGAGATCGGCATCGACCAGAGACGTTAACTGTGGCACGTTAAAGGTCGCGACCGCGTGGCCTTTCACCGGCACGCCGTCCGGCACCAGCGGCAAAGTGAACTCGCCCACCAGCTTAATCGGCTGCGGCTGGTCAGGGAGCTGAACATCAAACTGGCTGACCGAGAGCGTCTGGCCGCGAAGCGTGCCTTTGATGTTGACCTGTTCGCCTCGGTAAGCGATCTCCTGGCTGGAGGGCGTCAGTGACGCATTGAGCTCGCCCTGCCACTGCTGCCAGGGCGAGAGCGTCAGACGGTGAATGGTGAGCCAGGTATTGGGCAACACAGCCTGCCACTGGGCCAGCGTTTTGGGGGCGACCGTTGAGGGTGCAGACTGGGGAATTTTGCTCAGGCAGACGGTGTTAAGATCCAGCGCGCCGATATCCAGTTTCCAGCGGCTCGGATGTGACAGCGTCACGTTATCGATGCGGGCAATTTCGCAGTCTTCCACCAGATAGCGAAGATCGGGGATCACCAGCGCGTGGCGAGTCAGTTTTGGGCTTTCTTCGAAAGCAATCCGCGTCCCGACGGGGAGCCAGATCCCGGCGAGCGTCGGCACCCACTGGGCGAGCGTCATCAGCAGCGTCAGCGGCACCAAAATCAACAGCAGTAAAACCGCAATGGCGGCTTTGTATTTACCCTTCATGGGCAGTTAATGTCCTGATTTTTCGAAAGAATTAAGCCGGCAATGCCGAATATTGTCGCATATTTGGCGGTTGAGTTGAAGTTGACCCCAAGATAAAGGATAGATGCTGTAAAGAGTATGAGAAAACTTTTTGCTATGCGTAACCTACAGAACACATTTTAGATTCAGTGGGTTACGCATTATCTCAGACGTAAAAACGGGAAAACACTGCGTAACTAATACTTGTTCCTGGGCATTGCCAATAGGTAGAGCATGGCGAATATCAACGACCCCCAATACACTGAATCGTACCGCCATGGATCAAAATCGATATGTAAAAAACCGCGAACAAACTCATAGCCGTTGGCAAAAACATTAATCTGGATGGCTGCAATCGCTATCACAAACAGCGTATAGGCAATGAACAATGGATATTTACGGAGCCTATTGACCTTGAGTTTTCCAACGTACAACAAGAAAAAAATTAAAATAGAAACAATGAAATAGCATAAAGCAGGTAGAATGGGGGGAGTTAATGACAACTCAAACTGTTGCGACATAATTAATTCTCTTTAGCTATCTGGTACATCTGCCAACCTGTGACGCTCCCACTGGTCAAATCCAGAGCCATCGCTGTTTTAGACGCTTCCTGCCATCCTCTGATATAATCAGATTCAATGTTGCGAAACAAACTCCATGATTTTTCTCTGGGAGCCAGAACTCTCCTGCCAGCACCGTAGGCTGATAATGATATATCAACAACCCCATAAACAATATCAGCTTCGTTATTCCCATAGCCGAGCTTCGCTGCCGCGAAACGATAAGCATCTCTTAGCGTGCCTGACCGATCTTCCCGATAAAGAAGATAGTATCCATTCTCATACATATTGTTTAACCCATGAGTAATCATAGGTGCACCATATGCGGCGCAGGCCAGTCCCAGCGATCCGACGCATAAACTAGCGCCACCATACACTTGCGCCCCACCCGCAACGAAACCAATTTGTTTGAGGGCTAAGGTCGTCGTTGTGGTCCGATTTTTTTCAACAACGATGTAGAGCTTAGCCTTGTTGAAGGTAAGTAAATCATCCTGATCCTTGAGATGATGAATCTGTTCATCAAGTATTTGAATCCCACCTGACCACGTCAGGCAATGCGATTCGATCTCTCGTTTCAGATGATCAACAAGTTGTTGAGTTTCAAAAAACATGCCTGAAGTACCATAAAGCAAATGCTTTGTGGCAATACGTTGCGCGAGATTTTCAATCTCAACTACTTTCTCTTCGAAATGACTTTTATCCCGATTATGGTTGTACATTCGGTCTCCCTGTCATTTTTAAACGATAATGCTAATACTACCTTTGATGTTAATACATTCAAAGAGCTACGTCATATCAACAACTAAGCTTAGCCACGTTTTCAGGCTTTGGTAACCCTTGCGTTCCTGAAAATTGAAGCTAACAGGCATGTCTTTTGTATAACTCGCACTTAAGAAAGCGTTGGATATGAATATCATGGAGTTAGGGTGTATATATGCTCTAGAATAATTGATAGAACTTATTGAATTCAATAATATTTTATAAATTGTAAGATAATTTTAATCATGCTAACGTGAATGCAAAATCACTGGAGAAAGTCTTATGAAACTCGCGGTATATAGCACAAAGCAGTACGACAAAAAGTATCTGCAACATGTTAACGAAGCTTACGGGTTTGAGCTTGAATTTTTCGACTTTCTGCTGTCCGAAAAAACCGCCAAAACGGCGCACGGCTGTGAAGGCGTCTGCATTTTTGTTAACGATGACGGCAGTCGTCCGGTGCTGGAAGAGTTGAAAAAGCAGGGAGTGAAGTATATCGCCCTGCGCTGCGCCGGCTTTAACAACGTAGATCTCGACGCGGCAAAAGAGCTGGGTCTGAAGGTGGTTCGCGTCCCGGCGTACTCCCCGGAAGCGGTAGCAGAACATGCGATTGGCATGATGATGTCGCTCAACCGTCGAATTCACCGCGCTTATCAGCGTACGCGTGACGCCAACTTCTCGCTGGAAGGGCTGACCGGCTTTACCATGTACGGCAAAACCGCGGGCGTGATCGGCACCGGTAAAATTGGCGTGGCTGCCCTGCGCATTCTGAAAGGCTTCGGCATGCGTCTGCTGGCATTCGATCCGTACCCGAGCGCCGCAGCGCTGGATCTGGGCGTGGAGTACGTCGACCTGCCGACGCTATTCTCGCAGTCCGACGTGATCTCCCTGCACTGCCCGCTGACGCCGGAAAACTACCACCTGCTTAACCAGGCGGCGTTTGACCAGATGAAAGACGGCGTGATGATCATCAACACCAGCCGCGGCGGTCTGGTTGACTCTCAGGCTGCTATCGAAGCGCTGAAAACTCAGAAAATTGGCGCGCTGGGGATGGACGTGTATGAGAACGAGCGCGATCTGTTCTTTGAAGACAAGTCCAACGATGTGATCCAGGACGACGTGTTCCGCCGTCTGTCTGCCTGCCATAACGTCCTGTTTACCGGCCACCAGGCGTTTCTGACTGCCGAAGCGCTGATCAGCATTTCGGAAACCACGCTGGGGAATCTTCAGCAGTTAGAAAAGGGTGAACCGTGCCCTAACGAACTGGCTTAAATGCTACGCCGGGTGGGGGCTAAGCTTCATCCGGCGCGTTTGTTTCCCAGCTTCGGTGAGCAACGCGCCACCAGAGCAGGACGGCGGCCAGCGCAATCGCGCTCAGGACACTGAATGCCGTCGCAAACGAGTAACGACCGGCGATCGTCCCGGTTAACGCCGGGCTCATGGCTGCCCCCACTCCCTGCATCAGCATCACCACACTCTGCCCGGCATTAACGTGCCCGCTTCCGCGCAGCAGCACCACAATAAACGACGGTACGACGACACCCAGGATCCCGGCGGCGAGACCGTCGAGAATTTGTACCGGGATCATCATTAACGGCGCGTCGGTCGATGCTGCCAGCGCCGCGCGCACCGGCATAACCAACAGCGCCAGCATAATCAAACGCCAGTAGCCGTAGCGTTCTATTCGGCCTGCAACCCAGATGGCAACGGGGATCATCACCGCCTGCGAGATGATGACGGTGCCTGCCGCGTACAGGCCAGGATTGATCGAGGCGGGTGCCGCGGCCACCCTCATGCTCAGCATCGGCAGCAGTGCGGCATTCGCCAGATGGAACAGCAGTAGCGTCAGTCCGGTCACAAACAGCGCCCGGTTTTTAATCAGCACCGCGAAGCCGGGGACAGGAACGCTACCTGAGGATGAAAGCCCTCGCGCCGCATCGTTATCAATGTCCCCGTTGCGGATGGCAAGCAGCGCGCAGAGCGTCAGCAGCGTCGTGCAGGTCATCAGCAGGAAAATCCCGCCGACGCCCCAGTACCAGGCAATACCGCCTGCTATCACTGCGGTGACAAAATTACCGCCGTGATTGAACGCCTCATTTTTGCCCATCTGCGCGCTGAACCCGCGCTGGCCGGTCAGGCCCAGCGTAATCCCGGCGATGAGCGGCCCGACAAACGCCGCGCAGATGCCGGTGACCATTTGTGAGACGGCAACAACGCTGGTCTGCTGGCTAAACCAGAGCAGCAGCGTGCTCAGGGTGATCAAAGTGCAGAGCAGCGCCAGTACGGCGCGTTTGTTCCGCGAAGTGTCAGTAATTACCCCCGCCGGGAGCGTAGCCAGCAATCCCGCCAGCCCACCGGCAGTCATCAGGATGCCAATATCATCGGGGCTCCAGTGGCGTTCTGTCAGAAAGATACCGAGAAAAGGACCAAGGCCATCACGGACATCCGCAATGAAAAAACTTGTCAGGCATAACGCCCGCAGCGAACGAAGAGACATACTTCCTGCCTGTAAATTATCCGGCTCGCGTTTCGCGATGACCCGCGTCCAGACGATCGTACAATAAAATTTAAAATGTAGCGTAGCGCTGCTTATTGAAAATCAGATGACGGCCCAAAAGACCGGATTAACCGGGGAGGCTACTCGTCACACCAGCCTCCAACGAGCTGTAGCAAAATGTGAATAGCCGCCGGGAACATCAACAGGAAGAGTAAAACTGTCACCACAGCAATCGCCATCAGAAACTCCTTTTAAATTTTCGTTTTACGAAATCGTAGTCAGTATTTTTAATTTGTCACTGACGCTCGGCTATTTTCTTCATTATTCACGGGGACGCCCCTTTTTATTAGCGTCCCCGTTGCTGGTTTGATTAAAATTCGCGTTTAAAACGCCGGAGCTTTACCTTTTGATTATGCTTTTGCTGCTCAAATAGCAAAGTTTTCCGTCATCTGCTTCAGTGCCCTGGACTGCTCGGTCAGCGCCTGCGATGCCGCTGCGGATTGCTCAACGAGCGCCGCATTACCCTGCGTCACGCCATCCATCTGGGTGACAGCAGCGCTGATTTGCATGATGCCCTGCATTTGCTCAACCGAGGCCATTGAAAGACTGTCCATAGTTTCTGCCAGCGTAGCCACGTTGCTCGCAGCCCGCAAAATCGTCTCTGCCGTTCTGGATGCCACCGACACACCGTTATCGACATCCTCAACGGCATGCTCAATCAGCGCCCCAATTTCTTTGGACGCCGTTGCGCTGCGCTGAGCGAGATTTCTGACTTCCGTCGCCACCACGGCGAAGCCACGACCATGCTCACCGGCACGTGCAGCCTCGACCGCCGCATTCAGCGCCAGAATATTAGTCTGGAAAGCAATCCCTTCTATAACGCTGGTGATTTCCTTTATCTTCAGGGCGTTAGCCGAGATATTCTGCATCGTTTCGCTCATTTCGCCCACGGCAGACTCACCTTCACGTGCCAGTGCTTCCGTCTTTCTTGCTGACGTTGCCGTATGCTCCGCGACCTCGGTATTGTTCCGAACGGTCATCGTCAGCTGTTCCATGCTGGCGGCAGTCTGCTGCAACGCCGCCGCCTGCTCCTCGGTACGAGACGATAACTCCATATTACCCTGCTCGATCTCACCGGCAGCCAGATCCACCGACGTCGCGGCCTCTTTGATTTCAGTGACAAGGGTTTTCAACTGGGTCTGCATGTTGTCCAGAGCCGCAAGCAGCGTGCCGGTTTCATCCATCCGGGTAATACGTATGGCTGAGGTGAGATTGCCCGCAGCGATAGTATTCGCCGTATTTACGGCCTGCTTAAGCGGTCGGAGAATACTGCGTGACAGCAGTATGCCCGTCAGCAGCGCGGTGATAACCGCAGCAATCATCCCCAGAACAATCATCATTCGCGTTCGAAAGCGTTCTTCAGCCAGTCGGGTCTGGCGTTCAGCCATAATGTCGTACTCATCACTCAGCGCCTGCTGAATAACGCTCCGCATGGCGTCCATTTGGGCTTTTCCGGTATTTCGCTCAACGTTACTGATAAACGCATCCATATTTTCGCCCCCGCGGGATACGCTCTCCCGACGCTGGATGAGCGGCAGCGCAAAGGTTCTTTTCCATTCTTCTTCAAGTCTGGAAAGGGAAGTTAACTTCTGCTGCTGCGACGGATTATCACGCGTAAGCCCCGCAATTTCTTCTACTTTGCTTTTAAACCGTTCATCACCCTGCGTGAAAGGCTCAAGCACATCCTGGTTGCCGGTGAGCGCAAAACCTCGAATACCTGTTTCCATGTTGATCAGGCTTTCGGTTAGGGAGCGAAGATTGTCGACCACTTTATAGCTATGGACGTTGAGCTTGCTTACGGCCGTCACTCTGTCAAAGCTCAAATAGAGCAATCCGCAGACGACGGACATTAAAACCACAATTGCGCCAAATGCTATGGTAAGCCGGGTGCCGATGTTGAGATTTTTAAACATGACTCTTCCTTAATAATTAGCATAGGTTCATCTTCTGGAGATGAATTTTAATAACGGCTTATTTTTTGTGGTTAATGGAAATGGGTTTCCACCACGACCACACCCATGCTAATCGGCAGAGAAAATTAATACTTTAGACTGGGATAAAAATATTATAATCATCTTTTTGCGATGATTCTTATATGCAATAAACGGCCATGCTTCAGTCAGCATAAATAATTAAATAAACTTGCGAGCATTATAAATTTGAGATTGGTAAAAGCGCCTAAATTTAAGCACATTTAATATAAATATATTTCAAACCGTTAACAAATGTAAATTTTAGCTCTTTTTTTTGACCATTTTCGGGCTTTCAGACCTTAAAAAAAAACCGGGCGCGGGGCCCGGTTATCTTCTTAGCTAAAAGTGACTTTATGCGCTCAGCCCGCGATTCTCCAGCATCGGTTCAATCTTCGGATCGTGCCCGCGCCAGCTGCGATACAGTTCAGCCAAGTCCGTACTGTTACCACGGGACAAAATCGCCTCGCGGAATTTCTGCCCGTTTTCACGCGTCAATCCACCCTGTTCGACAAACCACTGATAGCCATCGTCCGCCAGCATTTGTGTCCACAGGTAGGCGTAATATCCCGCAGCGTAGCCGCCGCCGAAGATATGGGCAAAGTAGCTGCTGCGATAGCGCGGCGGTACAGCGGGCAGATCCAGCCCCTCTTTTTTCAACGCGGCGGCTTCGAATTCTTCAACGCTCGACACGGCTTCGCTGATGCCGTGCCAGTTCATGTCCAGCAGAGCCGCACTCAGCAGCTCCGTCATGTCATAGCCCTTGTTGAAGTGGGTCGCGTTGAGCATGCTTTCCCGCAGCGCGTCCGGCATGGGGTCACCGGTTTCGTAATGACGGGCATAGTGGCTAAACACCTGAGGATGGCTGGCCCAGTGCTCATTAATTTGCGACGGGAATTCAACGAAATCACGCGGCGTATTGGTACCGGACAGCGTGGCGAAGCGCTGGCTGGCAAACAGACCGTGCAGGGTATGGCCAAACTCGTGGAACAGGGTTATCACGTCATCCCAGGAGAGAAGCGCGACGCCGCCGTTACCCGGCTTTTGGTAGTTGCAGACGTTGTAGATCACCGGGCGGGCAGCAAACTCAAAGGACTGCTCGATGAAATTGCCCATCCAGGCCCCGCCCTGCTTGGAATCGCGGGCGAAGAAGTCGCCGTAAAACAGCGCCATGCCCTCACCGGTATGGTCAAAAATTTCCCATACGCGGACGTCAGGGTGATAAACCGGAATGTCGAAACGCTCCACAAAACGAATGCCAAACAGCTGGCTGGCCGCCCAGAATACACCGTCCTGCAATACGGTATTGAGCGCAAAATAGGGTCGAATCTGCGATTCATCGAGGGCATATTTCGCCTGGCGCACGCGCTCGGCATAAAAGGCCCAGTCCCAGGCCTGCACGGTGAAGCCACCCTGCTCGTCGTCGATGACCTTCTGAATATCGGCCTGCTCGCGTTCCGCGCGGGCGCGGGCGGCAGGCACAATGCCGCGCATAAATTCCAGCGCGGCGGCCGGGGTTTTCGCCATCTGGTCGGCGATGCTCCAGCTGGCGTAATCCTCAAAGCCGAGCAGACGGGCCTGGCGCGCCCGCAGCGCCGTAAGGCGCAGGATCAGCGTGCGGGTGTCGTTTTCATCCCCTTTCTGGGTGCGCGTCCAGCCGGCGTTGAACAGGTTTTCGCGCGTCTGCCGATTGCGCAGCGCGGCTAGCGCAGGCTGCTGTGTCGTATTCAGAAGCGGGATTAGCCAGCGGTCGTTAAGCCCTTTTTCCGCGGCGGCCTGCGCCGCGGCGGCAATCTCTTCGGCGCTAAGGCCTTCAAGCTGGTGCGCGTAATCAACCACCAGCCCGCCCGCGTTGTTAGCGGCCAGCAGGCGCTGGTTAAACTGGCTGGTCAGGGACGCGGCCTCGGTATTCAGCGCCTTCAGCTCGGCTTTTTCCGCTTCATTCAGGCGCGCGCCGGCCAGAATAAAGCGCTGGTACGTATCCTCGACCAGCCGACGGGATTCGGCATCCAGCGCGGCGCGGTCCTGCCAGACGCTCTCGACGCGGGCGAAAAGGGTGTCGTTCAGCCAGATGTCGTTCGCCAGCGCGGCAAGTTCGGTGGAGAGCTGCTCCTCCAGTTCCTGCAGGTACGCATTGGTGTGCGCGGAGGTCATGGCGAAGAAAACGCTGCTGACGCGCGCAAGCATGACGCCGCTTTTCTCCAGCGCCAGCACGGTGTTAGTGAAGTCTGGCGCAGCGGTGTGAGAGACTATCGCCTCTATGTCCGCCCGCTTCTGGCGAAGCGCTTCATCGAAGGCCGGACGATAATGCTCGTCTTTGATGGTATCAAAATGGGGAGCCTGGTAAGGCAGCAGGCTGATGTCAAAAAAGGGGTTGGTGGCCGTCATCTTTCACTCCTCCGAACGAATATCTTCCCAGAGTAGGCCAGGCCGCCATCGCCTGCAACGCCGTCATACAAATGTTGCCTTAACGCACCCTCTGCGGGCGTGCTATGTTAGTACCACACAAAAAGCGTTGAGGAACAGTGAGATGATTATTTTAGTTACCGGGGCAACGGCAGGTTTTGGTGAAAGCATCACGCGTCGCTTCGTCGCCAACGGGCATAAGGTGATTGCAACGGGTCGTCGTCAGGAGCGGCTTCAGGAGCTGAAGGACGATTTAGGTGACAGCATCCTGACCGCGCAGCTGGACGTGCGTAACCGTGCGGCCATTGAAGAGATGATTGCCAGCCTGCCGGCAGAGTGGCGTGCCATCGACGTGCTGGTCAACAACGCCGGTCTGGCGCTGGGCATGGAGCCAGCCCACAAAGCCAGCGTTGAAGACTGGGAAAACATGATCGACACCAACAACAAAGGGCTGGTGTACATGACCCGCGCGGTGCTGCCGGGCATGGTCGAGCGCAACCGCGGCCACATTATCAACATCGGTTCTACCGCCGGGAGCTGGCCTTACGCGGGCGGTAATGTCTACGGCGCGACCAAAGCGTTTGTGCGCCAGTTCAGCCTGAACCTGCGCACCGACCTGCACGGCACCGCCATTCGCGTCACCGATATCGAGCCGGGGCTGGTAGGCGGCACCGAATTCTCCAACGTGCGCTTCAAGGGCGATGACGCGAAAGCGGATAAAACCTACGAAAATGCCAACGCCCTGACGCCGGAAGACGTCACCGAAACGGTCTGGTGGGTCGCAACGCTGCCAAAACACGTCAACATCAATACCGTGGAAATGATGCCGGTCAGCCAGAGTTTTGCCGGACTTAGCGTCCATCGTGGCTAAATAAGCCCTTCCCGGCCCGCGGGCCGGGTCTGTTTCGGGTCATAAAAGAATGGTAGTATGTTCGGGCTAACTCTCTGAGAAATGACAACTCATGGCCGCTGAATCGCAACTCAATCCCACCCAGCCCGTAAACCAGCAAATCTATCGCATTTTGCGACGTGATATTGTCCATTGCCTGATCCCACCGGGAACGCCGCTTTCTGAAAAAGAGGTCTCCGTGCGATTTGACGTGTCCCGTCAGCCGGTGCGTGAAGCGTTTATTAAGCTTGCGGAGAACGGCCTGATTCAGATCCGCCCGCAGCGCGGCAGCTACGTGAACAAAATTTCACTCTCACAGGTGCGCAACGGCTGTTTCGTACGCCAGGCAATTGAATGCGCGGTGGTGCGCCGTGCCGCGACGCTCATTAATGACAACCAGTGTTACCTGCTGGAGCAAAACCTGCATCAGCAGCGCATTGCGATTGACCGTAAACAGCTCAACGACTTCTTCCAGCTTGATGATGAGTTTCACCAGAAGCTGGCGCAAATTGCAGACTGCCAGCTGGCCTGGGATACCATCGAGAACATCAAGGCCACCATTGACCGGGTGCGCTACATGAGCCTCGATCACGTCTCCCCGCCGGAAATGCTGCTCCGCCAGCATCACGATATTTTCAGCGCGCTGGAAAAACGCGACCCGGACGGCGTGGAAAAAGCGATGACCCTGCATCTGCAGGAGATAGGCGAATCCGTGCAGCTTATTCGTCAGGAAAATAGCGAGTGGTTTAGCGAAGAGTGATATTTGCCGCCCTTTTGGCGGGCGGCGCCGTAATTAGCGAACGACTAACACCGGAATTGTGGCGTAGCGCAGAATAGATTCCGCATTTGACCCCAGCAGATGGGTGGTGATGCCCGGATTTCTTGACCCGATGACAATCACGTCATATTCCCCTTCTTTGCTCAACTTGATAATTTCATCGCGGACGCTGCCAAAACGAACCAGAGTGTGAATATTCTCCAGGGAGATATCGAACAGTCGTTTTAACTCGTTCATTTTCTTCCCGGATTCTGCGCTCATATACTCTTCAAACTTTTTAATATCGGCGTTGAATCCGCGCAGCAGAGACCGGCTGCTGGCAGGCAGAATATTGACCAGGGTAATCGACGCGCCCTCGGCCTTCGCGAGGTTAGCCGCGTGGCGAACCGCTTTGTCGCTTAAATCCATTTCAAACACGTCAACAGGCATCAAAATCTTCTTATACATAAGCCTGACTCCTTATTCCGATGAAGGGTTATTTCCTGCAACCAGAATGGCATCGGGAATATAAACCAATCCTCAACGCTTCCTCGTAGAAACTATCAATGAGTGAAAATAACGGTCTGCTTTGTAAATTGCCGTCGTGAAGCGTCAACGCCCCATGTAATAAAGAAAAAAGTGTGAGTTTGATCAAAAACAAAAACATGACTGGCAGACAGGCGTATTTATAGTGCCCCGTGAACGGCAAAACCTGAAATAGCGCCGTAACGGATAGTTTAGAGAGGAGAAAATACCATGATGACATACGACCGTAACCGCAATGCAATCACCACCGGCAGCCGCGTCATGATTAGCGGCACCGGCAAAACCGGCGTGATTAAGGCGATCCACAGCGACGGGCTGGATGCCGCGCAGGTGCGCCGTGGCAAAACGGTGGAAGTGGAAGGGTGCGAAGGTAAGTTCGAACCAATTGAACTGATTCGTCTGGGTATGCACTAAATTGTGCGCCGACATGCCGCCGCGAACGGCGGCATGTATTGAATTACAGGTGCGACACGTACTCCGCCACCGTGGTCTTTGCTCCCTTCTGCAGCAGCGTCTGATACGCGCTCATCACGGCATCTGTGAAGGCTTTTTCTCGCGGCAACTCTTTCCCAAAAATGGCCTCAATGCCGAGCAGCGCGTTAACCCGGTTTTCCCCTTCGGCACTTCCCTTCACCGCCGCCTGAATCACCGCCAGCTGCGGATCGCTCACGTCAATAGCGTTACCCTGATCGTCCACGCCGCCGACATAGCGCATCCACCCAGCCACGCCCAGCGCCAGCAGTGGGAAAGGCGTCTGGTGCACCAGGTGCCAGCGCGCGGGATCCAGCATCCGCTGCGGAAGCTTCTGGCTGCCGTCCATCGCAATTTGCCAGGTACGGTGGCGCAGGGCCGGGTTACTGTAACGGGCGATCAGCAGGTCAGCGTAGCGTTCTAAATCGACGCCCTTCACTTTCAGGGTCGGCGCCTGCTCGTTGAACATCAGCGCGTGCGCGGCGACGCGATAGTGTTCGTCTTCCATACACTCATTGATGTGCTGATAACCGGCCAGATAGCCCAGGTAGGCCAGGAAAGAGTGGCTGCCGTTGAGCATGCGTAGCTTCATCTCTTCAAACGGGATCACGTCTGAAACCAGTTCGGCTCCGGCTTTTTCCCATTCCGGACGCCCGGCCACAAAGTTATCCTCGATAACCCACTGGCGGAACGGCTCGCAGGCCACCGCCGCCGGATCGCGTACGCCAGTCAGCTGCGCGATTTTATCCAGCGTATCGGGTGTGACCGCCGGTACGATGCGGTCCACCATGGTTGACGGGAAGGTGACGTTAGCCTCGATCCAGTCCGCCAGCTCGCCGTCTACCGCCCGGGCGTACGCGCAGGTGACGTTGCGCATCACGTGACCGTTCTCCGGCATGTTGTCGCAGGACATCACGCTAAACGCGGGCAGCCCTGCCGCTTTACGGCGCGCCAGCGCTTCCACCACCACGCCCGGCGCAGATTTCGGCTGATGCGGGTTTTGCAGGTCGGCAACGATGAAAGGATGATCGAGCATCAGTTGCCCGGTTGCCGGAGAGTGGCAGTAGCCTTTTTCGGTGATGGTCAGCGAGACAATCGCCACCTGCGGTTCACACATTGCCGCCAGCACGCTTTCCAGCCCGTCGACCTGCGCGTGCAGGGCCTTTTTGACTACGCCAACCACGCGGGACGTCCAGCCATCGGCAGACATTTCCGCTACGGTGTAGAGGTTATCCTGCGCCTTCAGGTCGGCAATCTGCTGCTCGCCGCCAATCAGGTTAACCTCACAGTAGCCCCAGTCGCTGCCGTGTTCAGCCGCGAGGATGTCCGCATACACCGCCTGATGCGCGCGGTGAAATGCGCCGAAGCCTAAATGTACATTGCGTGCTTTAAGGCTGTCGCGATCGTACTTAGGCAGCGTCGCGTTGGCCTGTAATAAGGTGTTTTCCATGATTAAGACTCGCTAATTAGAAAGCTGTGGATCGCTGCCGCCCCCAGTCCAGAGCGGCAGCGCCTGCTGACTACACCAACTAGAATGGCAGTCGGGGTAAAAAATTACTGCCATCAACCATACTGATACTGCCGTTTGAGTTTTTGATTTATATTAACTTTTGCTCAGGTGGTGTGACATAAACAAAAAGTTGTGTGATAAGTCACGAAAGATATAAACCGCTAGCGTCGCGTGGAAACCGCGCCGTAACCCACGCGCTCTTTCGGCGCGGCCTCGGCGGCATCTTCAGCCGCGCTGAGGTCGCGGTCGCGGACTTCCGGCATCAGGAACGCCGAAACCAGCCCAATCACGGAATAAGCCACCAGCATGGCTACAATCGGCCACCAGGAACCCGTCATATTGCAGAAAATCCCCGCCAGTACCGGGCCAAAGCCCACCGCCACCAGACCGCCCGCCTCCTTGGAGATAGCCATACGGGTAAAGCGATTTCGCGAGCCAAACATCTCCGCCATGGTGATATTTTCCAGCGCAAACAGCCCCAGCACGGCGAAGTTATGGATAACGATGATCGAGAGCATGATTATCCCCGGCGCATAGCTCTTATCGACGATAATCGACAACATCGGGTACGCCAGAATAATGGCGGAGATATTGAGGATAATGTACGGCAGCCTGCGCCCCACTTTGTCGGAAAGCCAGCCCAGCAGCGGGATGGAGATAAACCCGAGAATGGAACTTATCATCAGCGCGTCGGTGGGAATCGCTTTATCGAACAGCAGCGTCTGGACCAGATAACCCGCGAGGAAGGTCTGGATCAGCCCCGAGTTGCCCGCCTGACCGAAACGCAGGCCGGTCGCCAGCCAGAAGGATTTACTTTTCACCATGGAACCCAGCGAGGTGTCCGGCTGCACGGTTTCTGCATCGTTTACTTTCTCAAAGACCGGGCTCTCCTTGAGGTTCATTCGCAGCCAGATGGCAAAGATCATCACCACGACGCTGGCAAGGAACGGCACGCGCCAGCCCCAGGCGAGCAGCTGTTCACGATCGAGGGCGAAGAACATAATGGCCCAGATCGCCGTGGCGCTCAGCGTCCCGCAGTTAGTCCCCATCGCCACCAGCGAGGAGATGATGCCGCGTTTCCCTTTCGGGGCGTACTCCGCCAGCATGGTCCCCGCCCCGGAGATCTCCGCCCCGGCGCCCAGCCCCTGAATGATACGCAGCGTTACCAGCAGTACGGGCGCAAAAATGCCGATCTGCGCGTAGGTCGGCAGCACGCCAATCAGCGTGGTGCAGATCCCCATCATGGTGATGGTGATAAACAGCACCTTTTTACGGCCAATGCTGTCGCCCATTCTGCCGAAGATAAAGGCCCCGACGATACGCGCGATGTACCCCGCGCCGTAGGTTCCCATCGCCAGAATCAGCGCCATCGCGGCCGATTGTTCCGGGAAGAAGATTTCATGAAATACCAGCGCCGCCCCTAGCGAGTAGAGCTGGAAATCCATAAACTCCAGCGCGGTGCCCAGCCAGCCGGAGACGGCGGCTTTCACCAGATCTGAGGTGGTTCTTTGAGGTTGTGCTTGCGTCATAATGGCTATCTCTAAAAGGTAAGATGCGTACCACTGAGAGCCCGTCTTCGCGGGCTCTTAACCGCGTGTAGGGTTATTGCCCGAACGTCAGTAAAACCTTGCAGCACTGCCGCTGGTCTTTTTCAAACAGTTCGATGGCGTCTGTTACATGGTGATAGTCAAAGGTATGGGTGATCAGTTTTTCCGGATCGATCAGCCCTTTTTCAAGCCAGTCGATGACGACCGGGAATTTGTTGGCATTGAGGCGCGAGGAGAAGATCGCCAGCTCTTTACCGGTAATCCCCTGCTGGACTATCTGGCTCGGCTCGCTGGAGAAGCCCATCAGCACGATGCGCGCCGCCGGGGAAGCCAGGGTGACCGCCTCCTGCAAAATCGACGGATGACAGGCGGCATCAATAATCAGCGTCGGCTTGATGCCTTTTTCGTCCAGCGCGGCCTGCAGCGACGTTTCGCCGTTATTAAAGACCCAGTCCGCGCCGCTGCGCTGGGCCATGGCCAGACGCTCATTGATTCTGTCGACGACGATAACCTGCTTCACGTTGTAGACGCCCTTCAGCGCCTGTACGGTGACCAGTCCCATCGGCCCTGCACCGTAGATCAGCGCAACGTCCTGTTCGGTAGGGCTAGCCTGCCCCGTCACGTTGGCGGCAATGGTGAAAGGTTCAACCATCACGGCGTGTTTATCCGGGATCGCATCCGGGATGCGCCAGGCATTTTTAGCGGGCACGGCGGCATATTCGCTGAATCCGCCGTCGCGGTGGACGCCCAGCACCACCAGCGAGGTGCAGACGTTAGGCTTGCCGACGGAGCACGGGTAGCAGTGCCCGCAGCTGATCACCGGATCCACCGAAACGCGCTCCCCTAACCGGGACGGTTCTACGCCCTCGCCCACGGCGTCGATCGTGCCAAAAAACTCGTGGCCAATCACGCGCGGATATTTTGCAAACGGATTATGCCCGCGGTAGATGTGGCTGTCTGACCCGCAGATCCCGGCCAGCTTGATTTTGACGCGGACTTCCCCTGCGCCTGGCTCCGGGCGCGGACGCTCTTCAATCACCAGCTGGTTCGGCTGTTGAATCACTACGCTTTTCATCGTTCGCTCCTCGGTTACCAGTTCCACAGCGTGCCGTCTTCGAGACGGGCCACCGGCAGATAGGCCGGATCGTACGGGTATTTCGCCGCCAGCTTTTCATCAAACTCAATGCCCAGCCCCGGCTTCTCGCCCGGATGCATATAGCCGTTATCAAAGCGCCAGCTGTGCGGGAAGACTTCCAGCATCTGTTCGGAGTATCCCATATATTCCTGCACGCCGAAGTTCGGCACCCACAGGTCGAAATGCAGCGCGGCTGCGTGGCAGATCGGCGACAGGTCGGACGGGCCGTGCGAGCCGGTACGCACCTGATAGAGCGACGCGAAGTCCGCGATGCGGCGCATCCCGGTGATCCCCCCTGCATGGGTGATAGTGGTGCGGATATAGTCGATAAGCTGCTCTTCAATAAGCTGCTTGCAGTCCCAGATGCTGTTAAACACCTCGCCCACCGCAATTGGCGTGACGGTATGCTGGCGGATCAGGCGGAAGCACTCCTGGTTTTCCGCAGGCGTTGGGTCTTCCATCCAGAACATGCGGAACGCTTCGATACTCTTGCCGAAGCGCGCCGCTTCGATGGGCGTCAGACGGTGGTGCATGTCGTGCAGGAGATGCTCATTGAAGCCAAATTTACTGCGCACCGCGTCAAACAGTTTTGGCGTGAAATCGAGGTATTTCTCGGTGGACCAAAGCTGCTCTTCCGGCCAGTCGCCTTTGGTGGCGGGCTCGTAGGCCAACCCCTTCCCTTTAGCCATGCCGTAGGTGGTTTTCATACCCGGCACGCCGCACTGGACGCGGATCGCCTTAAAGCCCATCTCCTTATGGCGGGCGTAATCTTCCAGCACGTCGTCAATGGTGTGCCCGGTGGTGTGGCAGTAGACCATTACGCCCTCACGGGATGCGCCGCCCAGCAGCTGGTAGAGCGGCATATTGGCCGCTTTGGCTTTGATGTCCCAGAGCGCCATATCCACAGCGGAGATAGCCGACATGGTGACCGGCCCGCGGCGCCAGTAGGCGCCCTTATAGAAGAATTGCCAGATATCTTCGATACGGTGCGCGTCGCGGCCAATCAGCTGCGGGCAGAGATGATCTTTCAGGTAGGAAGCAACGGAGAGCTCACGCCCGTTCAGCGTGGCGTCACCGAGGCCAACGATCCCTTCATCGGTAGTGATTTTAAGGGTGACAAAGTTCCGCCCCGGGCAGGTAACAAACACGTCAGCCGCGACAATCTTCATAATTCCTTTCCTTACATCGTTCGTTGTGATGCTTGAAATTTACCCATCAACCCTACTACCATACAAGTATAATGATCATAAAATCAGCTAACGATCACAAAACCCGGGGGGCTCAAGCACGGCCCCATCCCGCCACAATAATCAGCATACCGCAGAGGGCAATCAGCGCCCCGGACCAGTCATATGCGCTGAGTTTGACGCCGTCCACCACGCGCAGCCACAGCAGCGCCGTGCAGACATAGACGCCGCCGTAAGCCGCGTAAACGCGCCCACTGGCCGCCGGATGCAGCGTTAACAGCCAGACAAACAGAGCCAGCGCGACGCCCGCCGGGATCAGCAGCAGTGCGCTTCCCCCCTTCTTCATCCAGAGCCAGGGCAGGAAGCAACCGATGATTTCGCATAGCGCGGTGGCAAAAAAAAGCAGCGTCGTTTTGAGCATATTTCACGTCAGGTGAGGATTTATTTAACCATCATACCTGATGATGCCCTTTACTTTTCCATACTTGCTCCGCGGGTATGCCGTTATTGCTCTTTGGTGTAGAATCTGAACGGGGAAACTTGCTCATCTGCACCCATTTAAAAGGAAACGCTATGACTACATTAAGCAAACGCCTTTGTCTGACAGCCCTGCTGGCGCTGTCATCGTTCGCCTTTGCCGCCTCTGCGACAGCGGAAACCAGCAAGCTCATTATTGAGTCTGGTGACAGCGCGCAAAGCCGCCAGAACGCCGCGATGGACAAAGAACAATGGAATGACACCCGCAGCCTTCGTCAGAAGGTCAACAAACGTGCTGAAAAAGAGTGGGACAAAGAAGATGTCGCCTTTGACGCACGCGATAAGTGTCAGCAAAGTGCGAACGTCAATGCCTACTGGGAGCCGAACACCCTGCGCTGCCTGGATCGCCGCACTGGTCGTACGGTAGCCCCATAATGTCGGCGCCCTGTGACGTAAAACTCCGGCCGCTGGAGCGTGAAGACCTGCGCTTTGTCCACCAGCTCGACAATAACGCCAGCGTGATGCGCTACTGGTTCGAAGAGCCGTACGAAGCCTTTGTCGAGCTGTCGGATCTTTACGACAAGCACATTCACGATCAGAGCGAGCGTCGTTTTGTGGTGGAGTGTGAAGGCGACAAAGCCGGGCTGGTGGAGCTGGTTGAGATCAACCACGTTCACCGCCGGGCGGAGTTCCAGATCATTATTTCGCCGGAGCACCAGGGGAAAGGCCTGGCCTCCCGGGCGGCGAAGCTGGCGATGGATTACGGATTCAACGTACTGAATCTCTACAAGCTTTATCTGATCGTGGATAAAGAGAACGAAAAAGCGATCCATATCTACCGCAAGCTGGGCTTTATGGTAGAAGGCGAGCTGATTCATGAGTTCTTTATCAATGGTGAATACCGGAATACCATCCGCATGTGCATTTTCCAGCATCAGCATCTGGCCGGTCACAAGCCGTCAGGTGCCAGCCTGCTGAAACCAACCGCGCAGTAGCCTGCGCGGTTTCATTCTCAGTAATACTCAATCGTGTTTTTGATGGTGTACTTGCGCTCAACGGCGGGTTTGACGCTGTCGTCCGTGATCGTCAGATCGCAGCTCACCGGGTTATTGTGGCGATCGTAGTCGCAGCTTTGCGTCACGTTGCCCAGCGGCTTATCGTTTAACAGGCTCACGGCCGAGTAATCCATTCTTTTGCGCAGATCCTTAGATGGCGTCGACTGTACCGATAAATGCTGATCCCCGGAGACGGTGGTTTTGCCCAGCGGGTAGCCATCCGCATCGTAGCGGTACTTCACCTCCATCTCTTTACCATGTGCGGCCACCACGAAGCCGTTGTCGTCGGTATCCCACGTCACCCCGGCTGACGGCAGTTCGGCCAGCTGGCATTTGCCCTGCAGCTTCACCTTACGCTGCTGGGTTTCTGCATCGATGTAGTAGTTGGCATCCAGCACCAGCGCTACGCCCGTGTTAGCCTCCAGGTCGTGCAGCTCCAGCGTATCGAAACACCCTTCCGCCGACACGGTGCCGGTGACCCGTTTGGACACTTCACCCTTCTCGTTGAACAGCGTCTGGGTAAAATCCTTGACCGGGCCGCGAAGAGGGTCGAAATCGAATTCGTTCGAAAAACTCGCCATCTCGGGCGTAAACGACAGCGGCGCGGAGTTGTTATCACACCCTGCGAGAGTAGCTGCCAGGAGCGTTATCGCTGCATATTTCTTCACATTCTTTACCAATACAGAGAGATTATTCCCAATCATATTAGCAAATACAGTTGTTTACACGAAGCCTGCTAAAATTAATCTCTACACAGAGAAAAGGAGCTACAGATGAAACGGTTACCCTGGATTACCGCCCTGCTGTTAATGAGTGCCTCAACGGCCGCGCTGGCGGCACCGGACTCCTGCGAGCGCGTGAAAAGCGACATTCAGCAGAAGATCATCAACAACGGCGTGCCGGAGTCAGGTTTTACGCTGAACATTGTGCCGAACGATCAGGCTGACCAGCCGGACGCTCAGGTGGTGGGCCACTGTGCCAACGACACCTTTAAAATTTTGTACACCCGTACGGGCAGCGGGGCGGCGTCCGGCAATCAGGATAATGCGCCGGCTGAACCTCAGTAAATCACCGTCAATCCCCTTTGATTTGACAAGGATTAATATTTAATACCTCCAAATAAGTAACACTCACCCCATCATTAGCCCGGTTATCATTTCGGGAAAAATAATACGTAATCACAATGGTGGGGTGAGCCATGTCCGATATCGAACATCACGGCGGGATTAGCCGTCGAACACTCGTGAAATCTACGGCGATAGGTTCTCTGGCGCTTGCCGCTGGCGGAATTTCATTGCCTTTTGGACTGAAAAGCGCCGCAGCCGCGGTACAAAATGCAATGAAACCGGCAGAAGATAAAGTGGTCTGGGGCGCCTGTTCGGTCAACTGCGGCAGCCGCTGTGCGCTGCGTCTGCACGTCCGCGATGACGAAGTGTACTGGGTCGAAACGGATAACACCGGTGAGGATATCTACGGCAATCACCAGGTCCGGGCCTGCCTGCGCGGGCGCTCCATTCGCCGCCGCATCAACCACCCTGACCGTCTGAACTACCCGATGAAACGCGTGGGTAAGCGGGGTGAAGGCAAGTTCGAGCGCATCAGCTGGGACGAAGCGCTGAACGTCATCACCACCAGCCTGAAAGACGTGGTCAGCAAGTACGGCAACGAAGCGGTGTATATTAATTACTCCTCCGGAATTGTCGGCGGCAATATCACCCGCTCCTCCCCTTACGCTTCGCTGGTGGCGCGCCTGATGAACTGCTACGGCGGTTTCCTGAGCCACTACGGCACCTACAGCACGGCGCAAATCGCCTGCGCGATGCCTTATACCTACGGCAGCAACGACGGCAACAGCACCTCGGATATCGAAAATACCAAACTGGTGGTGATGTTCGGCAATAACCCGGCGGAAACGCGCATGAGCGGCGGCGGGATTACTTACTATCTGGAGCAGGCCCGCGAGCGTTCTAACGCACGTATGATTGTCATCGACCCGCGCTACACCGATACGGCAGCCGGACGCGAAGACGAGTGGATCCCGATCCGTCCGGGTACCGATGCCGCCCTGGTGGCGGGGATTGCCTGGGTATTGATCGACGAAAACCTGGTTGACCAGCCTTTCCTGGACAAATACTGTGTTGGCTACGACGAAAAAACGCTGCCGGAAGGTGCCACCGCGAATGGTCACTATAAAGCGTACATTCTCGGCCAGGGTGAGGACAACACGGCGAAAACGCCGGAGTGGGCCTCGCGCATCACCGGCATTCCTGCAGACCGCATCATTAAACTGGCCCGCGAGATTGGATCCGCGAAGCCGGCCTATATCTGCCAGGGCTGGGGACCACAGCGTCAGGCGAACGGTGAACTGACCTCCCGCGCCATCGCGATGCTGCCGATTCTGACCGGCAACGTGGGGATCAACGGCGGCAACAGCGGCGCCCGTGAGTCGACCTACACCATCACTATCGAACGTATGCCGCTGCCGGAAAACCCGGTCAAAACGCAAATTTCCTGCTTCAGCTGGACGGACGCCATCGCCCGTGGCCCGGAAATGACCGCTCTGCGCGACGGGGTACGCGGTAAAGATAAGCTGGACGTGCCAATTAAGTTCATCTGGAACTACGCGGGCAACACCATTATTAACCAGCACTCCGATATCAATAAAACCCACGATATTCTGCAGGACGAAAGCAAGTGCGAAACCATCGTGGTGATCGACAACTTTATGACCTCATCGGCGAAATACGCCGATATCCTGCTGCCAGATTTAATGACCGTTGAGCAGGAAGACATTATCCCTAACGATTACGCCGGGAACATGGGTTACCTGATTTTTCTCCAGCCCGTGACCGCGCCGAAGTTTGAGCGCAAGCCTATCTACTGGATCATGAGCGAAGTGGCGAAACGCCTCGGACCGGATATCCATCAGAAATTTACCGAAGGGCGAACGCAGGAAGAGTGGCTGCAGTATCTGTATGCCAAAATGCTCGCAAAAGATCCCACGCTGCCGTCCTATGACGAGCTGAAAAAAATGGGCATCTATAAGCGCAAAGATCCGAACGGACACTTTGTGGCCTATAAAAAATTCCGCGAGAACCCGGAAGCCAACCCGCTGAAAACGCCCTCAGGCAAGATTGAAATTTATTCCAGCAAGCTGGCGGATATTGCGGCGACCTGGGAGCTGGCAAAAGATGAGACCATCAGCCCGCTGCCCGTCTACGCATCCACCTTTGACGGCTGGGATGCGCCCGAGCGCGCGCAGTTCCCGCTGCAGCTGTTTGGCTTCCATTTTAAAGCCCGCACCCACTCGAGCTACGGTAACGTCGACGTGCTGCAAGCGGCCTGCCGCCAGGAGGTCTGGCTGAATCCCGTTGATGCCGCGAAACGTGGCATTAAGAACGGCGATACGGTGCGCGTCTTTAACGATCGCGGTGAGGTGAGAATAGAAGCGAAAGTCACGCCGCGCATCATGCCAGGCGTAAGCGCAATGGGCCAGGGAGCCTGGCACGATGCCAATATGAATGGCGATCGTATCGACCACGGCTCGTGTATCAACACCCTGACCACGCACCGCCCGTCACCGCTGGCAAAAGGCAACCCGCAGCACACCAATCTGGTGCAGATTGAGAAGGTGTAAGGGGTGAATTCTATGACCCTGGTTTATGCTTTGGTCTGTATTAATGGTTAATCACCTCGCGCGGACATAACCGCGCGAGCAAGGAAGGTTTAATGAAAGACGTCTCACACCGTGACTCGTTCGCGTTCAGCGCCCGCGTACTGGGCGCGCTGTTTTACTTCGCCCCTGACAGCGAGCAGACAGCCCCGCTGGTGCAGGCACTTACCGCTGGCGAATGGATAGAGGACTGGCCCCTGCCGCCGGAAACGCTGCTGCCCGTTGCCGAAACCTTTGCCTCATCTTCCGATGAGCCGCTGACGGATGCCTGGCAACGGCTGTTTATTGGTCCTTATGCCCTGCCCGCTCCGCCGTGGGGTTCCGTCTGGCTGGACCGTGAATCCGTGCTGTTTGGCGATTCGACCCTCGCGCTGCGCCAGTGGATGCGGGAAAACAATATCGCGTTTCAGATGCAGCAAAATGAACCGGAAGATCATTTCGGCACCCTGCTGCTGCTGGCGGCATGGCTGGCCGAGAATGGCCGCAAATCGGAGTGCGATCGGCTTCTGGCGTGGCATCTGCTGCCGTGGAGCACCCGCTTTCTGTCGGTGTTTGTCGACAACGCCGGGCATCCGTTCTATATCGCGCTCGGCAGGCTTGCGCAGCTGACGCTGGCGGACTGGCGATCGGCGTTGGTTGTTCCGGTTGCGGAAAAGACGTTGTACCGCTAAGGGATATGGCTTGCTCGCGGGTGGCGAGCAAGCCTTTAACCAGGGTTTGGTTGTGCATCACCACCTGATTCACTCACACTTTCTTTGCTTTGAATGAACCGGAGTGCCAAATAGAGGTCTGGCGCCAGAATCATGTCATCATCATTCATCGTTGGCCGACTTTCTTTAAACCAACGTGTTAATTCCGTTTTCCTGCCCGCAAGGATTAACATAATCTGTCGGGCTTTCAGGTCACGCTTTAACTCATTAATGGTTGCCAGGACACTGATATCTGAATAGGTGAAGCAAGCCACGGCATCAATAACCACCCATTGAGGTTGTAATGCTGCACCATCAACCAGGTTCAATACCCGACGTTTAAAATAAGCCACATTAAAATAGGTCAACGGTGAGTTAAATCGATACATCAGCACGCCCGGGACCATTTTAATATCGGTTGTATTCCCTAATGAGTGGATCATTCCATTTTCGTCAGTCCCCAGTAAGTGCTCAGAGGGACGAAATACCGTACGCAGGAACTGTAACAGGCCAAGCAACACCGCAAGGCCGATCCCCTGAATTACACCGATGATTAAAACACAGCCAAACGTGAAAAAGGCCAGGCGAAATGCCTGTTTATTTCTTCGCCTCAGGTTCCATAACCCACGTAAATCAATTAATGACCACGATGCATACATTAGAACAATACCTAATGCAGATACCGGAATAAATTGTAATGGCTGCGTGAAAAATACCACCACTAAACCTATCAGTAAGGCTGCGACTATGGAAACCAGCTGACTTTTCCCCCCAACGGAATCATTAACCGCGGTCCGGGAATCGGCTCCACTGATGGCAAATCCCTGAGATAGCCCAGACATAATGTTCGCAATACCCAGTGCCCGGAACTCTGCATCAGCATTAATTTCATAGCCATTTTTCGCGGCGAAACTGCGGGCGGTCAGCATCAGACTGACAAAACTCACTAAAGCCAGGTTCAGCGCCGGGATCACTAATTCTCGCATCGGACCGGGCTGGAACGCCCCCCAGTTAACGACGGGTAAACCAGGCTGGAAGCCATCCCCCCCAATCGTGGCAATACCATACTGTTGCGCAGATGTTCCCCATACCAGTATCGTTGTCATCACAATGGCAATCAGAGGTGCTGGCCAGTGGCTGCGATACGTTTTGATAACCATTAAAATAATTAACGTTAAAAGTGATATCCCTATTGTTAATACATGGCTGTCTAAAAGTCGGCCTGGCAAGGCCAGTATTTTCTCAATAACCTGCGCTTCATCGAGCTTGATCCCCAAAACCTTGCCTAATTGCCCGACAATAATCGTCACGGCTACGCCATTAAGCAACCCTGTAAGAATGGGATGAGAAAGGAGATCGGCAAGTGCACCCAGATGAAATTTACTGGCAAGCAGGCACCACCCGCCCATCATCAATGTCATGACGATCGTCAGTTGCCAGTGCAGTTCAGGATTGCCTGCAGAAAGAGGAAACACGACGGCTGCAATCACGGCGCAGGTCGTTGCATCAGGGCCAACAATAAGCTGACGTGAAGAACCAAACAGTGCATAAGCTATCATCGGTAAAACGCAGGAATAGAGCCCCACAATTGCCCCAACACCTGCCAATTCAGCATAAGCAATAGCAACGGGTAGCGCTACAGCCGCAACGGATAATCCAGCTTTAACATCATGTTTTAGCCAGCTTTTATCGTAGGCTAACAAATTTTGTAACCCTGGCATGTACTTTAACAATAATTTTCCGAGCACTTTATTCTCCGGACAGGGATGATAGCCACGTCATATTGGCACACTTCTCAGTGAGGTTCTGGTTTCCAAATGCTCCGGAGTCAGGTCGATGCCTCTCAGTTCTTAATAAAACGTCAGTCAACTCATTATTCTGACTGCTGTTAAACATCATTTAAAAACTACCGCCCCATCATCTTTCCGGGGCGGCTCAAATTCGTCGCTATTGCGCGCTCATATCTATAAGCAACCCGCAATCAGAAACTGTACGTCACCTTCAGGCTTCCCGTTGGCGACGTTTTACGTTGCACGATCGGGCTATCACCCGCATCCCCCGTCAGCTGCGTTACGCCCGCGGAGGTGAGAACGCTCCAGCGCGAGGTGAGCCTGTAGGTCCAGTCAAGGTTCATCGACCAGGCGTAAATTCCCGCTCCGGCGTCATGTCGGGCAAATCCCGATGCGGCGGACTGGGCAGCATTAACCCCATAGTACGTTTGCATGTACTTGCCGGAACCCCAGCTGCCAGTCAGCCCCAGCGTCACCGCATTTTTCGACGATGTGTAGAGCGGGCTGGAAATGCCGAAATGCACCGCCTCACCGTTGTCTCTCTCAGAAACCGGGATCTCAGCCTGCAGTTGCAGATTGAGCCAGTCGGTCACCTTATACCCCAGCCCCGGCACCACGATAGCGGAACCTTTGATATCGCCCATCCCCCGCAGATAGTCGCTGCCGGAGCTGATCGAATCACTGCTCACGTCTTTATCTTTACGGCCTGTTCGGTAGCTCACTGCGGCGTTGTAATCCAGGTTGCCAATGTTATTTCCGTAACCGATACCCCGCGTGGTGCTGATAAAGAAACCATTTGCCATGGAATAATCTACTACCTGAGCTGCCGAGACCCGGCTTTTATCCGAACCCGAGTAGCGTGGCGCGACGTCCACGCCTCCCCCCAGGGTTAAGACATTGCCCTGTTTCTGCTCTGCCGCCAGTACCGGGGTTGCCAGTAACGCCAGAATAACGCCCGGCACGATGTTTTTCAGTCTGCGGCTCGGAAGCAAATAGGGGAAAGTATGACGCAGTTCGATGTTACTCATTGAAGAAGTCCTTTGGATTCAAATGATTGCAATGCCAGCGGTTTACACGCCAGAGCACTCATTCTGAATACTCACCCTGAGGTTCTTATGAGCCGAAAATGAAGAAACGCTGAAGCGCGTGCGGGCGCTGTCAACCGGACGGATTTCCTGCTACCGTTTTTTTCTTAAGTTGTTCTTCATTCACTGTTGATACAGTTACCAATGTGAAAATCTTACTAATCGAAGACGACCTGGATCTCGGCAATGGCGTACGTATCGCCCTCTCAGATCAAGGATTTGATGTCATATGGGTTCGCCGTAAAGAGGATGCGCTGCATCAGCTTGAGGTCGGCGTGCCGGAACTTATTCTGCTCGACCTGGGGCTGCCCGACGGCGACGGCATGAGCCTGATGACGCGTTTGCGCCAGCAGCTTAAGGGGATCCCCGTCATCATCCTGACGGCGCGAGGCACCCTGCAGGATCGCCTGTGCGGGCTGGATGCTGGCGCAGACGACTATCTTGTCAAACCCTTCGTTCTCGCCGAACTGCTGGCGCGAGTCAGAGCCCTTGCGCGACGCAGCTACGGTTTTGAAAATGAAGCGATAGAAATCAGGAGCTTATCGCTTCATATCCCGACGCGTCGCGTAACGGTGAACGCGCGTCACGTTGAGTTGACGGCCAGTGAATATGCGCTGCTTGAAACGTTGATGCTGCGCGCTGACCGGGTGATCACGCGGCGGTTCCTGGAAGAGAGGATATTTGGCGCGAAGGAAAATCTCAGCAATGCGCTCGACGTGCATATGGGGAATTTGCGGCGAAAAATTGGTGACGGCTATGTACGAACGGTGCGGGGCGTCGGGTATGTCATTGATACCGTCGCTATCCAGAAGGTGACAGATTAATGCGAAATGTCTGGCACCAACTGAGGCGCCCAACGCTGGTACGGCGAATTATCATCGCCCAGATGCTGCTGCTTACCCTGCTGTGGTGTCTTTTTTTAACCTTTATTTTATTGGAAGACCTGCGTAGCCCTCCGATACTCACGGGAAGTAAGACTTACGAAACCATTTTTACTCTGGTTGATCTCAGTGACGAGCGCCCGCAGGATCGTAATGATGTCCTGGAAGCATTCAGCAAAGCGTTGCGGGAAGGCTATGGCGGCGGTGAAGATCCGGAGCTTTCGATTAACCTGATCGTTCGCAAAAACAACGAGGTTATTTTCTCTTCTGATGGTGCACCTACGGGGGTAAAAAACACCAGACTGGGCGAATTGCAGCGCGTTCAGAGTGAAGGCCACGCCTGGACGAGCCGCACGCTTAAATCCCCCCACTCCGACGTGGAGGTTACCCTTTTCACCCCTGCCGGAAGCTGGAACTTCTTTATCTACCTGAACTCGCGGGGCTACTACATTATGCCGCTGCTGGTATGTATTCCTTTTCTTCTGTTTCCTGCGTGGCTGTCAATCCGCATTGCGATGCGCCCCTGGAGCAAGGTGGTTAATGAGATCTCATTACGTTCGCCTGACGATCTCTCCCCTTTAAAGGCTGTTCCCGGGCATAAGGAACTCCGCCAGATGGTGGACGCGATAAATGATTTTCTTGCCAGAGTGCGGGAAAGCGCTGAACGCGAACGGGTTTTCATTGCGGACGCCGCGCACGAGCTGCGTACGCCGCTGGCCGCGATGCGCATCAACGTGGAGGCGCTGCAGTCCTGGGTGAGCAGCGAGAGCCAGCGGCAGCTGCTTGCAGGGATTGTGCGCAGCAATAGCCGGGCGGCCCGTCTTGTCAACCAGCTGCTGCTGATGATGCACAGTGAAGCGCGCATTGACACCGCGATGGAGCCCGTGCCGCTAACCTCGCTCATACAAGAGCGGATGGCTGCGCTGGAGCCGCTAGCGTCCGGGCGCAAGATTGAGCTGGAATTCTTCGCTGAGGATGAGATTTGGATCGCTGGCGTCAGGGAGCGTCTGATGTCGCTTATAGACAATCTCATTGAAAACGCCGTGAAGTACAGTCCTGAGGGCGGGCGGATTCAGGTAGAGGTACGCTCAGCAGATAATTCAGCCCAGCTACGCGTCTCCGATCGGGGGCCGGGTATCCCGGTTGAATTGCGCGAGCGCGTATTCGACCGGTTTTTCCGCGACCCCAATCAGCTGCAAAGCGGGAGCGGACTGGGGCTTGCCATTGTCAAAGCCGTTGCACAGCAGCACGGCAGCAGCGTAAACCTGAGTACTTCCGCAGAAGGTGGCCTGCTGGTGACGGTTGACTTCCCGAACCGCACGTATAGCTAAACCGGAACAGGGTGTTTGATCGCAAATGCCGCAGATTGCTTCAAAAAAATTACCGTATTTGTTATATTGTTGTTTATTGCTTATTCACCTCTGCGGTGCCAAAAAGAACAAGATTCACCGCAACCCAGGAAAGAGAAATGTTAGATTACCGCTTCCCGACAGCTTTGCAGATGGTTCTCAGCGTAGCGATGGCGGAGCAACTAGGTGAACGTTCGACGAGTGCGATTCTGGCCTACGGCCTGGAAGCCAACCCGAGCTTTATCCGCAAATTGATGGTTCCACTCACGCGTGACGGCATTATCGTCTCAACGCTTGGCCGCAACGGCTCAATTCATCTTGGACGTCCGCCGGAAGAGATTACCCTGCGCGATATCTACCTTTCAGTTACCGAAGATAAAAAACTCTGGGCGTCGCGCCCGGACGTGCCGGCCCGCTGCGTGGTCAGCGCGAACGCCTGCTGGTACTTCAAATCTATTTCCGAAGAAGCAGAGCAGGCCTCGCTCGCGGTATTAGCGCGCCACACCGTGGCAAGCGCGCTGGACGAGGTCAAAAAAGCCGATACCAGCGGGTGCGATCCTTTACCTGAACTGATTGCCCAGTACAAAAAAGCCCAGTAATTTACGCAAAAAAAAACCGCCCTCATAGTGAGTGCGGTTTTTTGTTATCTGCGATATCCCTACGCAGGCAGAACCTCTCTTTCCTCTTTGCCGCGCGTCACGAACTTACGCAGCGTCACGTAAAAGACCGGCGTCAGGAACAGACCAAACAGCGTCACGCCCAGCATCCCGGAGAAAACCGTAATCCCGGTGACGCCGCGCACTTCTGCGCCCGCGCCATGGCCGAGGATCAGCGGAATGGTCCCGGCGATAAAGGCGATGGATGTCATCACAATCGGACGTAAACGCAGGCGGCACGCTTCCAGCGCTGCTTCCATGATGCCTTTACCCTGAATTTCCAGCTCGCGGGCAAACTCCACGATAAGAATCGCGTTTTTACAGGCCAGCCCCATCAGCACCACCAGCCCCACCTGCACGAAGACGTTGTTATCGCCCCCGGTCAGCCAGACGCCAAACAGCGCGGAAAGCATGGTCATCGGAACGATGAGGATCACCGCCAGCGGCAGCGTCCAGCTTTCATACAGCGCCGCCAGCACCAGGAACGCCAGCAGTACCGCGACCGGGAAGACGATCAGCGCCGTATTGCCCTGCGTGGCCTGCTGGAAGCTTAGATCCGTCCATTCAATGTTCATTCCGTTCGGCAGGATCTGCTTAGACATCGCGTCCAGCTGCGTCATCGCCTGCGCGGACGAGAGCACGCGCGGGTCGGCATCGCCAATCAGATCCGCCGCCGGGTAGCCATTGTAGCGGATAACCGGATCCGGTCCGTAGGTGGTCGTGATTTTCACCATACTGCCAATCGGCACCATTTCGCCCTGGCTATTCCGGGTGCGTAAATTCGCAATATCTTCCACGCTGTCGCGGAATTGCCCGTCTGCCTGCGCCATCACGCGCCAGGTGCGCCCGAACTGGTTGAAGTCGTTCACGTACGACGAGCCCAGATAGGTTTGCAGCGTACCGAACAGATCGGTCAGCGACACGCCCTGCGCTTTCGCCTTATCGCGGTCAACCTGCACGTCCAGCTGCGGAACGTTAGCCTGATAGGTTGAGATCGGGAAGTGCATTCCCGGCGTCTGCATAATCGCACCGGACATGGTGTTCACCGCGTTTTGCAGCGCGCCATAGCCCAGACCCGCGCGATCCTGAATATACAGCGAGTAGCCAGACCCCTGACCCAGCCCCAGAATCGGCGGCGGCAGAATGGAGAAACCAAAGCCCTGCTGGATTTGCGCGATTTTCGCGTTGATCTCCGCGTTAATTTCCGCCGCAGAGTGCTTGCGCTGGTCAAACGGCTTCAGGCCAAAAAACACCGTCCCGGTATTCGGCGTGTTGGTAAACTGCAGCGCGTTCAGCCCCGGGAAAGCCACCGCGTAGTCCACGCCTTCGGTATTCATGCCGATTTCGCTCATTTTGCGGATCACCGCGTCGGTGCGCGCCAGCGACGAGCCTTCCGGCATCTTCACGCCGCCAATCAGGTAGAGCTTATCCTGTGTCGGAATAAACCCGCCGGGTACCGCTTTAAACATGACGCCCGCGGCACACAGCAGCAGCAGATACACCACAAACACCGCGCCGCGTCGACCAAGCGTTTTGCCCACCAGCCCCTGATAACCGTTAGAGCTACGATGGAAAAAGCGGTTAAACGGACGGAAAATCCAGCCGAACAGGCGATCGATAAGCCGGGTCGGGAAGTCTTTCGGCGCGCCGTGCGGTTTTAACAGCAGCGCGGCCAGCGCCGGAGAGAGCGTTAGCGAGTTGATGGCGGAGATCACCGTGGAAATCGCTATCGTCACCGCAAACTGCTTGTAGAACTGACCGGTTACGCCGGAGAGGAACGCCATCGGCACGAACACCGCGCACAGCACCAGCGCAATCGCGATAATGGGCCCGGAAACTTCACGCATCGCCTGATGCGCCGCCGCAAGCGGCGCAAGCCCCTCTTCAATGTTTCGCTCGACGTTTTCCACCACCACGATGGCATCGTCCACCACGATACCAATCGCCAGCACCAGCCCGAATAAACTCAGGGTGTTAAGCGAAAAGCCCAGCAGATAGAGAATGCTGAACGTCCCCACCACCGACACCGGCACCGCGATCAGCGGAATGATCGACGCGCGCCAGGTTTGCAGGAACAGGATCACCACCAGTACAACCAGCACCACCGCTTCCAGCAGGGTTTGCACCACCGCACGGATGGAGTCGCGCACGAAAACCGTCGGATCGTAAGGTGCCGCCCACTTCATATCTTCCGGGAAACGGGTAGACAGCTCGTCCATTTTGGCGCGCACCGCGTTAGACAAATCGATGGCGTTCGCCCCCGGTGACTGGAAGATACCAATCCCGACCGCGTCTTTATTGTTAAGCTGGGAACGCAGCGCATAGCTGCCGGAACCCATTTCGATACGCGCCACGTCGCGCAGGCGGACGACCGAACCGTCCTCCGACGTTTTCAGGACAATGTTGCCAAACTCTTCTTCGGTATGCAGACGACCCTGGGCGTTAATGGAGATCAGGAAATCGCTCTCTTTCGGCAGCGGCTCGGCGCCAAGCTGGCCCGCGGAGACCTGCACGTTCTGCTCCTGCATTGCCGTGACCACGTCCGAGGCGGTCAGCCCGCGGGCCGCGACCTTGTTCGGATCCAGCCAGATGCGCATCGCGTATTCACCGGAGCCGAAAATCTGAATCTGGCCGACGCCGGGCAGACGCGCCAGCTCGTCCTTCACCTTCAGCGTGGCGTAGTTGCGCATGTACAGTGAATCGTACTTGCCGTTGGGCGAGAACAGATGAACCACCAGCGTCAGCGTTGGCGACTGCTTCTGCGTCGTGATGCCCAGGCGCCGCACGTCTTCCGGCAGACGCGCCTCAGCCTGTGCTACGCGGTTTTGCACCTGCACCTGCGCCTGATCCGGATCGGTACCCGGACGGAACGTGACGGTAGTAACCAGCACGCCGTCCGAGCCGGCAACGGATTTCATGTACATCATGTTCTCGACGCCGTTGATCGCCTCTTCCAGCGGCGTCGCCACGGTCTCGGCAATCACTTTCGGGTTGGCGCCCGGATACTCCGCGCGCACCTGCACGCTTGGCGGTACGACGTCAGGATATTCACTCACCGGCAGAAGCGGGATGGCGATTAATCCTGTGATAAAAATCAGAATCGACAGTACGGCAGCGAAAATCGGCCTGTCGATGAAAAAGCGGGAAAAGTCCATGGGAAGGATTCTCAGGTCAAGTGATCAGTTGAGGGCGGTGCTGGCGGTCATGGCGACGGTTTTCGCGTTCACCGGCATACCCGGCATGAACACTTTCTGTAGACCGTCAACGATGACCTTATCGCCAGGTTTCAGCCCCTGCTGCACGATGCGTAAGCCGTCGGCCAGACGCCCCGGCGTAATATCGCGACGCTGCGCTTTACCCTCTTTATCCACGATATAGACATACTTGCGATCCTGGTCAGTCAGTACCGCTTTGTCGTCAATAAGCATGGCCTGGAATTCCGCGCTGCCCGGCAGGCGCACGCGGGCAAAGAGTCCCGGCGTGAACTGACGCTGCGCGTTATCCAGCAGCGCGCGCATGCGGATCGTACCGGTACTCGGCGTGAGCTGATTATCAAGGAAATCCACTTTACCCTGATGGGGGTAACCCTCCTCGCCGGCAAGGCCGATCTCAACCGGTAGCGCCGTATGGTGGCTGGACGCCCCCTGCCCGTTGCGGGCGAGATTTTGATAGTGAAGATAGGTTGACTCATCCACGTCAAAGTAGACGTAAACCGTCTTCTGCGAGACCAGGGTGGTGAGCACGCTGGCGCTGTCGCCCGCGGAGACCAGATTGCCGCTGGTGATTAACGCCCGGCTGGCGCGACCATCAATAGGAGCCGTCACTTTAGTGAAGTCGAGATTCAGCTGCGCGGCGTCTACCGCAGCCTGGGCTGCGCGAATATCGGCCTGCGCCTGAATGGCGGCCGAACGGCGCTGCTCCCACTCTTCACGGGATACCAGGTTGGTATTAATGAGTTTATCGGTACGGTTAGCCTCGCTTCGCGCCAGGCCGGCCTGCGTTTTGGCTCTCTCCAGCGTCGCCTGCGCCTGCTCCAGCGCGGCGCGATAGGTTCGGTCATCAATCGTGAACAGCACCTCACCCTTTTTCACCTCCTGGCCGTCGGTGAAATTCACTTTGTCGATGTAGCCAGAGACACGGGGACGAAGCTGCACGCTTTCCACGGCTTCAATCCGGCCGTTAAAGCTATCCCACTGGCTAATGGATTTCACAACCACGTCTGCAGCATTAACGGCGGGCGCGGGCGGCGCGGCGTTTTGCGCGACGCTGTCATCACATCCGACGAGCAGCACGGAGAGCATCATCGCTCCCAGCGCATTCAGATGATAGTTTCCCCAGGTTTTTTGCAGGCTCATTATTTTTATTCCGGTAATTGTAGCCGCCGGGCAAGACGCAGCGGGAGGTGCCGCGCCACTTCCTTTGTCCGGGCTGGCTTAAGGCCATTTGTGTCGTTCATCGCCACAAAACTGTAACAGTTTCGAATACACTATCGCGGCGATTGTAGGAATGCGCCTAACTAAGTGCAAGAATAATTGTTGCACTTTATGTGCTATTTGAGGCGGCGTTAAAAGGCCCGTTTCGGGCAAGGATTTAAATGCAACAATAAAACTTGCAATTATCGAGAAACCAGGCCACCTTAAAATGCAACAGATAAAGATACCTTTCTATCGCTGCGTGGGGGAAACCTGATGAACACTGGCGCATTTATGCATGATTTACTCGACTGGATTGATAACAACCTCGACAGTCGCCTGGACATTGAGACCGTCTCCAGGCGCTCCGGCTACTCGAAATGGCACCTCCAGCGCCTGTTTAAAGAGCACACGGGCTATCCCCTCGCCGGCTATATTCGCGCGCAAAAGCTGCAAAAATCGGTTGAGCGCTTAGCCCACAGCGATGAGCCCATCCTGAACGTGGCAATCGCGCTCGGGTTTGACTCTCAGCAGTCGTTCAACCGCAGCTTTAAGCGCCAATTCGGTCAGGCACCTGGCGCATGGCGACGCAGTATCGGCGGCCGTGAAACGCAGCCGATGCACCAGTAGCTCACTTTTTACTGCAACATCATCCCGAAGCTGTTATACTGTATATAAATACAGTATGAGAGGTGCGTGATGGCTGTTGAAATAAAATATGTTGTCGTAAGAAAAGGTGAAGAGAAAATGACATTTGCCAGTAAGAAAGAGGCTGACGCTCACGACAAGCTGCTCGATATGGCAGACGCGTTCACCGACTGGCTGTTGCAAAGCGGAATGCAGATGGATGAAACGCAGGCTGAAAATCTTGGTCTGTATCTCGCCGAGCAGAAAGATACCGTGCAGCATATTCTGCGCACCAGCAAGCTCCCTGCTCTCGATGCCCCTGCGGCTGACAGTAAAAAAATCAGAGCGGTAAAAGCTGCCTGATTGCCACATCGTCAACGAGCCTGACGCCGCAAGCAGCATGCTGCTTGCGGCTTTTTATTAACGTCACGCGCCGGATTGCGGCAAGGCATCAATCATCTCTTGTAATTCATTGTACAATCTTGCCACATGGAAACCATCGCACACGGAATGATGAACCTGAACGGCAAGGGGCAATAATACTTTGCCATCTTGTTCATAGTATTTTCCAAGCGTAAACATAGGGGCAAAAAAGTTCTTCATGTGCGCAACGTTGACGTTAAAGCTGGTAAAACTCACCCAGGGAATACCCGATATGAAAAAAATATTTTCCCGGGATTCTTCTTTAGGCCAATAAGAAAAATTATTACCGTAGCGCGCAATGTCTTCAGTATAGGTGTTCTGGAAGTGCTGAATATTGCCATCGTAATGGCTCCATAATGATGAAAAGGTCTCTGTTTCATTATGGAAAATGGTATAGTTTGGATGAATTTCGTTCCATATAATAAGCTCATTGTCTTTCATAGCCATACGGAACTCAGGATGACTGTTGACGATCTTAGAAATGAGAAAAATAATAGTCGGGTAAAATTTCCAGCCGACCGCTTTGATATGTTTTAACAGCGCAGTAATATCGATTAAAACCGTCTGGTTAAACGTCGACTGAGCGAACCCCTGAAAAATCTCAAAATGTTCCTTCCTTGCCCAACGAGATAAGTCAACGGACGTATATTCAGGGGTTATTTTTTCCATTTCTAAACCTTTAATGAGCAAGCATATCTCTGATGTTAGCCTAAATTTTTTCCATGCATTAAGCAAGCAGACGCCTCTGGAGAAAACGGCGCGGAATAACCGCCATTACGCACCCTGAAGACGTAACGTTTCCGCTTAAAACGCGCTGACCTGCCCGTACAGAGCACTCCTCACTCAATATTATCCCTCCCTCTTCGCGCAAAGGGTGTATTGTTTTTAAATGATTAATCCCCCTGAAGAGAAGCGGCGTCATGATTAACATCCTCGGTAAAACCACCTCCATCAACGTTCGTAAAGTGCTCTGGACCTGTGAAGAAGCGGGCATCCCTTACCTGCAGGAAGACTACGGCAGCGGTTTTGCCTCAACAGAAACGGATGACTTCCGCGCGCTGAACCCCAACGCCATGGTGCCGGTGCTGATGGATGACGATTTCGTGCTGTGGGAGTCCAACGCCATCTGCCGCTATCTGGTGCGCAAGGCCGGACGTCACGATCTGCTGCCTGCAGAGCCGCAGGCCTGCGCCAACGTTGAGCGCTGGATGGACTGGCAGGCAACTGAATTCAATAACGCCTGGCGCTATGTCTTCCCGGCGCTGGGACGAAAAAACCCGGACTTTAACGACCCTGCGCGCATTGCGGCGGGAATAAAAGAGTGGAACCATTGCATCACCATTCTGGAAAACCAGCTGCAGCGCACCGGGGCCTTTGCGGCAGGCGAGACGTTTACCCTTGCCGACGTGGTGCTTGGGCTGTCGGTGAATCGGTGGAAGATGACGCCGTTTGACAAGCCCGACGTGCCGGCGATTGAGGCCTGGTATGAGCGCCTCAACCAGCGCCCGGCGTTTTTGCGTCACGGCAATAACGGCATGATATAAATTATTTACGCCCCCACCTTGAGCAAGGATATTTTATTTAATTACTAAACCCTGATTGGCGTCAGAGGGAATAATAATTAAGCCATATCCTGGACAGCCCGTTGCACCGCTTTGCTAGCCTGACTATTCAGGCAAAGCTCAACCCGGAGGTATTCTTGCTGATTAGACTCAAGAAAGAACGAACGCATAAGGAGGATCGTCGGCTTGCCCTCTGGCTGGCGACCTCGGCAGGTTTGCTTAACGCCATCGCCCTTGGGGCATTTGGCTTTTTCCCCTCTCACATGACCGGCAATACCTCACAATTATCCAGCGAAGTCTCCTCCACCGATCTGAGCGATATGATTTTCTTTGGCTCGATTATTCTCTCTTTTGTCACCGGCGCCATCCTTGCTCGTCTTATTGTACTCTGGGGCATTATCCACAATATCAGGCTGGTTTTTTGCCAAATCCTTTTCGTCGAGGGGGTACTATTGACCGGCATCTCTCTCTACGAGATGTATTTCCACGCCCTCACGAGCAACCGCGAGATTATTATTTTTCTGTGCGGCCTGATGGGCATTCATAATTCAACCTCCACGCAGCTCTCCGGAGGGCGGGTGAGATCGACGCACATTACCGGCACGCTAACGGATGCAGGCATATCACTGGCCTCCGTGCTGGTGGCGATGCTTCGCAGGGATTACTCGAAGGATACCGCGGCACAAAAAAGTCAGCTGAAAACTCACTTAACCACCATTTTCTCGTTTATGAGCGGAGGGATTGCTGGGCTGCTGTTGTTCAGATGGATTGGGTTTAACGCCATGCTGGCGCTTGGGCTGCTGCTCGCGATTGTTGCCATTTTTTCTATCATTAGCATCTCGGTCCGCGTTCGCCGGGTTCGTGCCTCTATCTAAATAACGAACGACTCTCGGCGTAAGGGCGCCCTTTGATATGTGACACTGTCACTATCTAAAATTCGCTTTAGGACTATTCTGCCCGGCACGCAACCAGCCCTTACGCCATAAGGCTTTAATTAAGGTTGTCACTAATTTCATAGGGTTACTGATTTCCCCCCTTCGCTGGAACCCTTCCCAAACGCTTGCTATAGGTCAATTACCCCTGCCGAAACATGGCATAACAACAGGCAACCGGTGGTTGCTATAACGCATGCGCACAGGGAGACACACCGCAATGCACCCATTACTCAAACGCTCGCTGCTGTTTGTCGGCGCCATTCTCGTGGTCCTCGCCCTCCTCGTCTGGGGAGTCGGGCTTGAGACAATCAAGGCGCGCCAGGTTGACCTGGTCTACCTCGGGCAACAGCACATGATTCTGGTTTTCTCGTCGATGTTTTTTGCCCTGCTGGTGGGCATTCCGGCCGGTATTCTGCTGAGCCGTCCGGCCGCGCGGGGCGTCGCCGAATACGTGATGCAAATCTTTAATGTCGGCAACACCCTGCCGCCGCTGGCCGTGCTGGCGCTGGCGATGGTGGTGATTGGTATCGGCGATACGCCCGCCATCATCGCCCTGTTCCTCGCCTCGCTGCTGCCGATTGTGCGCAATACCTACGCCGGGCTGTGCTCGGTCCCGTCGTCGCTGCTGGAAGCGGCAAACGGGATTGGGATGACCAAATGGCAGCGCCTGTGCCAGGTTGAGCTGCCCAACGCCTGGCCGGTTATGCTCTCGGGGATCCGCATCGCCACCGCCATTAACGTCGGTACCGCGCCGCTGGCGTTCCTGATTGGTGCCAGCAGCTACGGCGAGCTGATTTTCCCGGGCATTTACCTGAACGATTTCCCGACCCTGATCCTCGGCGCGGCGGCCACCGCCCTGTTCGCCCTGATCCTCGACACCCTGCTGGCGGCGCTGGGTCGCGTGATGAGTCCCCATCTCGCTCGATAACAATAACAAGGAGCTTTTATGAGACTGATATCCAGCCTTGCGGCGCTGTGTGCCGCGTCGCTGTTCACCGGCCAGGCGATGGCAGCCCCGCTGATTCTGGCGACCAAGAGCTTTACCGAGCAGCACATTCTCTCGGCGATGACCGTACAGTACCTGCAAAAGAAAGGTTTTCAGGTTCAGCCAAAAACCAATATCGCCACGGTGATCTCACGCAACGCGATGATCAACAAGCAGATTGATATGACCTGGGAGTACACCGGCACGTCGCTGATCATCTTCAACCACATCAACAAGCGCATGTCGCCGCAGGAGTCCTGGGAGACGGTGAAGCGCCTGGATGCGAAGCACGGTCTGGTGTGGCTCAAACCCGCCGATATGAACAACACCTACGCTTTCGCCATGCAGCGCAAGCGCGCCGAGGCGGAGCATATCAACACCATGTCGGAGATGGTGGCGAAAATTGAACAGGTTCGCAAAACCAACCCGGACAAAAACTGGCTGCTGGGCTTAGACCTTGAATTTGCCGGGCGCAGCGACGGCATGAAGCCACTGCAGGAGGCCTATAAGATGGATCTGGACCGTCCGCAAATCCGCCAGATGGACCCGGGTCTGGTCTATAACGCCGTGCGCGACGGCTTCGTCGACGCCGGGCTGGTTTATACCACCGACGGGCGCGTGAAGGGCTTTGATCTCAAAGTGCTGGAAGATGATAAAGGCTTCTTCCCGAGCTACGCGGTCACCCCGGTGGTGCGCAAGGACACCCTGGAGGCCAATCCCGGTCTGGAAGAGGCGCTCAATACCCTCTCGGCCCAGCTCAACAACGACGTTATCACCGAGCTGAACAAGAAGGTGGATATTGACCATCAGTCACCGCAGCAGGTCGCCCGCGATTTCCTGCGTAGCAAGCAGCTGCTGTAGGAGGCGCTATGGATACCGTTCACTACATTCTGGACAACTGGGACTATCTGTTAACCCTCACGCTGCAGCATCTGTGGCTGGTGGCGCTGGCCGTGGGCTTAGCGATTATCATCGGCGTCCCGCTGGGTATTTTGATTGTGCGCCACAAGTGGCTGGCGACGCCGGTGCTGGGGATTGCCACCATCGTGTTGACCATCCCGTCCATTGCCCTGTTTGGCCTGATGATCCCGCTGTTTTCGCTGATCGGTCAGGGGATTGGCGCCCTGCCCGCAATCACGGCGGTGTTTCTATACTCGCTGCTGCCGATCGTGCGTAACACCCACACGGCGCTCGACAGCCTGCCGCCGGGCCTGCGCGAAGCCGGACGCGGCATCGGTATGACGTTCTGGCAGCGTCTGCGCTGGGTGGAAATTCCGATGGCGCTGCCGGTGATTTTCGGCGGCATCCGCACCGCCGTGGTGATGAACATCGGCGTGATGGCGATTGCCGCCGTGATTGGCGCGGGCGGACTTGGCCTGCTGCTGCTTAACGGCATCGGCGGAAGCGATATTCGTATGTTGATTGCGGGCGCGCTGATGATCTGTCTTTTAGCGATTGTGCTCGACTGGCTGCTGCACCGTCTGCAGGTGGTTCTGACTCCAAAGGGGATTCGATAATGATAAAACTGGAAAACCTCACCAAACAATTTTCACAGAAGCACGGCCAGACCTTTAAGGCCGTCGATAACGTCAACCTGAACGTGCCCGAAGGGGAAATGTGCGTCCTGCTCGGCCCGTCCGGCTGCGGAAAGACCACCACCCTGAAGATGATTAACCGACTTATCACCCCAAGCAGCGGAAACATCCTGATTAACGGCGAGGACACCAGCGGGATGGACACCGTCACCCTGCGCCGCAACATCGGCTACGTGATCCAGCAGATTGGCCTGTTCCCGAACATGACCATTGAAGAGAACATCACCGTCGTGCCGCGCATGCTGGGCTGGGATAAAGCGCGCTGCAAAGCCCGCGCCGAAGAGCTGATGGATATGGTGGCAATGGATCCGCACAAGTTCCTCCACCGCTATCCGCGCGAGATGTCCGGCGGCCAGCAGCAGCGTATTGGCGTTATTCGCGCCCTGGCGGCGGATCCTCCGGTACTGCTGATGGATGAACCCTTCGGCGCGGTGGACCCGATCAACCGCGAGGTGATCCAGAACCAGTTCCTCGAGATGCAGCGCAAGCTGAAAAAAACCGTCATGCTGGTGAGCCACGATATCGACGAAGCCCTGAAGCTCGGCGACCGCATTGCGGTATTCCGTCAGGGAAAAATCGTCCAGTGTGCCAGCCCGGATGAACTGCTGGCGAAACCGGCGAACGAGTTTGTCGGCTCGTTTGTTGGTCAGGACCGCACGCTGAAGCGCCTGCTGCTGGTCTCGGCGGGAGATGTCACCGACCAGCAGCCTACTATTACGGTGCGAGGCTCTACCCCGCTTACTGACGCGTTTGCCACCATGGATGATAACGATATTCGCGCGATTACCGTGGTTGACGAGCACGGCAAGCCGCTGGGCTTTGTGAAGCGTCGCGAAGCGCGTAACGCCAGCGGGACCTGCGCCGACATCCTGCATCCGTTCCGCATGACTGGCAAAGCCGAAGACAACCTGCGCGTGGTGCTGTCACGCCTGTATGAGAGCAACACCAGCTGGATGCCGATCGTGGATGAGGACGGGCGCTACAACGGCGAGATTTCGCAGGATTATATTGCCGAGTATCTGAGTTCAGGGCGTACGCGCCGGGCGCTGAATATTCATAGCGAGAGTTAATTTTTCCGGCCGGGCATCGCCCGGCTTTTTCGCACGCATACCTTTTGCTAACCCCACGATTTCCCGCCACAATATTGTATCGTCCCCGTTTAATCGCGACCCATGCAACGTCTTCATACGTACCCCGACATCCGCGCAATGTTTCGCCGACTCCTGATTGCAACCGTCACCGGCGTGCTGGCCGCGCTGGCCGTTGCGGTGTTCCGCCACAGCATGTACCTGCTGGAGTGGCTGCTTCTGAGCAACGACAGCGGCAGCCTGGTGAATGCCGCCGCGTCGCTCTCACCCTGGAGGCGCGCGCTGACACCCGCGCTGGGCGGGCTGGCTGCCGGGCTGTTGCTCTGGGGATGGCAGCGCCTGACCGCCCAGCGTCCCCACGCGCCGACCGATTATATGGAAGCGCTGGAGACCGGGGACGGTCAGTTTGACTACGGCGCGAGCCTCGTTAAATCTCTTGCTTCGCTGTTGGTCGTTGCCAGCGGAAGCGCCATCGGCCGCGAAGGGGCCATGATCCTGCTTGCCGCCCTCGCCGCCTCCTTTTTTGCCCGGCGCTTTACGCCCAAATCGGAATGGAAGCTTTGGATCGCCTGTGGCGCCGCCGCCGGGATGGCCAGCGCCTACCATGCTCCGTTAGCGGGAAGCCTGTTCATTGCAGAGATTCTGTTTGGCACGCTGATGCTGGCCTCGCTCGGCCCCGTGGTGATTGCGGCGGTGGTGGCGCTTCTTACGACGCAACTCCTGGCACCGGGTGCCGGCACGCTCTACGAGGTCCATCTGAGCGGCATTCTCACCGCGGCAGATTATGCCCTGCTGGTCGCGATGGGGCTGCTGGCAGGTCTCTGCGGACCGCTGCTGATGTGGCTAATGGCGTTCAGCCACGAGCTTTTCCTGCGCCTCAGGCTTTCGCCGCCGTGGCAGCTGGCGCTCGGCGGCTTGATTGTCGGGCTGCTGTCTCTTTTGACGCCGAAGGTTTGGGGGAACGGCTACAGCGTGGTTCAGGCTTTTCTGCTCGCCCCACCGCTGCTGTCGGTGATTGCCGGCGTGTTCATCTGTAAATTGCTGGCGGTGCTGGCAAGTAGCGGTTCGGGTGCGCCGGGCGGGGTATTTACGCCAACGCTGTTTGTCGGTATGGCTACGGGGATGCTGTTCGCGCAGCTTTTCGCGCTGTGGCTGCCGGGTTCTGAGACGGCCATGTTGCTGGGGCTGGCCGGGATGGCAACGCTGCTCGCTGCGACCACGCA
Source organism: Enterobacter cloacae complex sp. P2B (assembly GCF_014895985.1). NCBI lineage: Bacteria > Pseudomonadati > Pseudomonadota > Gammaproteobacteria > Enterobacterales > Enterobacteriaceae > Enterobacter > Enterobacter cloacae complex sp. P2B. The sequence goes on along the minus strand of NZ_JADBQQ010000002.1, from coordinate 149,912 downwards.
TGCACCCATTATGTCGGCGCTGATGGTCTGTGAAATGACCGGGCTGTATTTTTTACTGCCCGGTTTACTGGTCGCCTGCGTGATAGCGTCCGTACTGTCGCGGACGTTACGCCACGACTCGATCTACGGTCAACACGCCACCGAGGGCAGAGAGATCGATGTACTGCGCTAGCTCGCGCTGCTCGGCGCGAGGCAGATAAGGCAGCTCCCCCACCAGCGGGCCAGGCAGTTTGGTGCTCAGTACGTCGATGATCTCCGCGTAGTGCGCGAGGCCTGGATTAATACGGTTTGCCACCCAGCCAGCCAGCGGCAGGCCGTCATTGGCAATCGCCTGCGCCGTCAGCAGCGCGTGGTTGATACACCCTTCCTGGATCCCCACTACCATCACTACCGGCAGTTGCTCCTGCACGACCCATTCAGACAGCGGGCGTAAATCATTCATCAGGCTGCGCCAGCCGCCCGTTCCTTCGACGACTACGTGATCGACCTGCTCACTCAGGTTCGCCAGCCCGTCGGATAACAGGGAATAATTGATTGGGCCGCTGTGCGCCACGCTGCTTTCATCTTCGCTTAACGCAATGGGATTGACCGCGTGATAAGGCAGTTCCAGCGACGAGACGCTTTGCAGCACCAGGGCGTCTTTATTTCGCAATCCCTCTGGCGTCTCTTTACTCCCTTTTGCGACCGGTTTGTACCCAGCGACGCGTTTACCGCTTGCTGTCAGAGCCTGCAGCAATGCGCGGGATACAACGGTCTTGCCGACAGAGGTATCTGTACCAGTAACAAAGAAACGCTTAAGCATGACTCACTCCACCTCTTGGGTATGCTTCGAAAATATCAACCAGGTAAATAATTCAGTGGAGGAAGTCTACGGGATGCGTGCGCTACCCGGCTTGAGATAGCGCAATTTTTCTTACATCTGCGGAAAAGAGTTAACCCTGTAACAGGCGGATAAGCAGCGAGCCGTTGTACATGGCATCTTTGACCAGCGCCGCGCCGGCCATTGTGCCCTGGTTGGAAAACTGGGTACTTTCTACCGCAATATTTCTGCTGTAGGCAGGAAGCGACTGCTGCTGAATACAGGCCGTAATCGCCGGAAAAAGGATCTCCGCCGCCTGGCTGAGCGGTGAGCCGATCAGGATTTTTTGCGGATTGAAGAGGTTCACCATAATCGCCAGAATGCGGCCTACGTTATTACCCACCCCGGTAATAATGTCCTTCGCCAGCAGATCCCCCTGACGCGCGGCGGCGCAGAGGGAATCCACCGTTAAGGGTTGGCCGTGCAGCGAGGAACTCATGGACTGACTGAGCCTCACCTGCGCCAGTTCGAGCACGCTTTCCACGCTGGCGATCGTCTCCAGACAGCCATGGTTCCCGCAGTAGCAGCGTTTACCGTACGGGTCGACTTGGGTATGACCAATTTCCACCAGGCTGCTGCTCCCGGCGTGGAGAAGCCGTCCGTCGGTGATCACCCCCGCCCCGACGTTATGGTCGATAACCACCTGAATGACATCCCGCGCACCGCGCGACGCGCCGAACAGCGCTTCCGCCATCGTCCAGGCGCTAATGTCGTGCTGAATATAGACCGGCACGCCGGTATGGTTTTCCAGCACTTCGCCCAGCGGCATCTCTTTAACATCGTCGTAAAACGGCATGCGGTGAACAATACCATTTTCGGTATCAATAATGCCGGGCATGGTGATGGCAATCGCCGTTAAGCGTTCAAGCCGCTGCTGATGGCGAATAAAGAAGCGATCGATATGGGAGACAATCGCATCGAGAAGCGGTTCCTCGGCGTTGAGCGGCAGCTCAAGCCGGTCTTCCACCACCAGCTTGCTGCTGAGATCGCGCAGCGCAAGGAAGATCTCTCCGCGGCTGATGCGCAGCGAGAGGTAGTGCCAGGCTTCCGTCTCGACCACCAGGCCGACCGCCGGACGACCACGGCTGCCCGGCTCCTGAATTTCCGTCTCCTGGACCAGGTGCGCTTCCAGCATTTCGCGGACAATTTTGGTGATACTGGCAGGTGCCAGCTGTGCCAGGCGCGACAGATCGATACGCGAAACCGGACCAAGCTGATCAATCAGGCGATACACCGCGCCAGCGTTGGTCTGCTTAATCTGATCAATATGCCCTGGCTGACTATCAGCAACCACCTCGTACTCCCTTATTTTCGAGCTTCGAAATAAACTGTTGGCTATGGTGAAGCACTTCCATGGGTGTCGTCAAATATTTACTTAGCCTTGTGATTTACCGCACATTTTTACCCGTTTTCCCGGGAAATATCAGACCGCGGAAGCCTGGATTAACCGCTGTTTGAAGCGCTGGGCAGCATGACTCTGTTCGCGATGTTTTGACCACACCAGCCACATCTCCGAAACGGCATCCTCCTCGGCGATAGCAACCCAGCGCATCTCGCGTAGCTGTACCCGCTTAAAGGAGGCCGGGAGTATCGACACGCCCAGCCCGGCGGCGACCAGGCCGATAATGGTCATCGCCTCTCCCACTTCCTGGGTAATGACCGGCGCCAGATCGTAGCGGCGCATCAGCCCCAGAATATCGTCATACAGGCCCGTCCCGACCTGCGGGTCAAAAAAGACAAACGGCTCTTTTGCCAGCTCTGCCAGCGAAACCGCCGGACGCGACGCCAGCGGGTGATCGTTCGGGATCATGGCCATCAGCGGTTCGCGCAGGATAACCTCCCATGCCAGCGTGTCCGGCAGCTGGGTATTACGCATCAGCCCCAGATCGAGCGCACCTTCGTTAAGCGGCGCAATCTGCTCGCGGGTATTAATTTCGCGCGTCTGAATATGCACGTCCGGAAAATGACGGCGGAATGACGAAAGCGTCTGCGAGACGGCGCTGATAAACGGCGCGGACGAGGTAAACCCGATCCGCAGCTCCCCGGCTTCCCCAAGATAGAGCCGTTCCGCCCGGGCAGCGGCGTCGTCGACCATGCTCAGAATTTGTCGGCTGTCGATCAGAAACTGCTTACCCGCTGCCGTCAGGCTCACGCTGCGGTTGGTGCGGGCCAGTAGACGCGCCCCGACCTGCTGTTCGAGGATTTGAATCTGCTGGCTTAAGGGCGGCTGAGAAATGTTCAGCCGTGCCGCCGCGCGGCCAAAATGCAGCTCTTCGGCGACGGCGACAAAGTAGCGAAGATGACGCAGCTCGATATTCATATTTTTAAAGTATCATTTGAGATTATTAATATATTAGACAGAATATTTACATTTTCCTACTCTAAACGTGTGGTCATACCCGTCACCAAAAATCACGGGGATGTTTAAGCAAGGAAACTGTGTGAGTCGTACATCTACCATTGATATCGAGCCGGCCAGAGATATTAATGATTTGCCTGTAGCATCGCAGCCGGTTCAGTTCATCAAACGTGGTACCCCCCAGTTTATGCGCGTCACGCTGGCGCTCTTTTCCGCCGGTCTGGCAACGTTTGCCCTGCTCTACTGCGTTCAGCCGATCCTGCCCGTTCTCTCCCACGAGTTTGGGGTTTCCCCCGCCAGCAGCAGCGTTTCGCTTTCCATTTCAACCGGGATGCTGGCAATTGGCCTGCTTTTTACCGGCCCGCTCTCCGACGCCATCGGCCGTAAACAGGTGATGGTAACCGCCCTGATGCTGGCCTCGGTCTGTACGTTACTCTCGACGATGATGACCAGCTGGCACGGCATTTTGATGATGCGCGCGCTGATCGGGCTCTCGCTCAGCGGCGTGGCGGCAGTCGGGATGACCTATCTCAGCGAAGAGATCCACCCGAGCTTCGTCGCCTTTTCGATGGGGCTGTACATCAGCGGGAACTCGATTGGCGGCATGAGCGGGCGTCTGCTGAGCGGGGTATTCACGGACTTCTTTAGCTGGCGCATTGCGCTGGCGGTGATCGGGTGTTTTGCGCTGGCATCGGCCCTGATGTTCTGGAAAATCCTGCCAGAATCGCGCCATTTTCGCCCGACGTCTCTGCGCCCGAAAACGCTGTTTATCAACTTCCGCCTGCACTGGCGTGACAAAGGTTTACCGAGACTGTTTCTGATGGGATTCCTGCTGATGGGTTCCTTCGTGACGCTGTTTAACTATATTGGCTACCGCCTGATGCTCTCGCCGTGGCATCTGAATCAGGCCGTTGTGGGTTTGCTTTCCGTGGCCTATCTCACCGGTACGTGGAGTTCGCCGAAAGCCGGGGCGATGACGGCACGCTTTGGCCGCGGGCCGGTGATGCTGGTGTTTACCGCAGTGATGCTGCTCGGCCTGCTGCTGACGCTTTTCTCTTCCCTGTGGCTTATCTTTGCCGGGATGCTGCTCTTCTCCGCAGGCTTCTTCGCCGCTCACTCCGTCGCCAGCAGCTGGATTGGCCCGCGCGCGCGTCGCGCCAAAGGCCAGGCATCGTCGCTGTATCTGTTTAGCTATTATCTGGGCTCAAGCATCGCCGGGACGCTGGGCGGCGTGTTCTGGCATAACTACGGCTGGAACGGCGTGGGCGGGTTTATTGCGCTGATGCTCTGTGCCGCACTGCTGGTGGGCGCAAGCCTTCATAAACGTCTGAAATAATAGGCTTGCGGGCTGATATCCGTTTCCCGAAAAACGGCACCAGCGTACTGGTGCCGTTGTTCGTTCAGGAATCCCAGGCCTGTTCTATCTTACCGGCTTCAAACTGCGGAGGCGGTTTTCGGAAGCGGCGCGTGAGCCAGGTCAGGTAAAGGACACCCAGTGCCGCCCAGATGAGGCCAAGCGTCAGGGACGTCGCTTCGAGGTTGATCCACAGCACGCCGACCGTTGCGGCACCAATGAGTGGCAGCAGGAAATAGTGGAGCCGATCTTTCCACGTTTTGTTCAGCCCCTTACGCCGCCAGAAATGGTTGTACACCGAGAGATTAACAAACGTAAACGCCACCAGCGCGCCAAAGTTGATCAGCGCCGTCGCGGTCACCAGATCAAAGTACAGGGCCGACAGCGCCACTATCCCTACCATAATCACGTTCAGGGCCGGAGTGCGCCACTTCGGATGCACGTAGCCAAACACCCGCTCCGGAAAGACGTTGTCACGCCCCATCACATACAATAAGCGTGAGACGCTGGCGTGCGAGGCCAGGCCTGAAGCGAGCGTATTCACAAACGTGGTGCACAGAAACACCGACTGGAAGAGCTTGCCGCCCACGTACAGTGCAATTTCCGGCAGCGCGGCGTCCGGGTTCTTGAAGCGCGCGATCGTCGGGAAAAAGAGCTGCATGAAAAACGAGGCAACAATAAATATCAGCCCGCCATACAGTGCGGTCAGGAAAATGGCTTTGGGGATCACCCGCGCCGCGTTTGGCGTCTCCTCCGAGAGCGTGGTGACCGCGTCAAAGCCGAGGAAAGAGAAGCAGACGATAGTCGCGCCGGTAATAATCGGGATCAGGTGTGCGTTCTCGCTGATAAACGGCTGGAGCGACCAGACGGTGCCAACCCCCTCCCCCTTGTGCAGTCCATGCACTACCAGTATGACAAAGACCACCATGATGGCGACCTGCACCAGCACAAACAGAGTGTTAAAGTTGGCGACCAGGTTAACGCTTTTCAGGTTCGCCAGCGTCAGGATCGTCACAAACCCCACCACCCAGACCCAGGGCGGGACTTCAGGGAACAACGCGGAAAGGTAGATCTTCGCCAGCAGCACGTTGATCATCGGCAGGAAGAGATAGTCCAGCAGGGATGACCAGCCGACCATAAAGCCTAAGTGGGGGCCGATCGATTTCTGCGTGTAGGTATAAGCAGAGCCCGCTTCCGGGAACTGTCGTACCAGTTTGCCGTAGCTGATGGCGGTAAACATGACGCCCGCCAGCGCCAGGAGATACGAGGCGGGCACGTGGCCGTTGCTGATACCGGACACAATGCCGAAGGTATCAAACACGGTCATGGGAGTGAGGTAAGCCAGCCCCATCATGACCACCTGCCAGAGCTTGAGGGAACTGCGCAGCCGGGTTCTTCCGGCCATGCCCGGCGAATCAAGAGAGGTGTTAGTCGCCATAAACCATCCCCCCCATGCTTACCGTGGTTTGCAATCGCGTTGACCGTAACGCAAACCTGCTTAGCAAAGGGGGAAGTTGTAAAGAACATACGCGATCGTACCAGCGCAGCGTCTCTCGCTCGCACTCATAGCAGGCGCCTGACTGGCCCCCTTCGCCCTGCGGATAGTTGAACATCTGCATCATTTCCTACCTCGTCACACAGTGTCGTTAAGAAAGTCCCTGTGCCGCCTGCGCTCCATAACGCGACTCCCGGGAGATAGCTGGCGTGCCAGCGAACGTTTCGGCCAGGCTCCGCGCAGGCCGTTTGGTGATACGTATGCGATGAAACAAAGCGGCCCCTTACCGGGGCACGTCATCAGGCGTTTTTCAACATCCACTCAATTTCTGTTTCGGTAATCAGGCGTTCAAACTGCAGTAATTCGTCATTTTTGCAGGCGTGATAGACGTGGCAGAAACGTTCGCCCAGCCGCTCGCGAAGATGATCGTTTTGCATAAATTCCCACAGCGCATCGCTCTGACGAATCGGGAACGGCAGTCCGTCCTGCTCCAGGCCATTGCCTTCCACTTCTTCCTGCAGGGGTAAATCGTTATCCAGCCCGTGCAGAATGCCGGCAAAAATCGCCGCCATCACCAGATACGGGTTCGCGTCTGCTCCCGCCACGCGGTACTCGACCCGATGGTTATGGCGATCGCCGCAGGGGATACGCAGGGCAACGGTGCGATTATTGTGTCCCCATGACGCCTGCGTCGGTACGTACATTCCCGGCTGGAAGCGGCGGTAGGAGTTGACGTTCGGCGCCAGCAGCGCCATGGACGCGGGCATCAGATCGATCATTCCGGCCAGCGCGCGTTTCAGCAGCGCGGAATCCTCGCCGCTGGCGTCTGCGAGCACGTTTTCGCCTCGGTTGTTTTGCATGCTGATGTGAATATGCATCCCGCTGCCCGCATGCTCTTCATACGGCTTTGCCATAAACGTGGCGTGCATCTTATGTTTTTCCGCCATCTGCCTGACGAGACGTTTTAGCGCCAGCGCATCATCGCAGGCGTCGAGCACGTTTTCCGTATGGTGCAGGTTTATCTCAAACTGGCCCGGGGAGGCCTCAGCCACGGCCCCGTCGGCGGGGATCAGCTGCAGCTGCGCCAGTTCGTCAATGTCGTTCAGCACGTCAGCAAAGTGGTTCAGGTTATCAACCGAGTAGACCTGACTCTGCGTGTTACGTACGTCGGTGCCCGGCGCGCAGGGTGGCTGCAGATAGCCGTCGGCATCGCGCTTACGGTCAAGTAAATAGAACTCCAGCTCTACCGCTACCACGGGGAACAGACCGCGCTGGCGCAGTTGCTGCCAGAGTCGGTTGAGTACGTTCCGCGGCTCAACGTCAAAGGGAGCGCCATCTTCATCGACCATGGTGAGCTGCACCTGACCAATGTATTCCGGGTCGGCGGCGGACGGCGTCAGGGTACCCGGCACCGGCACGCAGATACAGTCCGGCTCGCCGAGCTCCTGCCCCAGGCCCGCCTCTTCCACGACGTTACCTAAAATGTCCATGGCGAAAACCGATGCCGGGAAATAGCAGCCTTTTTCAAGCTTGCTCAGTCCGGCAACCGGGATGCGTTTGCCGCGAAAACAGCCGTTCAGGTCGGTCAGGAGGACATCAATAAACTGGGTGTCAGGATACTTTTCTAAATAGCGCTTCACTTCCTGCGTAAAGGCGCTGCCCCGCCTCTCATCCGTGTGCTGCACAAAGTTCTCAACTTCTACGATATTGGTTTCCATGATTTACCACCGTTTTTGGGATTTGCGTTCGCTGCTCTGGACTGTCAAATATAATGTCCACCCTATCGAATCTGTATGCAAACAAATTGTTTGTCAAATGTTAAATTAAGTTTGCAAAAGGCAGATCCCGTTGCTAGATTGAGAAAATATTGAACGAAAAGGCCGTTTCACAGGCGAGAATGGCCTAAATTTAGTCCACTTTGTGAGGGCGATCATGGAAAATATAATGAACAAGCCAGTTATTGGCGTAGTGATGTGCAGAAACAGGCTTAAGGGTCATGAGACCCAGACCCTGCAAGAAAAGTACCTGAATGCCATTATTAACGCGGGGGGCTTACCGATTGCCTTACCCCATGCGCTGGCAGAGCCAGAGCTACTTACCGCTCTGCTGCCAACCCTGGACGGGATTTACCTGCCGGGCAGCCCAAGTAACGTGCAGCCGCACCTTTATGGTGAAAACGGCGATGAGCCTGACGCCGATCCCGGGCGAGATCTTCTGAGTATGGCGCTGATTGCCGCCGCGCTCGAAAGGCGCATCCCCATTTTCGCCATCTGCCGGGGGCTGCAGGAACTGGTTGTTGCGACGGGAGGAACGCTGTATCGCCGCCTGTTTGAGCAGAACGACCTGCTTGAACACCGGGAAGATCCTGAACTGCCGGTTGAGCTACAATACGCCCCTTCTCATGAGGTTCAGGTTCAGGAGGGAGGACTGCTGTCTCAATTAATACCAGGCTGTAACACATTTTGGGTAAACTCGTTACACGGGCAAGGTGCACGAACGTTAGGACCACGGCTCCGCGTGGAGGCCCGTTCGACGGACGGGCTGGTCGAAGCGGTCAGCGTTCATGACCACCCTTTTGCCCTCGGCGTGCAATGGCACCCCGAATGGAACAGCAGCGAGTACGCCCTGTCACGTATGTTGTTTGATGGTTTTATCACCGCCTGTCAAAGCCACATTGCCGAGAAGCAACGGCTTTGACCACTACCGTAAAGGAAATGCAACTATGAGCGATGACGGACTGGCGCCAGGGAAACGTCTGTCTGAGATCCGCCAACAGCTGGGTCTCTCGCAGCGGCGTGCCGCCGAACTGTCTGGGTTAACACACAGTGCCATCAGCACCATTGAACAGGACAAAGTCAGTCCTGCCATCAGTACGCTGCAAAAGCTGCTGAAAGTCTATGGGCTGTCGCTCTCGGAATTCTTTTCGGAACCGGAAAAACCTGATGAACCGCAGGTGGTTATTAATCAGGAAGACCTTATCGAAATAGGCAGTCAGGGGGTTTCGATGAAGCTGGTTCATAACGGAAATCCGAACCGTACGCTGGCGATGATTTTTGAAACTTACCAGCCTGGAACCACGACCGGAGAGAGGATCAAACATCAGGGTGAGGAGATCGGTACGATACTGGAAGGTGAAATAGTGCTGACCATTAATGGCCAGCCTTATCACCTGGTTGCAGGGCAGAGCTATGCCATCAATACCGGCATACCGCACAGCTTCAGCAATACCTCGGCAGGCATCTGCCGCATTATCAGTGCCCACACCCCCACCACGTTCTAATTACCACTCAGTCCCGGCGTAAGCGCGCTTACGCCGGGACAAATAAAAACGATCAATGTCGGCATTCAACGGGTTAATTCCCGGGATGCCCCACGGCTTCGTATTGCCTGAAACGGCCATGCCTTTATTTATCTGATTGCGAAAGAAAGGAGTGAATATGCATTTTCAGCACCTGACTTACTGGCAGGATAAAGCAAAAAACAGCGCCATTGAGACCCGGTTATTTATTAACGGTGCCTATTGTGACGCCGCCGATAATGCCACGTTTGAAACCGTCAATCCCGCTACCCAACAGACGCTGGCGAACGTGGCCCGGGGCAAGCAGGCGGACGTGGACCGCGCGGTTCAGGCCGCACGTGAGGTATTTGAGCGCGGCGACTGGTCACAGGCGTCTCCGGCGCAGCGCAAGGCCGTGCTCAATAAGCTCGCCGATTTAATGGAACGCCACGGCGAAGAGCTGGCCTTACTGGAAACGCTTGACACCGGTAAACCCATCCGCCACAGCCTGCGCGACGATATTCCCGGCGCGGCGCGCGCCATTCGCTGGTACGCCGAAGCGGCGGATAAAGTCTACGGCGAAGTGGCGCCTACGGGTCCGGGCGAGCTGGCGATGATCGTGCGCGAGCCGATCGGGGTTGTCGCGGCCATCGTCCCCTGGAACTTCCCGCTGCTGCTGGCCTGCTGGAAGCTGGGCCCGGCGCTGATCGCGGGCAATAGCGTGGTATTAAAACCGTCGGAGAAATCACCGCTCACCGCCCTGCGCCTGGCCGGGCTGGCGAAAGAGGCGGGCCTGCCGGACGGCGTGCTGAATGTGATAAGCGGTTACGGCCACGAAGCGGGCCAGGCGCTGGCACTGCACCCGGAGGTCGAAGTGCTGACGTTTACCGGCTCTACCCGTACCGGCAAGCAGCTGTTGAAGGACGCGGGAGAAAGCAATATGAAGCGCGTCTGGCTGGAGGCAGGCGGCAAGAGCGCCAACATTATCTTTGCCGACTGTCCGGACCTGGACAAGGCCGTGAGCGCGACCGCCGCCGGGATTTTTTACAACCAGGGGCAAGTCTGTATCGCCGGTACCCGCCTGCTGCTCGAAGACAGCATCGCCGATGACTTCCTGGCAAGGCTGAAAGCGCAGGCCCACCGCTGGCAGCCTGGCGATCCGCTCGACCCTGACAGCACGATGGGCATGCTCATCGACGCTGCGCACGCCGATACCGTCCACACGTTTATTCGCGAAGGAACCCGGAAAGGTACGCTGCTGCTGGACGGGCGGGAACAATCATGGCCTTCCGCAGTCGGTCCCACCATTTTTGTCGACATCGACCCTGCCTCCCCGCTGTGCCGGGAAGAGATTTTCGGGCCGGTGCTGGTCGTCACCCGTTTTAAAACCGAAGAGGAAGCCTTAACGCTGGCCAACGACAGTGAATACGGGCTTGGCGCGGCGGTATGGACCCGCGATCTCTCCCGGGCGCACCGCATGAGCCGCCGCCTGAAAGCCGGCTCGGTCTTCGTCAATAACTACAACGACGGTGATATGACCGTCCCCTTTGGCGGCTATAAGCAGAGCGGCAACGGTCGCGATAAGTCCCTGCACGCGCTGGAAAAATTTACCGAACTGAAAACCATCTGGATTGCCCTGGAGCCTCAATCATGACCGAACATACCACCAGCTACTACGCGGCCAGCGCGAATGCTTATGAACCTTTCCCGACGCTTAACGAGTCGATCAGCTGTGACGTGTGCGTGGTGGGCGGCGGCTATACCGGCCTCTCCTCCGCGCTGCATCTCGCCGAAATGGGCTACGACGTGGTGCTCCTTGAAGGGGCGCGCATCGGCTTCGGCGCCAGCGGACGCAACGGCGGCCAGCTGGTTAACTCCTACAGCCGCGATATCGACGTGATCGAGAAAAACTACGGGCCCGATGCCGCCAAAGTGCTCGGGAGCATGATGTTTGAAGGCGGGGAAATTATTCGGGAGCGTATCCAGCGCTATCAGATCCAGTGCGACTATCGTCCCGGCGGGCTGTTTGTGGCGCTAAACCATAAGCAGCTGGAGACGCTGGAGGAGCAAAAGGCCAACTGGGAACGCTACGGCAACACGCAGCTGGAGCTGCTGGACGCCAGCGCCATCCGCCGGGAAGTCGACAGCGACCGCTATACCGGCGCGCTGCTGGACCGCAGCGGGGGGCACATTCATCCGCTGAACCTGGCGATCGGCGAAGCGGACGCCATTCGCCTGAACGGTGGGCGTGTATATGAACAGTCTCCGGTGACCGCCATTCAGCACACCAGCCCGGCAGTAGTAAGCACGCAGCATGGCCAGGTCACGGCCCGCTACGTGATCGTCGCCGGGAATGCCTATCTGGGCGATAAGATAGAACCGGAGCTGGCAAAACGCAGCATGCCCTGCGGCACCCAGGTGGTGACCACCGCCCCGCTGCCGAAGGAGGTCGCCCGCACGCTGATCCCCAATAACTACTGCGTGGAAGATTGCAATTATCTGCTGGATTACTACCGTCTCACCGCCGACAACCGCCTGCTGTACGGCGGTGGCGTCGTCTATGGCGCGCGCGATCCGGACGATGTCGAACGCCTGGTGATGCCAAAGCTGCTCAAAACCTTCCCTCAGCTGGCAGGCGTCAAAATCGACTACCGTTGGACGGGCAACTTCCTGCTGACCCTGTCGCGGATGCCGCAGTTTGGCCGTCTGGACAAAAACATCTATTACATGCAGGGCTATAGCGGCCACGGCGTGACCTGCACCCACCTGGCCGGACGGCTGATCTCGGAACTGTTGCGCGGTGACGCTGAGCGCTTTGATGCGTTTGCCAATCTCCCGCACTACCCCTTCCCGGGCGGCCGTAGCCTGCGGATTCCATTCACGGCGATGGGCGCGGCGTATTACAGCCTGCGCGATCGTCTTGGCGTATGATCGTTTCGACAAAAGGGTATCTGACATGAGTAACCAGGAATTTCATCAGCGCAGACTTTCTGCCACCCCGCGCGGCGTAGGCGTAATGTGTAATTTCTTTGCCCGCACGGCGGAGAATGCCACGCTTACCGACGTGGAAGGCAACGACTATATTGATTTCGCCGCCGGGATCGCGGTACTGAACACCGGCCATCGCCATCCTGAACTGGTGGCCGCAGTGGAAAAACAGCTTCACCAGTTCACCCACACGGCCTACCAGATTGTGCCGTATGAAAGCTACGTTTCATTAGCCGAAAAGCTTAACGAGCTGGCCCCGGTACAGGGCCCGGCCAAAACGGCGTTCTTCACCACGGGCGCGGAAGCGGTGGAAAACGCCATTAAAATCGCCCGGGCCCACACCGGCAGACCGGGCGTGATTGCCTTCGGGGGAGGCTTTCACGGCCGAACCTATATGACCATGGCCTTAACCGGCAAGGTCGCGCCTTATAAGCTGGGATTTGGCCCCTTCCCGGGGTCGGTTTATCACGTGCCGTATCCCTCCGAGCTGCACGGCATCACGACGCAGGATGCCATCACGGCGATAGAACGCCTGTTCAAAGCGGATATTGAGGCGAAACAGGTAGCGGCGATTATTTTTGAACCCATTCAGGGTGAAGGCGGATTCAACGTCGCCCCGCCAGTACTGGTGGCCGCCATCCGCCGAATCTGTGATGAGCACGGGATCGTGATGATTGCCGACGAAGTGCAGAGCGGCTTCGCCCGTACGGGTAAACTGTTTGCCATGGAACACTACGTGGACAAGCCCGACCTGATGACGATGGCGAAAAGCCTGGCAGGCGGAATGCCGCTGTCTGGCGTGGTGGGTCGCGCCGAAATCATGGACGCGCCGGCGCCCGGCGGTCTGGGGGGGACCTATGCAGGCAACCCGCTTGCGGTGGCCGCCGCGCACGCGGTGCTGAAGATTATCGACAACGAGTCACTGTGCGCCCGCGCCTGCCATCTGGGGGATCGACTGAAAGCCACGCTGGAGGAGATTCAGGGCACCTTCCCTGCGCTCGTGGCGATAAGGGGGAGAGGATCGATGATTGCGGCGGAGTTTTTTGATCCCGAGAGCCGTGAACCGTCGGCCGCCATTGCGCAGGCTATCCAGCAAAAGGCGCTCGCCCAGGGCCTGCTGTTATTGATCTGCGGCCAGTACGGCAACGTGATCCGCTTCCTTTATCCGCTGACCATTCCGGATGCCCAGTTCAACCAGGCACTGGCGATCCTGCAACAGGTTATGCGTGATAAGTCCTGAGTGCCCACCGAAAACCGTCACCCGGAATGCCGGGGACGGTTTCAACGGAGGAGATCGGCACAGATTTCCTCCGTGTGGGAAATGCTGGGGAATTTGGTCTGTTTCATTGTATGCTCCCTGAAACACATCCCTGGCAAGAGGAAATAAGAATTGCAAAAAACATCCGCCTATCAGTCACTTGTGAAAACCTTCCAACGCCTCTCACGCTTCTCGCATCTCTCCTCCATCGCCAGCTGGGACATGTTCACCATGATGCCGCCAGGCGGCAGCGCCGCGCGCGGTGAAGCGCTGGCAGAGATGAGCGTCCTGCAACATCAGATCCTGACCGATAAAAAAGTCGGCGACCTGTTAGCGGCCGCAGCAGGGGAAGATCTGAATGACGTCGAACAGGCCAACCTGCGTGAAATGACGCGACAGTATCAGCAGGCTACCCTGCTGCCGGAATCGCTGGTGGAAGCCAAATCCCTGGCGGGCAGCAGGTGCGAGCACGCCTGGCGTACGCAGCGTCCCGCGAACGACTGGCAGGGCTTTTCCGGCAACCTGAAAGAAGTGGTGAAACTCAGCCGTGTAGAAGCCCGCCTGCGCGCAGAAGCCAAAGGCTGTACGCCGTACGACGCGCTGCTGGATATTTTTGAACCGGACATGACCAGCGCGCGCCTGGACGTGCTGTTTGGTGATATGAAAACCTGGCTGCCGGACCTGCTGGCAAGCGCGGTGGAGAAACAGGCTCAGCGGTCGTTCGTTCCGCCGCAGGGCCCCTTCCCGACGGCAACCCAGCGCGAACTGGGTCTGGAAGCCATGAAGATGCTCGGCTTCGATTTTAACGGCGGTCGCCTCGACGTAAGTGCGCACCCGTTCTGCGGCGGCGTGCCGGAAGACGTGCGCATTACCACGCGCTATGATGAGGACGAGCTGCTCAGCGCGCTGTTTGGCGTGATCCACGAAACCGGACACGCGCGCTACGAACAAAACCTGCCGCGCGCGTGGGCAGGCCAGCCGATTGCCCTGGCACGCTCAACCGCGATCCATGAATCCCAGAGCCTGTTCTTTGAGATGCAGCTGGGACGCAGCGAAGCCTTCCTTAAGCACCTCCTCCCAGCCGTTCACGCCCGCTTTGGCAGCCAGGCGGCGTTCAGCGAAGAGAACTTTATCGCCTGGAACCAGCGCGTGAAGCCGGGCTATATCCGCGTCGATGCCGACGAAGTGAGCTACCCGGCACACGTGGTGCTGCGCTATGAGATTGAGCGCGCGCTGATCAACGGCGAGATCGAGGTGGACGATATCCCCGCCCTGTGGGATGAGAAAATGCAGGCCTGGCTCGGATTATCCACCAAAGATAACTACCGCAACGGCTGCATGCAGGATATCCACTGGACCGACGGCGGTTTTGGTTACTTCCCGTCGTACACGCTGGGCGCAATGTATGCCGCGCAGCTGTTCCATGCTGCAAAGACCGCGCTTCCGGGACTGGCGTCCTCCATCGCTGAAGGGGATTTTTCCGCCCTCTTTGAGTGGCTGCGTCAGAACATCTGGCAGCACGGTAGCCGCTTTAGCACGTCGCAGTTAATCACCCAGGCGACGGGTGAAGATCTGAATATCCGCTACTTCCGCGAACATCTGACCTCACGCTACCTGTAATGATAAGGCCGGGGTTCTTCCCCGGCCTTGTACATATGGTTACACGCCGATACCAATCACTCACGGAAACCCCGAATTTACAGGGATATAGTTATTTCAACGGCCCCGCAGTGGGGTTAAATGAAAAACCAAATTCGAGGGTATGAACATGAAAAAAGTATTAGCTCTGGTTGTTGCCGCTGCTATGGGTCTGTCTTCTGCTGCGTTTGCTGCTGAAACCACTGCTGCACCAGCTGCTGCTGCGCCTGCTGCAACGACCACCGCGGCGCCAGCAAAAACCGTACATCACAAGAAACACCACAAAGCCGCTAAACCGGCTGCAGAGCAAAAAGCACAGGCAGCTAAAAAGCACCACAAAAAAGCCGCTAAACCAGCCGTAGAGCAGAAAGCTCAGGCTGCGAAAAAGCACCACAAGAAAGCCGCTAAACCAGCCGTAGAGCAGAAAGCCCAGGCTGCGAAAAAGCATCACAAAAAAGCAGTAAAACACGAAGCTGCTAAACCAGCTGCACAGCCAGCTGCGTAAGCGTACAAGCTTAACCGTGCCCTGCGGGGCACGTTGGTAAACCGGCGCTGAACCGGAAAAGGTTCTGCGCCGTTTTTTTTATCCGGAGGGCGTATGCTGCGACGCTATCGGTTTGAGCTGATTCTTATCCTGCTTATTTTATGCGCGCTCATCGCAAGCCGCTTTTATCTTTCCTGACTGTAGCACGCTGATTTTACTCCCACTTTAGCGCCGTCCCGTCTATAGTATTTTCATAGGGTTCACTTTTAATAATCATAATTACCCCCACCAGAGTGTGATATGCGTAAATCTGTTGTGTTGTTGCTGGGAACGTTTGGCCTTTTTTCTGGATTTTCACAGGCGGATGATGGCGGTGATAACGCCATTAGCGCGAAAGAGCTAAAGACGCTTTTTTTCGGTCATGACGATCGTACTCGCGTCACCGATCCTA
This sequence comes from Enterobacter cloacae complex sp. P2B, assembly GCF_014895985.1. Classification (NCBI taxonomy): domain Bacteria; kingdom Pseudomonadati; phylum Pseudomonadota; class Gammaproteobacteria; order Enterobacterales; family Enterobacteriaceae; genus Enterobacter; species Enterobacter cloacae complex sp. P2B. The sequence continues at coordinate 133,749 of NZ_JADBQQ010000002.1, read as the reverse complement.
CCCAGGCTCCCTGGGACGCTATAGGCCAACTGGAAACCGCCAGCGGCAACCTGTGTACCGCGACGTTAATCACCCCGCAATTAGCGCTGACGGCGGGCCACTGCCTGTTGACGCCACCCAACGGTAAGCCAGACAAAGCGGTTGTCTTACGATTTGTGTCGCAAAAAGGGATCTGGCGCTATGAAATCCACGGCATTGAAGGCCGGGTTGATGCTTCTCTTGGGAAGCGTCTTAAACCGGATGGAGACGGCTGGATTGTGCCGCCCGCGGCAGCCTCGTGGGATTTTGGCCTGATTATTTTGCGCTACCCGCCTTCGGGCATTACGCCGCTGCCGTTATTTGATGGCGATAAAGCGGCGCTCACCGCCGCGCTGAAAGCCGCCGACCGCAAGGTAACGCAGTCAGGCTACCCGGTCGATCATCTGAATGCGCTTTACACCCACACGGACTGTATCGTGACGGGCTGGGCGCAGACCAGCGTGCTTTCCCATCAGTGCGATACGTTGCCGGGCGACAGCGGTTCACCGCTGATGCTGAAAACCGATAACGGCTGGCAGTTGATTGGGGTTCAAAGCTCCGCCCCGGCGGCGAAAGACCGCTGGCGAGCCGATAACCGGGCCTTATCCGTCACCGGTTTTCGCGATAAGCTGGAAGCGCTGGCTAAAGAGTAAGCCAGCGCGGCCGTCTGTGAATCAGGGTTACCGATTGATCAGGCGAGTTTTATCATGATCATGCCCGCCAGCAGCAAAATCAGCCCTATCCAGCCTTTATTATTTAAACGCTGCCCGAAAAGCACCCACCCTGCGGCCAGGGTGGCGGCGATACCAAAACCACCCCACAGCGCATAGGCCACAGACAGATCGATACCTTTGACCGCCTGTGACAGGGCGCTGAACGCCCCCAGCACTGCGGCAATCGACATCAGGCCATAAACCTTACGGCGAAAACCGTCAGAGAATTTCAGCAGCACGTTCGCCAGAATTTCCAGCACGATGGCGAAGCCCAGCCAGGCCGCATGAACCCATTCAAACTGTTGCATGGTTCTGCTCCTTCTGCTGTTTTGTCGGTTTACGGGTACCTGATTTAATCAGCACGATACCCGCGACCAGCGTCGTTAACCCGGCGACCTTCATTGTTGTTAATGTTTCGTCGAATATCAGAACGCTGAACAGCGTAATCAATAAAATACCGATCCCTTCCCACAGCGCATAGGCCACACCCAGCGCAATTTTCTTCACCGCAAATGAGAGGAAAATATAGGAAAGGGATATCATCACCAGCATTAAAATAAAACCGGTATTGCCCTCGCTGACGCTTGCCCATTTCATTGACAGCGTGCCGGTAATTTCAGCGAGGATAGCCAGGGCTAATAAGATCCAGTAAAACATGTTTTTCTCCTGCTTGAGAATATAATCCATCGTGGCCCGCTGCATGCAGCAAACCAAAAAAATATGAAATTAAATCAGATAGCTAAGCGCGTAGCGCCAGCTCAGGCAGAAGAGGTGACTATAGTGCGGTGCGCCAGTGTTGCTCACCAGCAATCAGGCAGAAGGAGGTAGAAAATAGAGCAGCGTTGTTTGAAGAATAGGTCCTGAACAAATTGTCCATAAAATTACAATTATCCGCGTTGTTGCTTCTCGTCTTTGCGGATGAAAATTGTCCTCGGTAGTTGAACACGCCAAATTTGTACCATAACTGAAGATTTTACTCAAAGTCTTTTCAATTCTTTACCCATCCCGTTTGATTTTGGTTAGTTTATTGCAGGACGTTTACCCTCTATTATAAATAAAAAGCGTTTTTTGGAGTCACCATGGCTAAACCCATTATTACCCTGAACGGGTTAAAAATTGTCATCATGCTGGGCATGCTGGTGATCATACTCACGGGCGTTCGTTTTGCCGCCGACATCATTGTGCCCTTTATTCTGGCCCTGTTTGTTGCGGTGATCCTTAACCCACTGGTCCGGCGCATGACGCGGCTGCGCATCCCGCGCGTGCTGGCAATTACCCTGCTAATTAGCGTCATTATTTTCGCCATGGTGTTACTGGTTGCGTATCTGGGTACCTCGCTGAACGAACTGGCGCGAACGCTGCCGAAATACCGTTCCTCGCTGGCGATACCGCTGCTGCAGCTTGAGCCCTGGCTTCAGCGCGCGGGAATAGAAGTTTCGGTTGAGGAGCTTCTTAAATATATCGACCCTAATGCGGCCATGACCATCGTCACAGGCCTGCTGACGCAGCTTTCCAATGCCATGACCTCCATTTTCCTGCTGTTTTTAACGGTGGTGTTCATGCTGCTGGAGGTGCCACAGCTACCCGCAAAGTTACAGCAAATCATGGTTCGTCCGGTTGAAGGAATGGGCGCTATTCAGCGCGCGCTGGACAGCGTTTCACGCTATCTGGTACTGAAAACCGTCATCAGCCTGGTCACCGGGGTGGTGGTCTGGGGAATGCTGGTGGCGCTGGACGTCCGCTTTGCGTTCGTCTGGGGGTTACTGGCATTTGCGCTCAACTACATTCCTAACATCGGCTCCGTGCTGGCGGCAATCCCCCCTATTCTTCAGGTGCTGGTGTTCAGCGGATTTTATGATGCGCTGATTCTGCTGGCCGGCTATCTGGCGATTAACCTGGTATTCGGGAATATTCTTGAACCACGAATGATGGGGCGTGGGCTGGGGCTTTCGACGCTGGTCGTCTTTTTGTCCCTGATTTTCTGGGGCTGGCTGCTCGGTCCCGTAGGCATGCTGCTCTCCGTTCCGCTGACCATCATCGTGAAGATTGGTCTGGAACAGACGGCGGGCGGGCAAAGCATCGCCGTGCTGCTGAGCGATATGAGCCATCAATAGCTGTCATTCCGCCATCGACATGAGGGGCTTGCTTGCCCTTCCTCCTTCACGGTAAGCCCTGAGTGCCCTCTGCCAGTCCGTCAGAGGGTACACCGTTCCGGGGCTGTATTCACTGGCGCGCATCCGGGGCCAGATTTGATCGAACGCCGCGCGCCACGCCTCTGCGCTGAGCCCATCCAGATAGTTACGAATATGGAACCACGCCACGCGCGGCAGGGGCCGCTGCTGGCGGAAGGTCTGCCCGGAGAGCAGCCCGTAGCAGACAAATATGCCCAGCTCCGGCAGCACGCTCAGGATCGCTTCCGCCAGCGCCCCGCCGGTTGCATCGTAAACGACGTCGGCACGCGCGGCAACGGAGAGAATCCGCTGCATGTCATGCTGTGCGACAGGAACGATCCCCATCGCCGCCAGCCGTTCGGCGTGAACGGGCGAACGATGAATACCGTACACCTCCTCTGCCCCCGCCAGACGCGCCCACTGCCCGAGCAGAATAGCGCAATCCGAACCGGCGGCCGTGAGCAGCACCCGCTTTCCCCGCGGTGGATAGTGGCTCAACATCATCTGCGCCGCCAGCGGGTTGATATAGGCCCGCGCGGCCAGGCGTGAATCGACATCATCCGGCACGGGGATCGCATACTCTGCCGGGCAATCCGCATAGCGCTGCCAGGTGCCCTGACCGCGCAGCGGCAGAACGCGTTTACCCTGCAGATGCGCAAAAGACGCGGGCGCCTGAATGACAACGCCGACGCCTTCATAGCCCGCGACGGCGGGCAGCGGGGTTCGGTGGCGGTAAGCGCCGGTAATGGGAATGAGATCGGACGCGTTCACCGGCGCATACAGCATTTGCACACGGAGGTGTCCAGGCGCAAGCGCGCCCGGCGGCGCGGTTTCAGGTTGCAGAACAGATTCTGGCTCGCCAAAACGGCGATACCAGAGGGCCAAATTTTCCATTACGATCTCACGGCTGACGGCGGAATACTTAATCGCGCCAGCCCATTGCCGGTGCGACATGTTTGAGAATGGACTCAATCACGTGCGCATTGTAATCCACACCGAGCTGGTTCGGTACGGTCAGTAATAACGTATCAGCCTCGGCAATCGCCTCGTCCTTCTTCAGCTGTTCAATCAGCCTGTCAGGCTCTGCGGCATAGCTGCGCCCAAAGATCGCGCGCGTTTTTTCATCAAGATACCCCACGCTATCGCTGTCGTTGCGGCTGGCGCCGAAGTACATCCGGTCGCGGTCGTCCATCAGGACAAAAATACTACGGCTGACCGAGACGCGTGGCTGCCGCGTATGCCCTGCCTCTTTCCAGGCCTGACGATAGGCGCGGATCTGTTTTGCCTGCTGAATATGGAACGGCTCACCGGTTTCATCGTCTTTCAGGGTTGAGCTTTGCAGGTTCATTCCGAGCTTAGCGGCCCATACCGCCGTCGCATTTGAACCGGCGCCCCACCAGATACGCTCCCGCAGCCCTTCAGAATACGGTTCCAGGCGCAGCAGCCCAGGCGGATTGGGGAACATCGGCTGTGGATTCGGCTTTGCAAACCCTTCGCCGCGCAGCACCTCAAGCAGCACCTCGGTATGACGGCGCGCCATGTCCGCTTCGTTTTCCCCTTCCTGCGGGACATAGCCGAAATGACGCCAGCCATCAATGACCTGCTCCGGGGAGCCGCGGCTGATGCCAAGCTGCAAACGGCCGCCGGAGATCAGATCTGCCGCGCCCGCATCCTCGGCCATATACATCGGGTTTTCATAGCGCATATCAATCACGCCCGTACCGATTTCAATGGTTTTCGTTTTCGCGCCTATTGCCGCCAGCAGAGGGAACGGCGAGCTAAGCTGACGGGCGAAGTGGTGCACGCGGAAATAGGCGCCGTCCGCGCCCAGCTCTTCAGCGGCCACGGCCAGGTCGATGGACTGCAGCAGCGTGTCTGCCGCCGAGCGCGTGCCGGACTGCGGAGAAGGCGTCCAGTGACCAAACGATAAAAACCCGATCTTTTTCATAACCCTGTGTCCTGATAATGCGTTGCGTTCTGTCCACTTTACGCATTACCCGGTAAGAATAAATGCCGTTTATTTAACGGAATGCATCAAATAAATTGACGGAATAGCGGGGTTCGTCATTCCGCTCCATAATGGATATAATATTCCCCACTTTTTTCATGGCAGGTAAAACCGGCAATGGCTCTGATCCCTAAAAACTACGCGCGACTGGAAAGCGGCTATCGCGAGAAAGCATTAAAAATCTATCCCTGGGTCTGCGGACGCTGCTCGCGGGAGTTCGTCTATTCCAACCTGCGTGAATTGACGGTTCACCATATCGATCATGACCATACTAACAACCCGGAAGATGGCAGCAACTGGGAGCTGTTGTGCCTGTTTTGCCACGATCACGAGCATTCGAAATACACCGAAGCGGATCAGTACGGCACCACCGTGGTCGCCGGTGAAGACGCGCAAAAAGACGTGGGTGTCGCCACGTTTAACCCGTTTGCCGATTTAAAAGCGATGATGGATAAGAAGAAATAATCTTCTCGTCCGCTCGTGCTCCGCGATTTTAAAATGTCCAGGTGATAGCGGCGGTTGCAGACCCCTCATTGCGCCGCATCACTATTGGGCTTTCATTCGCATGGTCGCCAAGCCAGGTATAGTCCGCGCTCAGGACCGTTCCCCAGTGAGCATCGAACTGATGGCTCCAGGTCAGGCTGGTGTCGACGCCATAAAATCCCCCCGGCGCTGAATAGCGGCGATAGCCGGTGCGGCGGCTCTGCTGCTCGCTGACCCCATACCAGGTATTCAGATAACGGCTGTCGCCAAACAGAGCCGCAGACTGAAGGGCGATCGTGTCCTCGCTGTTTTGTAGGGGAATCAACGTAACGGACGCCTGATAACTTACGCCCTGGCTGACCGTTAACGGTAGCGTCGCCTTACCCTCAACGCTTAGCCAGGACGCAGCCTGCCAGCCGACGGCCAGGCCGGTATTCAGGGTGGCATCAATGTCCCCCATCCCTTTCAGATTGTTTGCGCCCTCACGCCAGCCAGAATTTTTCTCTGCCCTCCCGAGGTCGTAACCCAGCGTATGTTCCAGGTACCAACCGCTGTCGTTTTGCAGGTCATATCCCACTCCTTTTTGTGCATCAATAAAGAAAGCACCCTTGCGCCCCTGCAGCACAGGAACCACCTGCCAAACCTGCTTGTCTGAGCCTGAATAACGGGGGGCATAGTGACCGCCCAGCCCGACGGTTAAAGAGCCGGAAGCGGCGTCATCATCCGCCTGCACACCTGAGGCAACGGCCATCAGAAACGGAACGGTCATATACAGGCTTTTTTTTATCGCTATCATACTGTTCTCCACGCAGACGCTGGCGTCTGCTGATTCAGGGTCTGCCACACAATGTTGGCGCAGTATAGTTTGGCTAAATCAATGAATCGTCGGGATAGTGTTAAGAAACGGTCAAGGTGAACGGATGTTGTCCAGAAGAGTGCTGATTATTGAAGATGACGCCGATGCGGCTGGCGTGCTTGAAGCCTATTTACGTCGTGAAAATTACGATGTCACCATTACCGGAGACGGTCTTTCCGGGCTGGATATGGCGCAGCGGTGGAAACCCGACCTCATCCTGCTGGACGTGATGCTGCCCGGGCTTAACGGCACCGAAGTGCTGGCCGGACTGCGTCGTAAAAGCGATGTACCGGTGATCATGGTCACCGCCATGGGCGACACCCCCGATCGCATTGGTGCCCTGCGGTACGGTGCCGATGATTATGTTGTGAAACCCTATCATCCGGGAGAAGTCGTGGCTCGCGTACAGGCGGTGCTGCGACGCAGCAGTAAAAAAGAGACAGACGACGAGATCCTTCGCTGGCAAACGCTGGAGGTGGATGTGGCCGCCATTGTGGCGAGCGTGGATAACGGTGGCGACGCGCCCGTGATGCTCGATCTTACGCCAACGGAATTCTCGCTTCTGGCAACGCTGCTGCGTTCTCCCGCACGCCCCTTTTCCCGTCAGTACCTGCTGGAACACTGTCTGCCGGAAAGCGAGGCGCTGGAGCGCGTGGTGGACACCCATATTTATAACCTGCGTAAAAAACTCGAAGCGGCGGGTATTTCCGGCGTGTTGATTAACGTTCGCGGCGTGGGATACAGGTTCAGACAACCATGATAAAAAACCGGCACTCCTCTCTCTGGCGCTGGATTTGCGCGCGTATCCTGGCACTGGCCATCGGCAGCGTGATCGTCATTGCCACCTGCATGTGGCTACGTTATGCGGTACAGAACTACTGGATAATGGGCAGAATGCCAGCGGCGGTCCGGCAGGAATTTCTGACGCTCAGCCAGAACCCACAGGCCGATCCGGCCCGCTTCCACAGCATTGTGGATACCTGGTGGGGGCTGAGTTATTCCACGCCATCCATCGCCTCTGCGGACTGGGTTACGGTGGCCCTGCTGGTGCTGGTGATGATCCCGTTTATTGTGGTAATGGGGTTAAAACACGCCCGACCGCTGGCGCTGCAGTTCAGCCGTCTTCGCGATGCCGCCAAAGATGTCGCCGACGGGCAGTTTGGCCGTCAGGCTGAACTGGTCAAGGATGCGCCAGCGGAAATGGTCAGCTTTGCAAACGACTTTAACTCCATGACGGGGCAACTCGCCCGCTATGAAAAAGAGCTCCGCGCCTCGCACGTCGCGATGGCGCACGAGCTGCGTTCGCCCCTGACGGCCGCCATTGGTCGTCTGCAGGGCATGTTGGACGGTGTGTTTGATGCCAGCCCGATGCAGCTGGAAATGGTGATGAAACAGCTTCAGCATCTTAATCGCCTGACCGATGAGCTTCACCTTCTCTCGTTAGCGGACGCGGGAAATCTGGTGCTGGAAGAGCAGGCCTTTTCTCTGGATGAGCTTATTCAGGAGCGGGCGGCCTGGATCATGCCGCAGGCCGAAGCGCATCATTTTACGATTACGCTGCGTAACCCGCGTACGTGCCCGTTCAGAGGCGATGCGTTCCGCATGGGGCAGGTATTTACTATCCTTATGGAAAATGCACTACGCTACGGGCGCGAAGGCGGCCATCTTGAGGTGGCGCTGCACTACGCCAGCGGGCATTACGCCATTGAATTTCACGATGACGGACCGGGCGTATCCCCCCAGTTCTTACCGGACATGTTTAAGCGCTTTAGCCGTGAGGAGCAGTCCCGCGCGCGGCATTCCGGCGGCAGCGGCCTCGGTTTGTCTATCGCCCGGGCGATTTGTCAGGCACATGGGGGCACGATCGAGGCCTCATTACCGGAAACGGGCGGCCTTGCTGTGCGTATTTTGTTACCCTGGCAGCCGTCCGGTAATGAAAATATCCACTCTTGATAAACCCTTGACAGAACATCGAATCTTTCTCGACGTAGCGCGCATTTAATAACGCCCTCATCTTTATGGAGCGGCGTTATGTCAGACGAATTTGTTCTCTCCCTCCGCCACTGCCTGCACCATCTGTACGGCGTGGCGCGCACTCTTCCCTGGGTAAATTTTCTCCCTCTGGTCCTGCTCGCGCTGGTGATTTTTCCGCTCACCGGCTGCGGTGACAAACAGGAAAATAAGCCTGCCCCAGTGCGTACGGTGCGCTACGTCGTCGTACGTACAGCCCAAACCCTCCCCGCGCTGGAAAGGACCGGTGAGATCCATGCCCACGATGAAACGACGCTGAGCTTTCAAACCGGGGGGCGAATACTGACGCGCAGCGTTGATATTGGCGATCGGGTTAATGCCGGACAGCTGCTGGCCACACTTGAAAATACCACCGGACAAAATCAGCTCGACAGCGCAACGGCCGACTATGAAGAGGCCACAGCCTCAGCGCAGGTTGCCGCGCTTAACGTCAGCCGAATGCAAAAGCTCATGCCGACGGGCGCAATAGCCCGCACGCAACTAGACAGCGCCCGCGCGGACTGGCTTGTCGCCCGCGCGCGATTAAAAAGCAGCGAGGCCGCGTGGCGTAACGCCCGCGAAAGCCTTGGCTGGACGCGCCTTATCGCTCCACAAACCGGCACGATCACCGAGGTGAGCGCCTCTGCGGGCCAGGTTGTCAGCGCGGGACAGACGGTGCTTACGCTGGCAACCGGCGAAGCCCGCGACGTAGCGTTTGATATCGCCACGCCCGATGCGATACCGCCGCTGGATAAGGCGGAATTGCGGGTTTCCCTGCTCAGCGACCCGTCGGTACAGGCATCTGCCGTGCTGCGGGATATCACCCCGCAGGCCGATCCTCAGACCCGCACCTGGCGCGTCAGAGCCACCCTGATAAACCCGCCAGCGGCGATAGCGCTGGGTGCCAGCGTCACCGTCACCCTGCCCTCGACTGGCCCGCGAGGTTACGTCATTCCCGCATCGGCGCTGAGCCGAACAGGAGATAGACCGGCGGTGTTCGTGATCAACCCGCATTCGCAGGCGCAGCTGCGCGCGGTGGTGCCTGCCTGCTATACGGCCTCCTCGGTGATTATCGCCTCCGGCCTTGAGCCAGGCGACCGGGTGATTACGGCTGGCGTGAGCAAACTCCGTTCCGGAGAGCCGGTGGTACCCGGGGAGGTTCAGCCATGAACACGAAACCGGAAGCGAAATTTAACCTGTCCGCATGGGCGCTTAACCATCAGCAGATGGTCAGTTTCTTCATGCTGCTGATCGTGGCGATGGGCGTGTTCTGCTATGAAAAACTGCCGCGTAATGAAGATCCGGTTTTTACCATTAAAACGGCGGTCGTCTCAGCGCAGTGGCCGGGCGCGTCCGTAACGGACACCACCCGTCTGCTGACCGATACGCTTGAAAAAAAGCTGCAGGAAACGCCCTGGCTTGATTATCTCGAAAGTGAAACCCGCGCCGGGAGCACGGTTATCCATGTGAATCTCCGTGACAATACCCCGCCGCAAATGGTGCAGGACATCTGGTATCAGATCCGCAAAAAAATGCAGGACATCGCGCCGTCTTTACCGGAAGGCGTTCAGGGCCCGGCCGTGAACGACGAATTTGACGATACGTTCGGCACGATTTACGGCTTTATTCCCGACGGCTACACCTTACGGGAAGTGCGGGATCGCGTTGAGACAATACGTCGTGAGCTCGCCTCCTTGCCAGATATCGGCAAAACCACCCTGCTGGGCGAACAGCAGGATCAGATGGTTCTCGCCTTTTCTCCGGCCCGTCTGGCGGGTATGGGACTGGATATTCAGGCGGTCGCCGATGCGCTGCGGGCGCAAAACGCGGTTGTCCCAGCTGGCGTTATGCGTACCGGGCAGGAGAACATCGCGATCAAGGTCAGCGGGGCGCTCACGTCCGAAGAGAGTTTACGCGCCGTCACGCTGCACATTAACAATCGCTATATTCCGCTGACCGATATCGCCACCGTCACCCGGGAAGCCGCCGAGCCGCCGGCCCCCGCGTACCGGGTAAACGGCAAACCGGCCATCGGGCTGGCGGTGTCAATGGCGCCAACGGGCAACATGCTGCGTTTTGGCGCCGCGCTGAACGCCAGAATGACAGTCCTCAGCGCCGGGCTGCCGCACGGTATTGAGATGGTGAAAGTTGCCGCTCAGTCGGCGGTGGTCAGTGACGCGGTAAGTGGTTTTGTCCGGGTGCTTATTGAAGCTGTTGTTATCGTGCTGGCGGTTTCATTTGTCTCGCTGGGTTTGCGGGCGGGGCTGGTGGTGGCTGCGGCCATTCCGCTGGTGCTCGCCATGACGTTTGCCGGCATGATGCTCGCCGGCATCGGGCTTCAGCGTATCTCGCTTGGGGCGCTGATCATTGCGCTGGGTCTGCTGGTGGATGACGCCATGATCGCCGTCGAAACGATGGTCTCCCGACTGGAAGCCGGGGATTCCCGTCGGCATGCGGCCACCCATGCATTCAAAACGACGGCCTTCCCGATGCTCACCGGAACCCTGGTAATGATTGCCGGGTTTATTCCCGTTGGTTTTGCGGCCTCCAGCGCCGGTGAATATTGTTTTTCCCTGTTTGCGGTAGTGCTGATTGCCCTGCTCTGCTCCTGGGTTGTCGCGATCCTGTTTTCGCCGCTGACGGGCACGTGGCTGCTGCCGGAGAAGGTCAGACATCGCGCGGCAGGCCCTGGAAGGATCGCGCGCGGGTACGGGCGGCTTTTAGGGCTGGCGCTACGCCACCGGCTCGCCACCGTGCTGATTGCGCTTTCCGCGCTGGGGCTGTCCGTGTACGGCACGACGTTTATGCAGGGTGAGTTCTTCCCCGCGTCGGACCGGCCTGAGCTGCTGGTCAGCCTGACGCTTCCGGCCAACGCGTCGCAGCCCGAAACGTTAAGAGAGGTGGAAAAGCTGGAACACGCGCTGGCCGGCAACAGCAATATCGAGCGCTACTCGACGTACGTCGGGTCAGGAGCCATCCGTTTTTACCTGCCGATGGACGTGCTGCTGGAAAATGAAAACATCGCCCAGATTGTGGTGGTGGCGAAGGATCTTCAGGCGCGGGATCGTCTGCATGGGCAGTTGAACAGGCTGCTGGCGGCGCAGTTTAGCGACATCATCACGCGCGTGTCGCCCCTGGAGCTTGGGCCGCCCGTCGGCTGGCCAATCAAATACCGGGTGAGCGGGCCTGATTACCTGCAGGTCCGGGTGCTTGCGAACCGTCTGGCCGACGCGATTGGCCAATCGCCGCTGTCGCGCGAGGTTAACCAGACGGCCGGAGAGCCGGAGAGGATCATTACTCTGAAGGTGAATCAGACGGCGGCCAGGGCGGCAGGAATATCGTCAGAAGCTCTCGCCCGCACCTTGAATACCCTCTGGTCCGGCAGCGTTGTCACCTCGGTCAGGGATAACGATCGCCTTGTCGACGTGGTACTGCGGGCCACGGACAATGAACGTCACAGCACCGCCACTCTCTCCTCGCTGACCGTTCAGGGGAATGACGGTAAAAAAATTCCGCTCAGCGCCGTCGCGACGCTGGACTGGAGCGTGGACGATCCGGTCATCTGGCGTCGACAGCGGTTGCCTTTTATTACGGTGCAAACTGACCTCGCGCCGGGGCTGAGGGCCGAAGCGGTATCGGCGGCGCTGCGTCCGGCGATCGACACGCTGCGCGCGGAGCTGCCTGCCGGTTACAGCATAGAAGAAGGCGGCGCGGTTGCCGAATCAGATAAGGGGAACAGCTCCGTTTTTAGCGTTCTTCCGGTGACGCTTGTCATCATGTTGATGCTGCTGATGCTTCAGTTGCGCCGATATTCCCGGATGCTGCTGGCGCTTCTGATGGCCCCGTTTGGTTTACCGGGGATTGTGCTGGCTATGCTGCCCGGCGGCACGCCGATGGGATTTGTCGCGCTGCTGGGCGTCATCGCCCTGGCGGGGATGATCGTGCGTAACGCGGTGATACTGATTAGCGAGGTAGACAGTAATCTTGCTCAAGGGATGGCAAACGATGCCGCGATTGTGGCGGCCGCGGAGCATCGGGCCAGACCCATCTGTCTGACCGCCTGCGCCGCCATTCTGGGCATGATCCCGATCTCTCATCAGGTATTCTGGGGGCCAATGGCCTATGCGATTATCGGCGGGCTGCTGGTCGCGACGCTGGTAACGCTGACCGTATTACCCGCGTCGTTTAGCCTGCTGTTACAGTGGGGGGACTCAGCGCAAAGCCGCAGAAGAAAGGTGAGCTGAGGCTCAATCGTTACCCGGCAGATTACACAGCAGTCAGCGCAAAACGGTTCCTCAGGATCCGGGGGATCTCAACCTCCGTCAGCTGCTGCGGCTAAACTGCGCAAACGAACCCACGCCTCGCCTGCTGAATGCCATGGAACAGATTGGCGCGCGGTGTCATGAACTGGCGGCTCTTCTCCGGTGGCGGTTTTACACTAAACTTTCCAGCCACTCGGTGAAGGCCCGCACCTTGCGGGAGAGATGGCGGTGTGGATAGAGAAGCGACAATTTACGATCCGGGGAGCGATGCTCCGGTAACACTTCAACCAGTTGGCCGCGGTCAATATAGGGCTGCAGAAAAAGATTCATCCCCTGTATTAACCCTAACCCGGCCAGGCCCGCCGCGATGTAGGCTTCGGAGTTATCCACGACCAGCTTGCCGGGCAGCGTTATTTCCGCAATGCCTTCTGGCGTAGTAAACGTCCAGGGTTGAATTTTTCTGCTGTTGTTATTAATCCAGTTGATGGCCTGATGTTTGTATAAATCATCCAGCGTTTCTGGCGTACCGTGTTTTGCCAGCCAGGCCGGGCTGGCACAGGTCGTGATTTTAATGTTCCCGATTTTGCGCGCGACATAGTCACCATCGTCCAGCTCCCCTACTCGCAGCACACAGTCCAGGCCATCGCGCAGCATATCCCGACGGCGGTCAGAGCTGCTCAGTATGATGTCGATTTCAGGATGCTGCCGATAAAAATCCGGCAGGTTGGGTATGACCCTCAGCGCCGCAAAAGCGATGGGCATATCCACCCGCAACTGACCGTGTATTGCCCGGCCAGTGCCAAACGACTCCAGTAAATCGTCCGCCTGCGCCAGCAGGGGTTTACTTCGGCGATAAAACGCCTCTCCGTCCGGCGTCAGGCTAATCCGCCGCGTTGTTCTCTGCAGCAAACGCGTGCCGCTGTGCTGCTCCAGATGCTGTAACGCTTTGGTGACCGCCGGACGGTGGATCTGCAGATTTTCCGCCGCCTGGGTCAGGCTGCCCGACTCGACAATTTCAATGAAAACTCTAATCGATTCAAAGAGATTTAGTTGCATTGGTTGTCTCTTTTGCCGTCACAGGAATGTCAGGATTGTTACTTATTTTATAACAGTGATGAATCTTTTTGGCTATTTTTCCTAACAATCTTCCGCCCTACACTCTCCTCCATTCAAACGTGAGGAATGTTCTGCTATGAAAAATAACCGTATCTGTCAGATCCTGGGTATCGAAAAGCCTGTTATTCAGGGACCGTTATCCTGGCTTACTGATGCCCGTTTAGTGGCCGCGGTCAGCAATGCAGGAGGGCTCGGCGTGCTGGGGCCTAATGCCGGTTTAACCGCCGACACCGCGGTCTCCACGCCGGAAGAGACCGCCGAAAAAATGCGGGAAGAAATTCGCAAAACCAAACGGCTGACCGAAAAACCCTTCGGCGTGAACCTGATCCCCACCGCCGTTAATGACGTCTGGACCGGGCCAATTCTTAAGGTGATAAAAGAGGAAGGCGTCAGGGCCGTGGTGTATACGGGCTATGGTGAAGGCAGCATTATTCCTACGCTGTTCAGTGAATTAAAAGAGGCGGGTATCGCCATTATCTACCGCGACATCAATCCCACGCCGGAGAACACCCTTCTGGCTGAAGAAATGGGGGCAGACATTATCGTCGCCACCGGTTTTGACGAGGGCGGGACGCTACCCGCAACGGCGCTGGGTACCTTTTCCATCGTGCCGCTGATTGCCGATGCCGTGAAGCATGTTCCGGTGATGGCGGCGGGCGGTATTACCGATCGCCGCACCGCCAGAGCGGCGCATGCGTTAGGTGCGGAAGGCGTGTTTGCCGGTTCGGTCTTTATCAGTACCGTAGAAAGCCGCGTGCCGCAGGAGGTCAAAGAGAAAATTGTTGCCGCCAACGGCCTGGACCTGCTGCTTTTCCGCACCGTCCCTCACTACTATCGTTCTCTGCCCGGCAAGCTGGCGGAAAAACTGGCGGCGATGGATAAAGCTGGCGCAAGCAATGAAGCGCTGGGCAAGGCGATGGGAGGATTGCGGGGCCTACGCCTGGGCATGCTGGAAGATAACACCGATGAAGGTTATATCTCGCTCGGCACGGGGATAGGAAGTATCCGCAGCGTGAGAAGCGTGGCTGAGGTTGTCGATACATTAACGGTTGAGTAAGCCCTTAACCCTGATGCTATGGACGCTGCACAGGAGCGGCGTCCGTAAACCGTCTTCGGCTCTTTGTCACACATAGCCGCCTTTCATCTCGCCACCGGTAAATCCGCGTACCGCGTCGTATAGGCCGGTGACAGCATCTCCCGCTTCATCGCCCAGGCTTTCTCAATCCCCTGCCCGGCAAACCATATTTTCCCTTTGCCGGAATGATTTAAGCTGTCGATGGTTTCCATCAGCGCGGCGCTGTTGGCGCTCGGGCGGTTATCGTCAAACAAATTCAGCTGGGCAACGCCGCTGCTGAAAAAGTCTGCCAGCATCACCCCCGCTTTCATATAGCGATATCCGTCAAGCCAGATACGCCCCAGCGCCTCAGTGGCGGCACGAATGATATCGCGCGAATCATTGGTGGGCGTCATCAGGGTGACGGAAGCCTGATTGCCGTAATAAATTTCGTTGTCGGCATGCGGGCTGGTGCGCACAAACACGCTGATAAAGCGGCAATACTGATGCTCGCCACGCAGTTTTTCCGCAGCACGTTCTGCATAGGCGCAAATGGCCTGATGCATCTCCTCGTACTGCGTAATACGGTGTCCAAACGAACGACTACAGATAATTTGCTGCTTCGTGGGAGTAAACTCTTCCAGATCGAGGCAGGGCTCACCTCGAAGCTCGCGCGCCGTGCGCTCCATTACCACGTTAAAATGTTTGCGGATGACCCAGGATTACGCTTCCGCCAGCTCCAGCGCCGTGGTTATCCCCATCGCGTTAAGCTTTTTCGTGATGCGTCGTCCTACGCCCCACACCTCCTCCACCGGAACCTTTGCCAGCAGCTTACGCTGCCGTCCACGATCCGAGAGATCGACCACGCCACCGGTGGCTGACCACCGCTTCGCCGCATAGTTGGCCAGCTTCGCCAGCGTTTTAGTCGGCGCAATCCCGACGCCCACACTTAAGCCTGTGTTTTTAAAGACCTGCGTACGCATCTGATGACCGAATGCTTCCAGCGAGATGCAGTTGCTGACACCCGAAACGTTCACAAATGCTTCATCGATGGAGTAGATCTCAATGGCCGGCGCGAGATCGGTCAGCGTCTGCATCACCCGGCTGCTGAGATCGGCATACAGCGCATAGTTGGAGCTAAAGACGTAAACCCGCGACGGATACCCCTTCTCTTTGAATTTAAAATAGGGCTCCCCCATTTTTATGCCGAACTGCTTTGCCTCCCGCGACAGCGAAATAATACAGCCGTCGTTATTGGACACCACCACGATGGGCTTACCCACCAGATCGGGGCGAAACACCCTCTCGCAGGAGGCATAGAAGCTATTCACATCAACCAGCGCGAACATGTTTATGCGTTTTGAGCGTATGAGTGACGACACCGAAGATTTGCAGCTCCTCTTCGGACTGAAAGGCGATCGGCTGATAGCGGGCATTACGCGGCAGCAGCCGCAGAACCGGGCGGGTCTGTAGCTCTTTCACCGTAAATTCGCCGCCGACCGACGCCACAACAATGTCCCCGTGCTCGGCATTTAACGAGCGGTCTACCACCAGCAGATCGCCGTCGCTAATCCCTGCGCCGATCATGGAGTCCCCGCTCACTTTGATAAAGTAGGTCGCACTGGGGTGCCTGACCGCCAGCCGGTTAAGATCGAGACGATCCTCCACATAATCCTGCGCAGGGCTTGGAAAGCCACAGGCAACACGCTCAAGATATAAAGGTAATTCAATAAGTTGCTTTGGATGATAAGAAAAGAGAGTGTCCATAAATGCCTTTCCCGCCAGATACTGTATATAAACACAGTATTACGGATTACGGCACAGGATCAAGGTCATTTCCGACAAAGACCGCAAACGCGTTGAAGTTTGAGCGGATTTAATTTAGCAACCTCTTCTGCTGGCGATCGCAGATGGGCCAACCGAAAGTCATAAAAAAGTCATTAGCGAACACTTTTAAAATCACTTCATATAAATAAGATCATTAAATCACTATAGAAACACTATCAATTGACTTACACATCAGAATAACGCATATTTTAGGGCACGAATTATCAAGACTTTTGGAGGACGTTTTCTATGCCAGCCCGTGACTATCCCGACAAGCGAGTTGCCCGCGGTTTAGCAAAGGAGGCCGATCTCAGGATGTTGAGCGCCCGCATTGAGCCTGACCTGATGGAATATATCAGAATCACCGCCTTTGAGACGCGAAAAAGCAAGCAGGAAATTGTGGCAGAAGCGTTAGCGCTTCACAGACAAAAAAGTCAATGCGGAGTCTGAGCAGGCAAAGCCTGGAAGTGTCCTTCCGGCTTTGCCCATGCTGTGATTAACCCATCAGCGCATTCAGCTTTTCAAGTGCTTCAGGCGGCAATTGCACCTCTCCCGCCGCGAGGTTTTGCCGCACATGCGCCACGGATGACGTGCCGGGGATCAGCAGGATGTTCGGCGACCGTTGCAGCAGCCATGCCAGCGCAACCTGCATCGCCGTTGCGCCCAAGGAATCCGCGACGGCCTGCAGGCCGGTGGACTGCAGTGGCGTGAAGCCTCCCAACGGGAAGAACGGCACATACGCAATCCCCTGCTGCGCCAGTAAATCTACCAGCGCATCGTCGCCGCGGTTCACAATGTTGTACATGTTCTGCACGCAGACGACCTGCACCATCTTCCGCGCTTCCGCCACCTGCGTGGCCGTGACGTTGCTCAGGCCAATGTGGCGTACCAGCCCCTGCTGCTGTAATTCTGCGAGGGTGGAAAGCGGTTCAGCAATCGATCCTTCTGCCGGGCCGTGTGCGCTAAACATGATCCGCAGGTTCACCACGTCCAGCACGTCCAGCTTCAGGTTGCGCAGGTTGTCATGCACCGCCTGGGTCAGCTCCTGCGCGGAAAAGGCCGGCAGCCAGGCCCCTTTGACATCGCGACGGGCACCGATCTTGGTGACGAGGGTAAGATCGTCCCGGTAAGGATGAAGCGCCTCGCGGATCAGCTGGTTCGTCACATGCGGGCCGTAAAAATCGCTGGTATCGATATGATTCACACCCGCCGCCACGGCTTCGCGCAGCACGTCCAGCGCGGCCTGTTTATCCTTCGGCGGGCCAAATACGCCCGGCCCGGCAAGCTGCATTGCCCCGTAGCCCAGTCGTTTCACCGTTCGCGTTCCGAGCGCGTACGTCCCGCTTTTATCAATGCTGCTCATGTTAACCTTCCTCATAAAATGATCCGGATTTACAACAGGTTCCTGACCGAAGCCCTAAGTTAAGCGCGAGTTAAATTAAAGTTTAAATTCTATACGACGATAGTATGGGTGTACCTCTGCATCTTTTCTAACGGACGACCGCTATGCTGAAAAATCTGCACGTGATTACCGGAATTATCTTTGCCCTCACCATATTCTGTCTGCTGCAAGTTGTCACGGGAGGGTTGTTCTACTCTGCCGTCAGCAACGATCGCCATAACTTCCAGAACTCCGGCGTGCTGAATGCCCAGCAGGAAAGCCTGAGCGACAGCGTGAACACGCTGGTGAAAACGCGCGTTACCGTCACCCGCGTGGCAATCCGCTACCTGAAGAACCAGCGCGACCCGGCATCCCTTGCCGCGATTAACAAACTGCTCGGCACCGCAGGCGACTCGCTGGCTAAAGCTGAAGCCTATAACAAAGAATGGCAGAAAATGCCGCAGGTTAACGGCCAGAATGCGGCGTTAACCGACGAGATGCAGAAGTCATGGAATCAGATGCACAAGGTGATGCGTTTGTCGATTGAGTATCTGCGTGCCGACAACTACCAGGCCTATGGCGATCTGGACGCTCAGCAGGCCCAGGACGACATGGAAGCGGTCTATAACCGCTGGCGCGCCGAGAACAACACGCTGCTGAAGGCGGCAACCGAAGAGAACCAAAGCAGCTTCACGCAGATGCAGTGGACGCTGGCAGCCATTTTCCTGGCCGTTATCGCCGTGCTGGTGGTGATCTGGCAGGGTTTACAGCACCTGCTGTTAAAACCGCTCAACGCCATCATGAACCATATTCGCGCCATTGCGGGAGGCGATCTGACACAGGATATCACCCTCTCTGGCCGCAATGAGATGGGTCAACTGGCGGCTGGCCTGCACGAGATGCAGCAGTCGCTGGTGACGACCGTCAGCGCCGTACGCGGCAGCACCGACTCCATCTACACCGGCGCGGGTGAAATTGCCGCAGGGAGCAACGATCTCTCCGCCCGCACCGAAGAGCAGGCCTCCTCGCTCGAAGAGACAGCCGCCAGCATGGAAGAGCTGACCGCAACGGTTAAACAGAACTCCGATAACGCCCGTCAGGCGACGCTGCTGGCGAAGAATGCCTCTGAAACAGCGGCTCGCGGCGGCCACGTCGTGGATAACGTGGTGCGCACCATGAACGAAATTGCCGACAGTTCGCAGCAAATCGCTCATATTACCGGCGTGATTGACAGCATTGCATTCCAGACCAACATTCTGGCGCTTAACGCCGCGGTGGAAGCCGCACGCGCAGGCGAGCAAGGCCGCGGGTTTGCGGTTGTCGCCGGTGAAGTTCGTACGCTGGCCAGCCGCAGCGCGCAGGCGGCGAAAGAGATCAAAGGGCTTATTGAGAACTCCGTCAGCCGGGTGAACACCGGTTCTGAGCAGGTCAGCGAAGCGGGCGCGACTATGAAGGAGATTGTCGCCGCCGTCACCCGCGTCACCGATATCATGGGCGAGATTTCGTCCGCATCGGATGAACAGAGCCGCGGAATTGAGCAGGTGAGCCTGGCCGTGTCGCAGATGGACAGCGTGACGCAGCAAAACGCCGCGCTGGTGCAGCAGTCGGCCACGGCGGCAGCGGCACTGGAAGATCAGTCCGAACAGCTGCGTCAGGCCGTGGCCGCGTTTCGTCTGAACGGTAAAGCAAACGCCACCGCCCCACGCCCGGCCGACGTTAAAACGCCGCAACTGCTGCGTCCGGCAACGGCTAACGCCACCCCCGACAGTAACTGGGAAACCTTCTAAGCCTCAGGCGGGCGAAGATATCGCCCGCTAACGGCTGCGCTTGGCGTGCCGTTCCCAGTTCTCCTGCTTCGCGTCGTCGGATTTTCGCAGGGAAACATAGCAAGCCCCGCTGCCGCCGTGATGCGGCAGCGCCACGCAGAACGCCTGCACTTCCTCGAACTCGGTTAACCAGCGTGCCAGATAGCTACGCACCACATTAGGATGCGAATTTTGCTCGCGCCCTTTCCCGTGGATGATGATGAGGTTACGTAATCCGTCACGACTGGCCTGGCGAATAAAGGAATACAGCATCTGGCGGCAGCGTTCAGCGGGCTGACGCAACAGATTTAAGCTGGCCTGTCGGGAGTATTTACCCGAACGCAGCTTATCAATAACGCCCTGCTGGACGCCTTCGCGCTGGAACGCCAGCGGCTCGTCAAGCGGCAATAGCTCAAGGAAACCCAGGGTCAGAAAGTTGTCGAGCTGTTCGGTATCGATGTCCTGGCGAGCCCGGGTATTACGGCTTTGCTGCCAGTGGATATCGGTGCAGCGTTTCAGGGGCTGGACATCCTCCATGGCGTCAAGAAAAAGGGATTTGTCGTCAGGGTTCATGGAAATCCTCCGGCTACATCTGGGCTTGTACTATACCTGCGCCAGACAGGTGTCTCAATAACCCTTAGAAGATGAGGCACGGGATAAATATTAACCCGATGAATATATATAGTCATTATAAAATGCACTTAAACCTGACTTAACTAAAACCCCATCAACGGTAAAATAGGTGATTTGCGTTAAATTTTTGTAAAATCAGTCATTCACCTTCCTTTCATTTTTCGGGAAAGGTGTTATAACTAAATTTACCTGCCTCATGGATATAATACCCAGGACTTGCGAAAGGACGCACTGCTGTGTGTACTATAGGGTCTGTCTGATGTCGGGCAGACTCTGTTTTTTTATTATGCGACATTCACCCTGAAACTATTTTTCTCGCTTCCCTTCTGAATTGCGTAATTAATGATTCGGCAAGCGGAGTTTGACGAGAATCCCGGCGCTGAATTAAATAATATGCGGCTTTTGGAAGCGACTCGGCAACCGGCAGAATGACCAGACGGTGCGCCAGCAGCGGATCACAGCCTAACTCCTGCGGAAGGATACTTAAAAAATCACTTTGCGCAACAAGGCTAATGCAGGAAGAAAAGGTTTCGCACACTACGCCAATCCGCGGTATTTGCGAGCGGTGGCTAAATAGATCTTCTAATTGCTTATAATAACTTCCCCGCGGCGTTGGCATTGTCCAGTTATAATGCAGCAGATCGTTAATGGATGTTGCCCCTGTCGCCGGATGCCCTTCCCGGCAAAATACCGCAAACGGTTTTTCGAAGAGTTTTTCAAACGTAAACTCATGGTCGTAAGGCCCCTGATAATAGGTGTTGATGGTGAAGTCCAGTTCGCCCTGGCGTAATTCATTGATCATCGACACCAGCTGCCCTTCCATAATTCGCACTTTAACCTGCGGGTGCTGGGCGTGAAAACGGGTGATGACGGCGGGCATCAGGCTGCGTGACACGCTGGCCCCCATCCCGATATTGATCTGCCCGGCCAGATCCCCCTGCCGCTGGCGAATGTCATCCTGCGCCGCACGCAGCTCTTCCAGAATCAGCCTGGCGCGCTGGTAAAAACCTTCCCCGCACTCGGTCAGCGCAACGCCTTTACTCCGGCGAACAAAAAGCTGCGCCGCCATGCCCTCCTCCAGCTCTTTGATGGATTTGGTCAGCGCCGGCTGCGAGAGATTCAGCGTCCGGCTGGCACCGCGAATGCTGCCCTGACGCGCCACTTCAACAAACGCCCGGATTTGATGAAATTTAATCTGAAATGACATAGCCCAACCGATAACCGTTGTTTATCAGAGTAAAGAAACTGTCATCTACTTTAATGGAAAGGGATGTGCGAGGGTAATTCCTGAACGGTTAAAACTGTGAAAAAACGGTTAGTGATAAGTAAAAACTATCACAGCGTGAAGCAGTTCACATTTTTTAATGATGACAGGAACAGATATGGACACACTGGCGCAGTACATCCAGACATTAGCCCCCCAGCTGATCGCATGGCGTCGCGATTTTCACCATTTTGCGGAATCCGGCTGGGTAGAGTTCCGTACCGCCGCAAAGGTCGCGGAAATCCTTGACTCCCTGGGCTACGAACTGGCGATGGGTCGCGACGTGATCGATGCCGAAAGCCGTATGGGGCTGCCCGATGACGCCACCCTTTCGCGAGAGTTTGCCCGTGCGCGGTCACAGGGGGCGCCTGAGAAATGGCTGGCGCCGTTTGAAGGCGGATTTACCGGCATTGTGGCGACCCTGAATACCGGACGACCGGGCCCGACGCTGGCGTTTCGCGTCGACATGGATGCCCTTGATTTAAGCGAAGCGCTCGACGACAGCCATCGCCCGTTCCGCGACGGTTTTGCCTCCTGCAACGCGGGAATGATGCACGCCTGCGCGCACGACGGCCACACCACCATTGGCCTGGGGCTGGCAAAGGTGCTTAAGCAGAACGAAGCGCAGCTCAACGGTACCGTCAAGCTGATCTTCCAGCCTGCCGAGGAAGGCACCCGCGGCGCGCGCGCCATGGTCGCCGCCGGGGCGCTGGACGGCGTGGACTATTTTACTGCCATCCATATTGGTACCGGCGTCCCCGCCGGAACGGCGATCTGCGGCAGCGATAACTTTATGGCAACCACCAAGTTCGACGTGAACTTTACCGGCGTTGCCGCACACGCGGGCGGCAAACCGGAGGATGGACGTAACGCCCTGCTTGCCGCCGCGCAGGCCGCCCTCGCCCTGCACAGCATCGCCCCGCACAGCGAAGGCGCTTCCCGCGTCAACGTCGGCGTGATGCAGGCGGGTAGCGGCCGCAACGTGGTGCCCGCAAATGCACTGATCAAGGTTGAAACCCGCGGCGAAAGCGAAGCAATAAACCAGTATGTCTTTGAACGCGCGCAGGCTGTCATTAACGGCGCGGCCGCGCTCTATGGCGTGAGCGCGGAGATGCGCCTGATGGGGGCCGCCACCTCCAGCGCACCGACGCCGGCCTGGGTTGATTACCTGCGTGAACAGGCGAGCCAGGTATCGGGAATTGTGCACGCAATCGATAAGGTGAAAGCGCCAGCAGGCTCTGAAGACGCCACGCTGATGATGGCCCGCGTGCAGCAGAACGGCGGCATGGCGTCGTATATGGTGTTCGGCACGGATTTGAGCGCCGGACATCACAACGAAAAATTCGACTTCGATGAGCAGGTCATGGCTGTCGCCATTGAAACGCTGGCGCGAACTGCGCTCAATTTCCCGTGGACGCGAGGTGTGTAATGCAGGAGAACTACGCTTTTATTGCCGATGCCATCGACACGCGATGTCAGACGCTAACCGATATTGCCGATGCAATTTGGGATCATCCCGAAACCCGCTTTGAAGAGTTCTGGTCCTCCAGACGGCTCGCTGACGAGCTGGAAGCCGAGGGCTTTACGCTGACCCGCGAGGCAGGCGGTATCCCAAACGCGTTTATCGCCAGCTTCGGCAGCGGAAAACCGGTTATCGCTCTGCTGGGCGAGTACGACGCGCTGGCCGGGCTAAGCCAGCAGGCGCACTGCGCGACGGCGCAATCCGCCACGCCGGGGGCGAACGGCCACGGCTGCGGGCATAACCTGCTGGGCACCGCGGCGCTTGCGGGCGCGGTGGCGGTAAAAAGCTGGCTGGAGCAGCACGGCGGCAGCGGAACGGTGCGTTTTTACGGCTGTCCCGGTGAGGAAGGCGGCTCCGGGAAAACCTTTATGGTACGTGAAGGTCTGTTTGATGACGTTGATGCTGCTGTCACCTGGCACCCGGAGGCCTTTGCCGGGATGTTTAACGTCAGCACGCTGGCCAACATTCAGGCGGCCTGGCGTTTTCACGGCGTGGCGGCGCATGCGGCCAACTCGCCCCATTTAGGGCGCAGCGCGCTGGACGCCGTGACGCTGATGACCACCGGGACCAACTTTCTTAACGAGCACATCATTGAGAAAGCGCGCGTCCATTACGCCATCACCGACACCGGTGGGATTTCGCCCAACGTGGTGCAGGCGCAGGCTGAAGTGCTGTACCTGATCCGCGCCCCGGAGATGGCCGACGCGCAGCAGATCTACCAACGCATCGAAAAAATTGCCCAGGGCGCGGCAATGATGACCGAAACCACCGTCGAATGCCGCTTTGATAAAGCCTGCTCCAGCTACCTGCCGAACCGCACGCTTGAGGCTGCGATGTACCGCGCGTTGCAGCACTACGGCACGCCGGAGTGGACCGATGAAGAGCGCGACTTTGCCCGCGAAATCCGCGCCACGCTGACGCCAAACGATCTGCAGAACAGCCTGAAAAACATTGCCGCCACGGGGGGAGAAGCAGGCAAAGCCTTTGCCCGCCGCCATCAGGAGACGCTGCTGGTGGATGAAGTCGCGCCCTATGCCATCACCGATAACGTGCTGGCGGGTTCAACAGACGTGGGTGACGTCAGCTGGAAAATGCCGGTCGCCCAGTGCTTCAGCCCCTGCTTTACCGTTGGCACGCCGCTGCACACCTGGCAACTGGTGTCGCAGGGACGAACCTCCATCGCCCACAAAGGCATGCTGCTGGCCGCGAAAGTGATGGGCGCAACCGCGCTCAATCTGCTGCAGGATGCAGACCTGCTGAAAACATGCCGTGAAGAGTTCGAACAACAAATAGAAGAAAAACCGTACGCGTGTCCGATCCCACCGGGCGTGACACCGTCACCTTTAAAATAAAAAAACACAACACAACAACACAACACTCCCGAGGAACGCCCATGAGTATGTCATCCATACCTTCGCATTCCCCATCCGGTAAGCTCTATGGCTGGGTTGAAAGGATCGGCAATAAAGTGCCGCACCCTTTCCTGCTGTTTATCTATCTGATTGTGATTTTGATGGTTGCCACCGCCGTGCTCTCGGCCTTTGACGTCAGCGTGCGCAGCCCGGCAGACGGCAGCCTGGTGGCGGTGAAAAACCTGCTCAGCGTTGACGGGCTGCACTGGTTTTTACCGAACGTCATCAAAAACTTCAGCGGTTTCGCTCCGCTGGGGGCCATTCTGGCGCTGGTGCTGGGCGCCGGGCTGGCTGAACGCGTGGGCTTGTTACCCGCGCTGATGGTAAAAATGGCGTCCCACGTCAGCGCGCGCTACGCCAGCTACATGGTGCTGTTTATCGCCTTCTTCAGCCACATTTCATCCGATGCCGCGCTGGTGATTATGCCGCCTATGGGGGCGCTGATCTTCCTCGCCGTCGGGCGCCATCCCGTGGCGGGTCTGCTGTCGGCCATTGCGGGCGTGGGCTGCGGGTTTACCGCCAACCTGCTGATCGTCACCACCGACGTGCTGCTCTCGGGCATCAGCACGGAGGCGGCGAAAACCATTGATGCGGCCATGCACGTCAGCGTGATCGACAACTGGTACTTTATGGCCAGCTCGGTGATTGTCCTGACGATTGTCGGCGGGCTGATTACCGATAAGATCGTCGAGCCGCGTCTGGGCAAATGGGAAGGCCGTAGCGATGAAAAGCTGGAGACGCTAAGCAAAGAGCAGCGCTTCGGCCTGCGCGTGGCTGGGCTGGTCTCGCTGGCGTTTATCGCGCTGGTGGCGCTGATGGTGGTACCGGAAAACGGCATACTGCGCGATCCGGTTAAGCATACCGTCCTGCCGTCGCCGTTTATTCAGGGCATCGTGCCGCTGATTATTCTCTTCTTCTTTGTCGTTTCGCTCGCCTACGGTATCGCTACCGGCAAAATCCGCCGTCAGGGCGATCTGCCGCAGCTGATGATCGAGCCGATGAAAGAGATGGCGGGCTTTATCGTGATGGTATTCCCGCTGGCGCAGTTTGTGGCGATGTTTAACTGGAGCAACATGGGCAAGTTTATGGCCGTGGGCCTGACCGACGCGCTGGAGGCTGCCGGATTAAGCGGCGTACCGGCGTTTGTCGGGCTGGCGCTGCTGTCATCCCTGCTGTGCATGTTTATTGCCAGCGGCTCCGCCATCTGGTCAATTCTGGCGCCGATCTTCGTGCCGATGTTTATGATGCTCGGATTCCACCCGGCGTTTGCCCAGATCCTGTTCCGCATCGCGGACTCCTCGGTGATCCCGCTGGCGCCCGTCTCACCTTTCGTTCCGCTGTTTTTAGGCTTCCTGCAGCGCTATAAGCCCGAGGCCAGACTGGGTACCTACTATTCGCTGGTTTTACCCTACCCGCTTATCTTTTTAGGGGTATGGCTGGTGATGCTGGTGGCATGGTATCTTGTCGGCCTGCCGATTGGGCCGGGGATATACCCGAGGCTAAATTAAAGGATTGAAAATGCTGAGATTACTCGAAGATAAAATTGCGACGCCGCTCGGGCCGCTGTGGGTGATCGCGGACGAGCAGTTCTGCCTGCGCGCCGTTGAGTGGGAAGAGCACAGCGACCGCATGGAGGAACTGCTTGATATTCATTACCGCGCACAAGGTTATGAACGCATCAGCGCCACCAACCCGGGCGGGCTGAGCGACAAGCTGGCGGCGTATTTTGAAGGCGATCTCAGCATCATTGACACTCTGCCAACCGCCACGGCAGGTACCCCTTTTCAGCGCGAAGTGTGGCGGGCGCTGCGGTCGATTCCGTGCGGGCAGGTCATGCATTACGGCCAGCTCGCGGAGCAGCTAGGCCGCGCAGGCGCCGCACGCGCGGTGGGTGCCGCCAATGGCTCTAATCCGGTCAGCATTGTGGTGCCCTGCCATCGGGTCATTGGCCGTAACGGCACCATGACCGGCTATGCCGGTGGCGTGCAGCGTAAGGAGTGGTTACTACGTCACGAAGGGTATCTCTTGCTGTAGATCCCAGGCTTTTTGTGCTTAATTTTCTTCCGGTTAGGCTAAAAATCCATAATCAAGCTGTGGAATTTCAAGAAGATGGCAACACGTTGCCGTCTCTTGTCCTTATTGAGGGTTTGTCAGGCTTACGTACTTACCAAAAAGATGTTAAAATTGACCAATATCAATTAAGGCTTGAGCAAACCTATGATCCCGGAAAAGCGAATTATACGACGCATTCAGTCTGGCGGTTGTGCTATCCATTGCCAGGATTGCAGCATCAGCCAGCTCTGTATCCCGTTTACCCTGAATGAGCATGAACTCGATCAGCTTGATAATATCATCGAGCGCAAAAAGCCGATTCAGAAAGGGCAGACGCTGTTTAAAGCGGGAGACGAACTGAAATCGCTCTATGCTATCCGCTCTGGCACCATCAAGAGCTACACCATCACCGAACAGGGTGACGAGCAGATCACCGGCTTCCACCTGGCAGGCGATCTGGTGGGCTTTGATGCCATCGGCACTGGTCACCACCCGAGCTTTGCTCAGGCACTCGAAACCTCGATGGTTTGCGAAATTCCGTTTGAAACCCTGGACGATCTGTCCGGTAAGATGCCTAACCTGCGTCAGCAGATGATGCGTCTGATGAGCGGTGAGATCAAAGGCGATCAGGACATGATTCTGCTGCTTTCCAAAAAGAACGCAGAAGAGCGCCTGGCCGCGTTTATCTACAACCTCTCCCGCCGCTTCGCCGAGCGCGGTTTCTCGCCGCGTGAGTTCCGTCTGACCATGACCCGTGGCGATATCGGTAACTACCTGGGCCTGACCGTTGAGACCATCAGCCGTCTGCTGGGTCGTTTCCAGAAGAGCGGAATGCTGGCCGTTAAGGGTAAATACATCACTATCGAAAACGGCGAAGCGCTGGCCGTTCTTGCCGGACACGCCCGCAACGTGGCGTAACTCTCCGCATGTTGATAACCAGACTGATAAATTCACGTGATTTATTGGTCTGGTATCATCGCTTCCGCTTTAAGACATTTTCACCGTAGCACGTCCCCATACAGCGCCTGAAAGGTTGTCGTTGAGGTTATGAATTGAGAGAAAGTTTGTTTTTCGTTTCAGTCGTGATCGCCTCAGTGACCTTTATCTTCATCTGGATCATGCTTGTCGGTCCGATGAAGGGGGAGGAAAAAACCTACGTTCAGGATTCCACGACCTTTGCGATAGCGGTGATGGTGCTGCTGTTCATTGCGTTTATCGCGGTGACATCCACCGTGCTTTTCCTCTGATAAATTTTCATGAATTATTGATCTGGCAAAAGCTCCCCTCTGTTTCATTCAGGATATATAGGTTACTCTTTTAATTACAGACTGTGGTGACAGTAGTAAGGAGACCTGTATGGCCAAGTATCAAAACATGCTGGTAGCTATCGATCCGAATCAGGACGATCAGCCGGCATTACGACGTGCTGTGTATTTACATCAACGGATTGGTGGCAAAATCAAAGCGTTTTTGCCGATCTATGACTTCTCGTATGAGATGACCACCCTTCTGTCGCCTGACGAGCGCACCGCTATGCGTCAGGGCGTCATCAGCCAGCGTACCGCGTGGATCCGTGAACAGGCGAAGTATTACCTGGAAGCGGGCGTGCCTATTGATATTAAAGTGGTCTGGCATAACCGACCTTTTGAGGCCATTATCCAGGAAGTGGTTGCCGGTGGGCACGACCTGCTGCTGAAGATGGCGCACCAGCACGACAAGCTGGAGTCCGTAATCTTCACTCCGACCGACTGGCATTTGTTGCGTAAATGCCCTTGCCCGGTCTGGATGGTGAAAGACCAGCCGTGGCCTGAAGGCGGGAAAGCCGTTGTGGCGGTGAATCTCGCGAGCGAAGAGGATTATCACAATTCGCTCAACGAGAAGCTGGTGAAGGAGACCATCCAGCTTGCCGATCAGGTTAACCATACCGAAGTGCATCTGGTGGGCGCCTATCCGGTTACCCCGATCAATATCGCCATTGAGCTGCCGGAATTTGACCCTAGCGTCTATAACGACGCGATCCGCGGTCAGCACCTGCTGGCGATGAAAGCGCTGCGCCAGAAGTTCAGCATTGACGAGAACATGACGCACGTGGAAAAAGGGCTGCCTGAAGAGGTGATCCCGGATTTAGCCGAACATCTGCAGGCCGGGATTGTGGTGCTGGGCACCATTGGCCGGACCGGTATCTCTGCTGCCTTCCTCGGCAATACCGCCGAACAGGTGATCGACCATCTGCGCTGCGACCTGCTGGTCATCAAGCCGGATGAGTATCAGACGCCGATTGAGCTGGACGACCCGGAAGACGATTAACGTAAACATCAAAGCCCGCCGCTCCGGCGGGCTTTTCTCATCAGCTCTCCATTACCGGCTTCGTCTGTTCACCTGACTCATCCTGCATCCACGGCGCGTGCAATACCATGCTGGGCAGCGCCAGCTTAATCTCCTGGGCGTTCAGCCCTTCAAGAATACGGATATTGATCTCCTGCTGGATGTCCATGTATTTATTGTAATCCGCGGTATTAACGATATGGACGACTTCAAACGTCAGGCGGTCGCGGTCAAATCCCAGAAAATGGGCACGATCGAATTTTGTCTCGCCGACATCAGTAATGATCTGCCTGACCATATCCCCCACGTAGCGCAACTTATCGGGCGGCGTGTCGCTGGCAACGCCAAAGGTAAAGACGATGCGACGCGTCTGCATGCGTTTGTAGTTGTGAAGCGTCTGCTGAAGCAAAATGGCGTTACCGCAGACGATCTGCTCCCCGCTCAGGCTGCGGATACGGGTCGTTTTCAGGCCAATGTGCTCTACCGTCCCCGCCACGTCGTTGAACACCACAAAATCGCCAATTTCAAACGGCTTATCAAAGCCGATAGAGAGCGAGGCAAACACGTCGCTGAGGATAGTTTGTACGGCGAGGGCGATGGCAATACCCCCTACCCCAAGGCTGGCAACCAGAGCAGTGATGTTGACGCCCGCGTTAGCAAGGATAGACAGCAGCATCACTGACCAGACGATGGCACGGAGAATAAGCCCCGTGATCACCAGCGTGACCGGGTTTTTATGGCTTCCGGGCGCCAGCATGACGTGACGAAGCCACGACACCACCCCCTGATCCATCCACAGCGCCACCTGGATGGCGAAAACCAGGAACCAGGCGTGGCTCACGGTACCAAAGAGATGATCCGGCAAGTCAACGAAACGCAGGCTGAAGAGCAGCGCCACCACAAACAGCAGGAAGCGGCTGGTGCGGTTAAGCATATCGGTCAGGATAAAACGCATCCGGTTGGTGGTCGGGTGCTTGTCGCCCCAGGTGGTGATGCCTTTCTTAACGAACGCGATCAGGCGCGTTAGCAGCCAGTACACCAACAGCGTCACAAAGACAACCGTGGCGGCGCCTATCCAGAATGTCGGCGTCATCATCAGCGCGATGATGTCGAAGCGGGACAGAAATTGCATTACACCTCCTCGTATTACACAAAGGGTAAAGTATAGACAGAGGAGAAACGCTGGCCGCAGAAATAGGAAAACCGCCCCGAAAGGCGGTTTGTCAGGAGAAAGCGAATTACAGCGCTTTCAGAATCGCATCCACGCTGGCTTTGGCGTCGCCAAACAGCATATGGGTATTCTCTTTGAAGAACAGCGGGTTCTGCACGCCAGCATAGCCGGTGTTCATCGAGCGTTTGAAGACAATGACGTTCTGCGCCTTCCACACTTCCAGAACCGGCATCCCGGCGATTGGGCTACGCGGATCGTCCTGTGCCGCCGGGTTAACGGTGTCGTTAGCACCAATAACCAGCACGGTGTCGGTGTCGGCGAAATCATCATTGATCTCGTCCATCTCCAGCACGATGTCGTATGGCACCTTCGCTTCCGCCAGCAGTACGTTCATGTGGCCCGGCAGACGTCCGGCCACCGGGTGAATACCAAAGCGAACTTTGATACCGCGCGCACGCAGCTTCTCGGTGATTTCCGCCACCGGATACTGCGCCTGCGCCACCGCCATACCGTAGCCTGGGGTGATGATCACAGAATGCGAGTTTTTCAGCATTTCCGCGGTGTCTTCCGCGCTGATCTCACGGTGTTCACCCACTTCTTCGTCAGAGCCGGTAGAAGAACCGTCAGAACCGAAGCCACCGGCGATAACGCTGATGAACGAACGGTTCATCGCCTTACACATGATGTAAGACAGGATGGCACCGGAGGAACCGACCAGCGCACCGGTGACGATCAGCAGGTCGTTGCTCAGCATAAAGCCCGCAGCCGCCGCTGCCCAACCGGAGTAGGAGTTCAGCATCGAGACAACCACCGGCATATCCGCACCGCCGATGGACGCCACCAGATGCCAGCCAAACGCCAGTGCGATGATGGTCATCACCAGCAACGCCAGTACCTGCAGGCCCACGCTTTCGGTACGCACGAAGACCACCAGGAGCACAAACGACACCACCAGCGCCGCCAGGTTCAGCTTGTGACGGTTAGGCAGCATCAGCGGTTTAGAAGAGATCTTACCGCGCAGCTTGCCGAACGCCACGATAGAACCGGTGAAGGTTACTGCACCGATGAAGATACCGAGGAACACTTCGGTCAGATGAATGTTGACCAGAATCGGCTCCATGCCCGGTTCGTGATACAGGTAGCTGTTGAAGCCCACCAGCACCGCCGCCAGGCCCACGAAGCTGTGCAGAATCGCCACCAGCTCCGGCATCTCGGTCATTTCAACGCGCTTCGCCAGGCGAATACCAATCGCGCCGCCGATGATCATCGCCACCAGGATCCACGCCACGTTGCCGGTATCCGGCCCGAAGATGGTGGCAATCAGCGCAATCGCCATCCCGGCGATACCAAAGTTATTTCCCTGCTGAGACGTTTCGTGTTTGGAAAGCCCCGCCAGACTGAAAATAAACAGGATTGCAGCAACAATGTATGCGGCTGTCACTAATCCTCCAGACATATGCTACCCCTTAGCCTTTACGAAACATTTTCAGCATGCGCTGAGTCACGGTGAAACCACCGAAAATATTGATACTGGCGATCAGCACCGCGATAAAGCTCAGGAAGCTGATCCAGCCGCCGTGTCCAATCTGCAGCAACGCCCCTACCACGATGATCCCGGAGATAGCGTTGGTCACCGACATCAGCGGCGTATGCAGCGCATGGGAGACGTTCCACACCACGTAGTAACCCACAACGCACGAGAGTGCGAAGACGGTAAAGTGGCCGAGGAACTCTTTCGGCGCGACGTCAGCCAGCCAGCCGAACAGAATAATGACCAGCGCCATGATGGCGTATTTGCGCCACGGAGAAGCCGGTTTAGCCGGTTCTTTTGGCTCGGGTGCCGCTTTCGGCGCAGCCTGGGGCTGGGCTGAAACCTGAATAGGCGGCGCAGGCCAGGTAATTTCACCTTCGCGAACGACGGTGACGCCGCGCACCACCACATCGTCAAAATCGACGGTGATGTTGCCGTCTTTCTCTTTGCAGAGCAGCTTCAGCAGGTTAACGAGGTTGGTGCCGTACAGCTGAGACGACTGGGTTGGCAGGCGGCCAGGCAGGTCGGTATAGCCGATCACCTTCACGCCGTTCGCGGTCGTGGTCACCTGATTGGCAACGGTATACTCGCAGTTACCGCCGTTTTGCGCCGCCAGGTCGACAATCACGCTGCCCGGCTTCATGGAGTCGACCATCTCACGGGTGATCAGCTTCGGCGCCGGTTTACCCGGAATAAGCGCGGTGGTAACAATAATGTCGACGTCTTTTGCCTGCGCGGCGAAGAGTTCCATTTCGGCTTTGATAAAGGCTTCGGACATCACCTTCGCGTAACCATCACCGCTGCCCGCTTCTTCCTTAAAGTCCAGCTCAAGGAATTCGGCCCCCATGCTCTGGACCTGTTCCTTCACTTCGGGACGGGTGTCGAACGCGCGCACGATAGCGCCCAGGCTGTTTGCCGCACCGATTGCGGCAAGACCCGCCACGCCCGCGCCAATCACCATCACTTTCGCCGGTGGGACTTTCCCCGCCGCGGTGATCTGCCCGGTAAAGAAGCGTCCAAATTCGTGGGCGGCTTCAACAATGGCGCGGTAGCCGGCAATGTTTGCCATGGAGCTCAGCGCATCCAGCGACTGCGCGCGCGAAATACGCGGCACGGAGTCCATCGCCATCACGGTCACGCCACGGGCCGCCAGCTTCTCCATCAGTTCAGGATTTTGTGCAGGCCAGACGAAGCTCACCAGCGTGGTGCCTGGATTCAGCAGCGCAATCTCACTCTCTTCCGGCGCGTTGACCTTCAGAATCACGGGCGACTGCCAGACTTCAGCACCGTCCACCACTTCCGCGCCAGCCTGAATAAAGGCTTCGTCATCGAAACTCGCCAGCTTGCCTGCGCCGCTTTCAACCGCGACGGTAAAACCCAGCTTAAGCAGTTGCTCCACCGTTTTCGGTGTTGCCGCTACGCGGGTTTCATTGGCTAACCGTTCTTTTGGTACCCCAATACGCATAGTTTTCCCTTCCATCGGTTTTTGATGATGGTTTGTCGATAAATGCCCGCGGTTTGTATCAATTTTCGCCAGCATGATAGCGACGAGAAATGAGTAACCCCGCAAAATAAAACAGTAACAAACTGTCTATAACCTACTGAAAATAGCGCTTGTGATCTACCGCCAGAAAACACTATTTCTTACTTTATCTGTGAAAAATAAGCGATCGGCGTCACTGACAGTGATATTTACCTTAAATTCATCGCCAGAACCGATAAATCGCGCAAGCGAAGCGGTAAAAACATGATATAGCGCCATAAGAGAACAAGTTATTAACATTAAATTAACTTGTAAAAGTCATATGCTTTATCAGTTTTGCTTGTCAAACGCCTGTTTTTTCAACATATCACTAAATGTTATCGAATTCGGTAATTGAGTGAGCACAGGCAGTGAAAAATGGCGCAGACAGCGACGGGTTTTAAATGCCATAATCAGGGCCGTCTCAAATTAACAACAATACCAGTACATGGTTTGCGCAAGGCGAAGGATTATTTTTATGAAGCTTAAGAACACACTCCTGGCGTCCGCACTTCTCTGTGCGACCGCCCTGTCTGCGAATGCCGCAACAGAGTTAACGCCAGAGCAAGCGGCAGCGTTAAAACCTTTTGACCATACGGTCATTGTGGGTCGTTATAATTCTATTGGCGATGCCGTCGCCGCCGCATCAAAAGCCGCGGATAAAAACGGAGCGGCCTCGTTTTACGTAGTTGACCAGTCCGATTACGGCAACAGCGGTAACCAGCGCGTGACCATTGCGCTGTATAAAGATAATGCACCAAAGGCTGACGCGCCGAAAAACCGCGTGATCAACGGTATCGTTGAGCTGCCGAAAGACCAGGCCATTGAGCTGGAACCTTACGACACCGTTACCGTTCAGGGCTTCTATCGCAGCCAGCCAGAAGTGAACGATGCCATCACCAAAGCCGCGAAAGAGAAAGGTGCCTACTCTTTCTATATCGTGCGTCAGGTGGATGCTAACCAGGGCGGCAACCAGCGTATTACCGCATTCATCTACAAAGAAGATGCGAAAAAACGCGTTCTGCAGAGCCCGGATGCCATCCCTGCGGATTCTGAAGCGGGTCGCGCGGCGATAGCCAAAGGCGGCGAAGAAGCGAAGAAAGTTGAAATTCCGGGCGTAGCGACCACTGCGGCGCCAAGCGCTGAAGTGGGCCGTTTCTTTGAAACGCAGTCCACGAAAGGTGGCCGTTACTCCGTGACGCTGCCGGACGGCACCAAAATTGAAGAGCTGAACAAAGCCACTGCCGCGCAGATGGTGCCGTTCGACAGCATCAAGTTTACCGGCAACTACGGCAATATGACGGAAGTCTCTTATCAGGTCGCGAAGCGTGCGGCGAAGAAAGGGGCGAAGTATTACCACATCACCCGCCAGTGGCAGGAACGTGGTAACAACGTGACCATCAGCGCCGATCTGTACAAGTAACAAAACCGTTGATGAAAGGCGGCGCAATGCCGCCTTTTTTGTTACTTTTTTTGAAAATCTGCCACACATCATTGCATGCTTTCGTTACACTCCGTAAAATCCCGCGCCTTAGTGTGATCCACCATTTTTATGCGCCTTAGCGAAATAATTATTCTGGATTGGGACTTTTCATAACAGGAAGCCAATGGAAAAGAAACTTGGCCTGAGTGCTTTAACTGCACTTGTATTGAGCTCAATGCTGGGCGCGGGCGTATTCAGTTTACCGCAGAACATGGCGGCCGTCGCAAGCCCTGCCGCCCTGCTCATTGGCTGGGGCATTACCGGTGTCGGGATATTGCTGCTGGCGTTTGCCATGCTGTTGCTGACGCGCATTCGCCCTGATCTGGACGGCGGCATTTTTACTTATGCACGTGAAGGTTTCGGCGAGCTGATCGGCTTCTGTTCCGCCTGGGGCTACTGGCTGTGCGCGGTCATCGCCAACGTCTCTTATCTGGTAATTGTCTTCTCGGCGCTCAGTTTCTTTACCGATACCCCTGAGCTGCGCCTGTTTGGCGACGGTAATACCTGGCAGTCTATCGTCGGCGCCTCGGTGCTGCTGTGGATTGTTCACTGGCTGATTTTGCGCGGTGTCCAGACCGCCGCCAGCATCAACCTGGTGGCGACGCTGGCGAAGCTGGTGCCGCTTGGCCTGTTTATCGTGCTGGCCTTCATTGCGTTCCGTCTCGACGTGTTTTCGCTTGATTTCAGCGGCATTGCGCTGGGCGTTCCGGTCTGGGAGCAGGTGAAAAACACGATGCTGATTACCCTGTGGGTATTTATCGGCGTTGAGGGTGCCGTCGTGGTTTCTGCCCGCGCGCGTAATAAGCGCGATGTGGGCCGCGCCACGCTGCTGGCCGTCCTGGCGGCGCTGGGCGTGTATCTGCTGGTGACCCTGCTGTCGCTGGGCGTGGTGGCGCGTCCTGAACTGGCCGAAATGCGTAACCCGTCCATGGCAGGACTGATGGTGAAAATGCTCGGCCCGTGGGGCGATGTGGTGATTGCCGCAGGACTGATCGTCTCCGTCTGCGGCGCTTATCTGAGCTGGACCATCATGGCGGCTGAAGTACCGTTCCTGGCCGCGACGCACAAGGCGTTTCCCCGCCTGTTTGCCCGTCAAAACCAAAATAATGCACCATCAGCCTCACTCTGGCTGACCAACATCAGCGTTCAGGTCTGTCTGGTGCTGATCTGGCTCACAGGTTCAGACTATAACACCCTGCTGACCATCGCCTCGGAGATGATTCTGGTACCCTATTTCTTAGTGGGTGCGTATTTGTTAAAAATCGCCACGCGTCCGGTGCACTATGTTGTGGGCGTAGGGGCCTGTATTTACGGCCTGTGGTTGTTGTATGCTTCCGGGCCGATGCATCTGCTGCTGTCGGTTGTGCTGTATGCGCCGGGTCTGCTGGTGTTTGTCTATGCCCGCCGCACGCATCAGCTGGAGAACGCGCTGAAACGCCGTGAAATGGCCTTAATCGGGCTGTTACTGGTTGCTGCCGTACCGGCAACCTGGATGTTAATGGGATAGCACTGTCTTTCCCATTGTTGAACTGTAAAGGAGAATACGATGGGAAATGCACCGCTTCGCCCAATACTGATCACCGGTGGAGGCCGCCGTATCGGCCTCGCCCTCGCCCATCACTTTCTCAACCTTCGGCATCCGGTCATTGTCAGCTACCGTACGGAATACCCGTCGATTGAGGGGCTGCGCAAAGCCGGAGCGGTTTGCATTCAGGCTGATTTTTCCACCGACGAAGGCATTCTGGCCTTTGCCGAACAGGTTAAATCCACCGCGACGGGGTTGCGTGCCGTGATCCATAACGCCAGCGCATGGTGTGCCGAGAAGCCCGGCACGTCCCTCAGCGATACGCTCTCCGCCATGCTGCAGATCCACGTTAACGCCCCTTATCTGCTTAACCACGCGCTGCAGGATCTGCTGCGCGGCCACGGGCATGCGGCGGGGGACATTATTCACTTTACCGATTATGTGGTGGAGCGCGGCAGCGACAAGCATATCGCCTACGCGGCCAGCAAAGCCGCGCTGGATAACATGACGCGTTCCTTTGCCCGCAAGCTCGCGCCCGAGGTAAAGGTGAACGCCATCGCCCCGGCGATGATTTTGTTTAACGAACACGATGATGCGGAATACCGCCAGCAGGCGCTGAATAAGTCGCTCATGAAAATAGCGCCCGGTGAGAAAGAGGTGATCGACCTGGTGGATTACCTGCTCACCAGCTGCTACGTCACCGGCAGAACCTTTGCCGTGGACGGCGGCCGCCCGCTGCGCTAGTGAAAGCGGCTCCAGAAGAAGATTAACACCCAGGCGCTGAGCCCCCAGCAGACCACTGCCCCGCCCAGCGCCAGGGGGAGCCGCAGAAAACCGGTGAAATACCACAGGGAAAGCAGGTAGAGAAAGTACGGTATGATTGACCACATGCCAAACACAATGGTCGTGCGTAGCGCTTCCCTACCCCGCTCAGAGGCCACAATATAGTGGGCAATCAGCGCAAAGGTCGGGAACAGCGGGATCAGCCCGGCAATATAGTAGTTTTTGGTTTTTGCCAGAATGCCAATCAGTAATACCACCAGCGCCCCCAGCGCGGCTTTGATCACCAGCCCCATATTTTTTCCTATAACAATCAAATAACAAGAAACGTCAGAATAACGGAAGCGGCGTTAATTTTGAAAGATTAATGGAAGGTTAAGGTTCCGCGGTGTATTTTGGCTTTTTTCACGAAAACAGACGCTGTATGAATAAGATTGTATATGTTGAAGACGAACCCGAAGTCGGGCAATTGATCGCCGCCTATCTGGGTAAACATGATATGGACGTCATTGTTGAGCCTCGCGGCGATCGTGCCGAAGAGGTGGTCGTCCGTGAAAACCCGGATTTAGTGCTGCTGGACATCATGCTGCCAGGCAAAGACGGCATGACGCTCTGCCGGGACCTGCGCGCCCGCTGGGACGGTCCTATCGTTCTGCTGACCTCACTGGACAGCGATATGAACCATATTCTGTCGCTGGAGAT
Source organism: Enterobacter cloacae complex sp. P2B (assembly GCF_014895985.1). Taxonomy (NCBI): domain Bacteria; kingdom Pseudomonadati; phylum Pseudomonadota; class Gammaproteobacteria; order Enterobacterales; family Enterobacteriaceae; genus Enterobacter; species Enterobacter cloacae complex sp. P2B. Next base: position 96,123 of record NZ_JADBQQ010000002.1, on the reverse strand, counting down.
GGGCGCCAATGATTACATTCTGAAAACCACACCGCCTGCCGTCCTGCTGGCCCGCCTGCGCCTGCATTTGCGCCAGCACGCCAGCATCGAACGCGAAGCGCCCGCGCCGTCCCTGACGCCGCACAAAGCGTTGCGCTTCGGTACGCTGTCTATTGACCCGGTTAACCGCCAGGTCCTGCTTTCCGGCGAGCTTATCGCCCTTTCTACCGCAGACTTTGACCTGCTGTGGGAGCTGGCCACGCATGCCGGGCAAATCATGGACCGCGACGCGCTGCTGAAAAACCTCCGTGGCGTGAGCTATGACGGTATGGATCGCAGCGTTGACGTGGCGATTTCGCGATTACGCAAAAAACTGCAGGATAACGCCACCGAGCCCTACCGCATTAAAACCGTGCGTAACAAGGGTTATCTGTTCGCCCCACACGCCTGGGAAACCTGATCGTCGGATAGGATAATCTGCGCGAATTGAAGGCATTGCGCGAAAACGCCCTCCTTTCGCGCATTTATTTTTACGTTTGCGCAACATTTAACTTGCTAAGCACGCAAACTATTCCATAATTAGCTTCTCGACTCTCCTTTCTTCAGCTCATCCTGCTCTTACGATCGTTTTACTCATTTTCGCCGTGAAGCTTTCACGACATCGCTCCCAGAAATCTTGAAATGAGGATTTAAGCTCATGAATTATGTATAGCTACGGTCAGGTAGAAGCGATAAAAATCAATCTTGAGTGGATTGTTAATCAGGCAACCCTTAACCACACCTCACCCTCACGCACCGATCAAAAAGCGCTCTTTGACCTGCTGGAACTCATCCAGTCTTATGAAATACTGCTGGATCTCATCAGCGAATACGGGCCGGATGTGATTGATACGCACATTGCGGAAGGCCTGGCCGTGACCGAAAAATTCATCGCCAAGGTAAAAAACAGCGCGAAAGCCATATAACACGCTTGACAGACGTGAAAAACCCGAAGGGTTTTTATGTATATTCTGCACATAGCGTTTTTTCGGTGAGATCCAATGACAAAGCTGTTTGTGCAGTTTAGTGTGCAGAAAACCTGCAATTTACTGGAAAGGCTATAGCTTCTCTCCCGTTCGCAAAGCTATTAACGGCTCGTTACAACGCATCTGCCTCTACGATTATTTGGGGATGCCTGGCGGAAAGGGTTTCCGCACATGCCCAATGCGTGGTCACTCTTTTTCCATTTAGCTTTCCGGTGAGCGCCAGGAGTAATGCCCCCGTACAAACTGAACCAAACCGCTTGCTGCATAAGTTTGTAAAAAATTCAACACCTTCAGAAACAAACGCTCGCATCAGATTGATCATTTCAAAATTACCAGCAGTTAAATCGATTCCCTTACAGGTTTAATGCATCTGTCGATGTAAGTCATGAACGTCTATTTATCCACTCAAGGGAATAGCAGATGATTTTTCCGCTGTAGGGATATCCCTTTTAAATCCACTTACAAATGCGCTCGTGTTGGAAGAATTTCATGTATGGTATTCTTTAGTTGTTTATATTTAGTACATTGCCCACAGTAGTTACATCCTATGCTCAATTAAATTGTCATTAATTAGTTAGCGAGATAAGAATGAAATCAAATGTAAAGTATACCTTTCATCACTTCGGCATCCCGTTACAGGATGGCGTTTTTGAAGGTGCATACAGCGAAAAAGCCGGGATGTATACAGTTGATAACCCAGGCCAGTTTCGTGTGCAGTGGCATAGATTTAAAGATAGTTCTCCACTCCACAATCTGATAAAAACTGTGCCTCACGTCGCCTTCAAAGTGGACAACCTGCTAAGAGCTATCGAAGATGAAGAAGTAATTCTTGGTCCCTATGAGCCCATTGACGGTTTCTTTGTTGCCATGATTAATGACAATGGCGCACCGATTGAACTGATAGAAACTTCACTCTCTGATGATGAAATCTGGGGAAGAGCAAGGTCCGGTCAAGGCGACCTTTACAGGAAGTAATTTTATCTGTAAGCCGTTGTGAAAATGGCTCTCTGTGAATACTTATTTGAAGCCTGGCAAATAAATCTGAACTTCGCTCATCATCCACTCACGAGCCATATGAAGAAATTGTTTCCTACCACCAGCTTCCCACCGGCCCATTTTGCTGGCGCAATGACTAACCTCTTTCGTTTCGGTATTAATAATATGATCAAGCTTGTTCAGCCGAGAAATTGCTTCAAAACTGAACGAGAAGACAGGCCTACCGAACGATAAAACGATCGGGCATTCATGTATACTCTGCGAGGATAAATGTTCTCGATAGCGATCAGGTACCATTTTTGAATCAGCGCTTTGGCGGATATGCAAATGTCCCTATAGTGCCCCTGAAGGTCAAAACAAAGTAGTTAATTACTTGATGTCCCGGTGATATTTAATGAAAAAGCTGTTTGTGCAGTTTTATCTTTTACTGTTTGTCTGCTTCCTGGTGATGACCATGCTGGTCGGCCTGGTTTATAAATTCACCGCCGAACGTGCGGGCCGGCAGTCGCTGGACGATCTGATGAAAAGCTCGCTCTATTTGATGCGCAGCGAGCTGAGAGAGATCCCGCCACACGACTGGGCGAAAACCCTGAAAGAGCTGGATCTTAATCTGTCATTCGATTTACGCATTGAGCCGTTGAAAGATTTTGAGCTGGATCCGCCCGCCATGCAGCGTCTGCGCGACGGGGACATCGTCGCGCTGGATGAGAAATACACGTTTATTCAGCGTATTCCGCGCAGCCATTACGTGCTGGCCGTCGGGCCGGTGCCCTATCTCTATTATCTGCACCAGATGCGCCTGCTGGACATGGCGCTGATGGCCTTTATCGCCATTTCGCTCGCATTTCCGGTCTTTATCTGGATGCGGCCCCACTGGCAGGACATGCTGAAGCTGGAATCCGCCGCGCAGCGTTTTGGTGAGGGGCATTTTACCGAACGCATTCATTTCGACAGCGGTTCCAGCTTTGAGCGTCTGGGCGTGGCCTTTAACCAGATGGCCGATAACATCAACGCCCTGATCGCCAGCAAGAAGCAGCTGATCGACGGAATTGCGCACGAGCTGCGCACGCCGCTGGTTCGCCTGCGCTACCGTCTGGAGATGAGCGAGAATCTGACCGAGGCAGAGAATCAGGCGCTTAACCGCGACATTGGCCAGCTTGAAGCGCTGATTGAGGAGCTGCTGACCTACGCGCGTCTCGACCGCCCGCAAAACGAGCTGAACCTCACCACGCCGGATCTGCCCGCCTGGCTGCAAACCCACATTGATGACGTTCAGAGCGTAAACCCGCAGCGCACGCTGTTGACGCGCGTCACGCCGGGTGACTACGGCGCGCTCGATATGCGCCTGATGGAGCGCGTGCTGGACAACCTGATGAACAACGCCATGCGCTACAGCGAAAGTACGCTCCAGATTGGCCTGGATTTGCAGGGCAACCGGGCCAGCCTGACGGTGGAGGACGACGGACCGGGAATTGCCCCGGAAGCGCGAGAAACCGTGTTTGAACCGTTTGTCCGCCTCGATCCCAGCCGCGATCGCGCCACCGGCGGATGCGGCCTGGGGTTGGCGATTGTCTACTCTATCGCGCAGGCGATGGGCGGCACGGTGCATTGCGAGGAGAGCGAGCTCGGCGGCGCGCGCTTCTGCTTTAGCTGGCCGGTGTACCATAACATCGCCCTTCCCGTCCCTGCCTGACCTCAAACGCACGCTGGCCTGACCCGGCGTGCTGTGCTATATGATAAGTATGTTGTAACTAATGAGAGTGTTTATGGCGAACTACGATCTCATCGAACGGCTTAACGGCACGTTTCGGGAAATAGAACACGAACTCCTGACCCTGACCGAGCGTTTGCAGGCCTGCCGCCTGCTGGCCGCGAGCGTCTTTACCCTGCCCGATGTGGCTAAGGGAGCCGAGCACGATCCGGTGGACACCATCGAGGTCGAACAGCACATCGGCAGCGCGGCCCTTGAGCTGGCGCTAAAACACTATCGTCGCCTGTTTATCCAGCAGCAGTCAGAAAACCGCAGCAGCAAGGCCGCCGTGCGCCTGCCGGGGGTCATCTGCCTGCAAACCGATGCGACATCGCGCGAAGCGCTGGAAAGCCAGATTGCGCATATCAACACCCTGAAAGCGGCCTTTGAAAAGATCATCACCGAAGAGTCCGGCCTCGCGCCTGCCGCGCGGTTCGAGTGGGTGCACCGCCAGCTTCCGGGGCTGATTACCCTGAACGCCTATCGGACGCTGACGGTACTGCGTCACCCCGCTACGCTGCGCTTCGGCTGGGCGAATAAGCACATCATTAAAAACTTCACCCGGGATGAGATTCTGGCCCAGCTGGAAAAAAGCCTGAAATCGCCGCGCACGGTCGCCCCGTGGTCGCGGGAGCAGTGGATTGAGCGCCTGGAGCAGGAGTACCACAGCATCGCCTCGCTGCCAGCGGATGCGCGCCTGAAGATAAAGCGCCCGGTGAAGGTGCAGCCTATCGCTCGCGTCTGGTATTCCGGTCAGCAAAAGCAGGTGCAATATGCCTGCCCGACGCCGCTGATTGCGCTTTACGATGCCGCTCAGGGCGCGGTGGTACCCGATATCGGGGAACTGCTGAATTACGATGCTGACAATGTTCAGCACCGTTACAGACCTCAGGCGCAGCCGCTACAGCTGATTATTCCTCGGCTGCACCTGTACGTGGCGGGATGATTATTTCAGGCTACCGACCATCGCTTCCGGGCGAACCCAGGCGTCAAACTCCGCCTCCGTGAGATAGCCCAGCGCCAGGGCGGAGGCTTTCAGCGTCAGCCCCTCTTTATGCGCTTTTTTGGCGATCTCGGCGGCCTTGTCGTAGCCAATATGGATATTGAGCGCGGTGACCAGCATCAGAGATTCATTGAGCAGCTGGCTGATGCGTTCGCGATTGGGCTCAATCCCTACCGCGCAATGCTCGTTAAAGCTTTCCATCCCGTCCGCCAGCAGACGAACAGATTGCAGCACGTTGTGGATCACCATTGGGCGATAGACGTTCAGCTCGAAGTTGCCGGACGCACCGCCCATGTTGACGGCCACGTCGTTGCCCATAACCTGGCAGCAGAGCATGGTCATGGCTTCGCACTGGGTCGGGTTCACTTTACCCGGCATGATGGAGCTGCCCGGCTCGTTTTCCGGGATGCTGATTTCACCGATGCCGCAGCGCGGGCCCGAGGCCAGCCAGCGCACGTCGTTAGCAATTTTCATCAGCGAGGCCGCCAGCCCCTTCAGCGCGCCGTGGGTGTGGACCAGCGCATCGCAGGTCGCCAGCGCTTCGAACTTATTGGGCGCCGTGACGAAAGGCTGTCCGGTGATGGCAGCAAGCTCCTCCGCCACGCGCACCGCGTATTCTGGATGGGTGTTTAACCCGGTACCGACCGCCGTCCCACCGAGCGCCAGCTCCGCCAGGTGCGGCAGGCTGTTCTCGATATGCTTCAGGTTGTGTTCCAGCATCGCCACCCAGCCGGAAATCTCCTGGCCGAGCGTCAAAGGCGTGGCGTCCTGCAGGTGCGTACGGCCAATCTTGACGATGTCGCGGAAGGCCTGCGCTTTCTCGTTAAGCGTGGATTTGAGCACGTTGAGCTGCGGGATAAGCTGCTCGCGAATGGCGATTACCGCCGCCACGTGCATCGCCGTCGGGAAGACGTCGTTAGAGCTCTGGCTTTTGTTGACGTCATCGTTCGGGTGGACCTTACGTTCCATGCCGCGCACGCCGCCCAGCAGCTCGCTCGCCCGGTTCGCCAGCACTTCGTTCATGTTCATGTTGCTCTGGGTACCGGAACCGGTCTGCCAGATAGCAAGGGGAAATTCGTCAGGATGCTTTCCCGCCAGCACTTCGTCTGCGGCGTTGATAATGGCGGTGGCTTTATCGTTGTCCAACAGGCCCAAATCCTGGTTCACTTTCGCGGCGGCGCGTTTGGTCAGCGCCAGCGCCTGAATCAGCGAGACGGGCATTTTTTCGGTCGAAATACGGAAGTGCTCCAGCGAACGCTGGGTTTGCGCGCCCCATAGCTTGTCGGCCGGGACGTCGATGGCGCCCATCGAGTCTTTCTCATGGCGTACCGTGGTCATTACTTTCTCCTTGATAACAAAAGAGGGATTGCTCACATGCTTAAGGGATAAGTATTGATGACTTCTGAGAAACGGTATGGCGCTTTGTGCGCTCTTTTTGATGTCGGGTGGCGGCGGCGCCACCCGTTTTTTTCAATTTACTTCACGCACGCCGAACACTGGGACGACTGGATCTGCTTGAAGAAGTCGTTGCCTTTGTCATCCACCAGGATAAACGCCGGGAAGTCTTCCACTTCGATTTTCCAGATCGCTTCCATACCCAGCTCCGGGTATTCCACGCACTCCAGGCTCTTGATGCTGCCCTGCGCCAGAACCGCCGCCGGGCCGCCGATGCTGCCGAGGTAGAAGCCGCCGTGCTTGTGGCACGCGTCCGTCACCTGCTGGCTGCGGTTGCCTTTCGCCAGCATGATCATGCTGCCGCCGTTGGCCTGCAGCTGATCAACGTACGAGTCCATACGCCCTGCCGTGGTTGGGCCTAACGAGCCGGAGGCATAGCCTTCAGGCGTTTTCGCCGGCCCCGCGTAGTAGATCGGGTGATCTTTAATGTACTGCGGCAGCCCTTCGCCGTTGTCCAGACGCTCTTTCAGCTTCGCGTGCGCAATGTCGCGGCCCACGATGATCGTGCCGTTCAGGGAGAGACGGGTCGAGACCGGATACTGAGAAAGCTGCGCCAGAATCTCTTTCATCGGACGGTTCAGGTCAACGCGAACCGCTTCCCCCTCACCCGCTTTACGCAGCGCTTCCGGGATGTATTTGCCCGGGTTATTTTCCAGCTTTTCGATCCACACGCCTTCGCGGTTGATCTTGGCCTTGATGTTGCGATCCGCAGAGCAGGAGACGCCCATCCCGACCGGACAGGAGGCACCGTGGCGCGGAAGACGGATCACGCGCACGTCGTGGGCGAAGTACTTACCGCCAAACTGCGCCCCGAGTCCCAGATTACGCGCCTCTTCCAGCAGCTCCTGCTCAAGCTGCACGTCGCGGAACGCCTGACCGTGCTCGTTACCTTCAGTAGGCAGTCCGTCGTAGTATTTGGTTGAGGCCAGCTTGACGGTTTTCAGCGTGCTTTCAGCCGAGGTTCCGCCAATCACGAAGGCGATATGGTACGGCGGGCACGCCGCGGTGCCGAGGGTACGCATCTTCTCAACCAGGTAATTTTTCAGCTTGCCCGGAGTGAGCAGCGCTTTGGTTTCCTGGTAGAGATAGGTTTTGTTGGCTGAACCGCCGCCTTTGGCGATGCAGAGGAATTTGTACTCGTCACCGTCGACGCTGTAGAGGTCAATCTGTGCAGGCAGGTTAGTGCCGGTGTTGACCTCTTTGTACATGTCCAGCGCCGCGTTTTGCGAGTAGCGCAGGTTGTCTTCGGTGTAGGTGTTGTAGACGCCGTGAGCCAGCGCCGCTTCGTCACCGCCGCCGGTCCAGACGCGCTGGCCTTTTTTACCGACGATGATCGCCGTGCCGGTGTCCTGGCAGGTGGGCAGAATGCCTTTCGCCGCGATATCGGAGTTACGCAGGAACTGCAGGGCAACGTACTTGTCGTTTTCGCTGGCTTCCGGGTCGCTCAGAATATCGGCAACCTGCTGCTGATGCGCGGGGCGGAGCATAAAGGAGGCATCGTGGAAAGCGTGCTGCGCCAGCAGCGTCAGCGCCTGCGGATCCACCTTGAGGATCTCTTGTCCTTCAAACTCAGAGACGGAGACGTGATCGCGGGTTAACAGGTAATACTCGGTCTGATCCTTACTGAGGGGGAAAGGATCCTGATAATGGAAGGGTTTATTCGACATTGTTCTCTCACTTACTGCTTCGGTCTGTTTATTCAGGGCAGATGTTCCGCTGCCCGGCTTAAAAGCGAGTCAGCTTATCCTACACAATTTTTTAACAAAAACTGAGACTAGTACGACTTTTTACATCCACAGGTTACTTCCACGTAGTTTATTGCTTTAATACCCGGAGTTAATTCCACATTTGAATCAGGGCTTGATAATGCAAAAACTCATTAACTCAGTGCAAAACTACGCCTGGGGAAGTAAAACTGCGTTAACGGATCTCTACGGTATCGCGAACCCGAACAACCTGCCGATGGCGGAACTGTGGATGGGGGCGCACCCGAAGAGCAGCTCAAAAATTGAAGACGCCAGCGGCCAGGTACGCAGCCTGCGTGACGTGATTGATGCCGATAAAGCCGCACTGCTGGGCGACAAGGTGGCTCAGCGCTTTGGCGAACTGCCGTTCCTGTTTAAGGTGCTGTGCGCCGACCAGCCGCTCTCCATCCAGGTTCACCCGAACAAGAAAGCGTCTGAAATCGGCTTTGCCAAAGAGAACGCGGCGGGCATCCCGCTGGATGCCGCCGAGCGTAACTACAAAGATCCTAACCACAAGCCGGAGCTGGTGTTCGCGCTGACCCCGTTCCTGGCGATGAACGCGTTCCGCGAGTTTTCAGAGATTATCTCCCTGCTGCAGCCGGTCGCGGGTGCCAACAAGGCTATTGCCCACTTCCTCGAAAACCCAAACGCGGACGCGCTCAGCCAGCTGTTTGCCAGCCTGCTGAATATGCAGGGTGAAGAGAAATCTCACGCGCTGGCGGTGCTGAAAGCGGCCCTGAACAGCCAGCAAGGGGAACCGTGGGAGACCATCCGCCTGATTTCCGAGTTTTACCCTGACGACAGCGGCCTGTTCTCCCCTCTGCTGCTGAACGTGGTGAAGCTGAACCCGGGCGAAGCGATGTTCCTGTTCGCGGAAACCCCGCACGCCTACCTGCAGGGCGTAGCGCTGGAGGTGATGGCCAACTCTGACAACGTGTTGCGCGCGGGCCTGACGCCGAAATATATCGACATCCCTGAGCTGGTTGCCAACGTGAAGTTTGTGGCGAAGCCTGCCGCGGAGCTGCTGACTCAGCCGGTGAAAAACGGTGCAGAGCTGGACTTCCCGATTCCGGTTGAGGATTTTGCGTTCTCCCTGCATGACCTCAATCAGACGGAAACGACAATCGCACAGGAGAGCGCGGCGATCCTGTTCTGCGTCGAGGGCGAAGCAACGCTGCGCAAAGGCGAGCAGCGTCTGGTTCTCCAGCCTGGCGAGTCAGCATTCGTTGCAGCCAATGAGTCCCCGGTCAGCGTGAGCGGCACCGGTCGCCTGGCACGCGTTTTTAATAAGCTTTAAGCACTTACTGAATTTTTTAACAACTCTTGCTAAGCTAGTTGAAGGCTTAATATCTCCGGGCGGTTTTTACCGCCTGGTTTCATTTTAGGGATAGTCGCAATGAAAAAATCGGTCGTAGCGGTTGGAGTGATTGTAGCGTTAGGCGTGGTCTGGACGGGTGCCTCCTGGTTTACCGGGAAACAGCTGGAAGGCCGTCTGGCTGAGATAGTGGCGCAGGCTAACGGAGAAATTAAGCGCAGCGCGCCGGAGGCGGGTCTGGAACTGAGCTACCAGAACTATCAGCGCGGCGTGTTCACCAGCCGCATGCAGCTGGTGGTGAAGCCGGTGGCCGGTGCGGCAAACGGCTGGCTGAAGCCGGGACAGAGCGTGGTGCTGGATGAAGTGGTAAGCCACGGTCCGCTGCCGCTGGCGCAGTTAAAGTCGTTTAACCTTATCCCGTCCATGGCGTCCGTTCATACCGTACTGGTGAATAACGACGTCACCAAACCGCTGTTTGACCTGGCGAAGAATGAATCACCTTTCGACATTAACACCCGTATTAGCTACTCCGGTGATACCAGTTCTGATATCGCGCTGAAACCGCTAAACTACGAGAAAGAGAACGAAAAAGTCGCCTTCAGCGGCGGCCATTTCAAACTTGATGCGGATCGGGACGGCAACGTCTTCTCCATGACGGGTGAAGCGGAAAGCGGCCTGGTCAACGCCGTGAACGAATATAATCAAAAAGTTCAGCTCTCCTTCAACAACCTGAAAGCCGACGGCAACAGCCGTATGACCGACTTTAAAGAGCGTATCGGCGATCAGAAGCTCTCCGTGGATAAGATTGCTATCGCAATTGAAGGAAAAGAGATGGCCGTGCTGGAAGGCATGGACGTTAACGGTCAATCCGACGTATCCAAAGACGGTAAGAGCATCAATACCCAGCTGGATTACACGCTGAAGAGCCTGAAAGTGCAGAATCAGGATCTGGGCACCGGCAAGCTGTCGCTGAAGATCGGCAATATCGACGGCCAGGCATGGCACGAATTTAGCCAGAAATACAGCAAAGAGAGCCAGGCGCTGCTGACCGATGCCGCGCTGCAGCAGAACCCGGAAGTGTACCAGCAGCAGGCGATGGCGGTGCTGTTCAATAACCTGCCAATCCTGCTGAAAGGCCAGCCGGTAGTCACCGTTGCGCCGCTGAGCTGGAAAAACAGCAAAGGCGAAACCAGCTTTAACCTGTCGCTGTTCCTGAAAGATCCTGCAGCCGCCACGGGTGAACCGCAGACGCTGGCGCAGGAAGTGGATCGCAGCGTGAAGTCGCTCGACAGCAAGCTGACCATCCCGATGGATATGGCGACCGAGTTTATGACCCAGATTGCGAAGCTGGAAGGCTACGGCGATGAAGATGCCGGCAAGCTGGCGAACCAGCAGGTGAAAGGTCTGGCGGCGATGGGTCAGATGTTCCGCATCACCAAAGTGGAAGACAATACCATTTCCACCAGCCTGCAATATGCCAACGGCCAGGTAACGCTGAACGGCGACAAAATGCCGCTGGAAGAGTTTGTTGGCATGTTTGGTATGCCGACGCTGGGAATGCCGGAACCGGCTGAACCCGCAGCGCCAGCCGTACCGGCGGCACCGCAGCAGTAAACGTCAAAACCCCTCGCAAGAGGGGTTTTTTATTGCCCTTATCCTTTCCATCCTTCCAGGAAATCCAGCAGCAAGGCGTTAACTTTCTCAGGCTGTTCCTCCTGAGGAAGATGGCCGCACTCGTCGATACCCTGCGCCCGCAGGTTATCCGCCATTTCAGCCCAGACGCTTTGCATATCGAAGAGCTTTCCGACCGCGTGAAAATCATTGCCCCACAGCGACATTACCGGACAGGCGATTTTTACGTCAGCGTCGGCAAGATCCTGCGCCACGTCTTCCGCGTTGGCGCGATAGTCAGCCATCGCGCCTCGCACGGCTCCGGGCGCCTGATACGCGCGAACATAGGTGTCAAACGCCTCGCCGCTGATGGTTGACGGATCGTAGGTCCAGTCCGAGAAAAAGTGGCGCAGCCAGATATTTTCACGTCCTGCAATCAACGCTTCCGGCAGATCGGGCACAAGATGGAACAGGAAGAACCAGTATGCGCGGGCGATGGACGCATTCAAATCGCGCGCCACGATACGCGTTGGCACGTTATCCATGACCACCAGACGATCCACCAGCTCAGGGTAATCTTTTGCGAACCGCGTCGCGACGCGCGCCCCGCGATCGTGCCCCACCAGCACCACCTTCTGTAACCCCAGCGCACGCATCAGCTCCCGGATGTCCCGGGCCATGTTCCGTTTATCATAGCCAGAAGCCGGTTTATCCGTTTCGCCATATCCTCGCAAATCCGGCGCGATGACGCGGTAGTGCCGGGACAATACAGGTATCTGGTAGCGCCAGGCATAGTTTGTTTCAGGAAAACCGTGCAGAAGAATAACCGGCGCGCCTTCACCCTCTTCAACCACAAACTGGCGAATGCCGTTTGCCGTTACGGTGTAACTTTTCATATTCATAACCTCACTTTATTTCAGCAGAGGCACGTTGGCCGCACGTTGATAAGGACCGTAATTTACAGGGTTCCAGCTATAGCCCTGCTGCCAGGCAGTGATATGCCCAATACCGGGGAAAGGCAGATGCGCAGCGGCCATCCACTCGCCGTCTTTCGCCAGGGCGTTAAATTCCTGCGCCCGGGACGAGATGGCTTTTTTCGAATCGACATCAAAGCGAATAGACACTTCAGGATGCGGGAACTGGACGGCTGGCGCATGAATCAGATCCCCAATGAAGTTAATAGCCGTCCCCTGCGACGCAAAGCGATAAACGGTACTGCCGGGCGTATGGCCAACGGCATAGGCCGTCTGGACTTCCGGGATCGGCGAAGCTGGCGGAACGAAGGTTTTAAGATGTCCGGAGGCTTTATAATCAGACAATGCTTTTCGGGCGATAGCAAAATACTCTTTCGCATTAGCCGGCGCGCTCGCTTCTTTTGCAGGATCAAGCCAGTAGTCGGCCTCCCCCTGCGGTACGTAGACGGTGGCATTGGGGAACAACGCTTTACCGTTCGCATCGCTCAGGCCACAAACATGATCAAGATGAAGATGCGTCAGGAAAATGGTATCAACCTGCCCGGGACGATAGCCTGATGCTTTCATATTGTTAACCAATTGGCCGGCCGTTTCCGGCACGCAGTGCCCCGCTCCGCTGTCAATCATGACCAGATGTTTACCGGTATTAACCAGGAAAGCGTTAAAGGCGGTAGGCATGCGGTCGGCATCGATTTTATGCTGAGCCAGCAGTTTACGAACCTTGTCGTCTGAAAGACCGTGGAGTAATGACGGCGAAAGGTCGTTATAGCCGTCGTACAGCGCCGTGACCTCATATTCCCCTACCGCCAGACGATAATAGCCTGGGACCTGCTGCTTCACCTGCGCAGGTGCGTCAGCCCAGGCGGCACTTACCAGCAACAGGCTGCTGAATGCCAGAACCGTTTTCAACTTTTTCATCTTCACTCCAGATTGGTATTTTTCAGGTTGTGAAGAGACTATGGCAGCGTAACGATAAATACTGTAGATATGTACTTTGATAAGGCAGCATAACGAAAAGCGATACAATGAAACTGGAAGACGTTGAAGTGTTTGTCGAAGCGATTAAGGCGGGTAGCCTGGCGGGCGCCGCGCGTCGGCTCTCAATGAGCGCCATGGCGGCGTCACGCTCTCTTAACAATCTTGAGGCTGAGCTGGGGGTCAGGCTGGTGCATCGCACCACGCGATCCCTCTCACCGACCAGCGATGGTGACGTTTTTTTGCCGCATGCGCAGGCGTTGCTGGAAGATAAAAATAACGCGCTGGCCGATCTGTTTCCTGATGGTACGCACCTGTCCGGACGCCTTCGCATTACCGCCTCAGCGGCGTTTGGACGCAAGATCGTTGCACCGATGTTGCCGCTGTTTATGCAGCAACATCCTGCCCTGCAGGTCGACCTGCTGGCAACCGATGAGCAAATTGATATTGTCGGGAAAGGCATAGACGTGGCGTTACGCATTGCACCGCTGCGCGATAACCGGTTAGTTGCACACCGCATCTGTGATAACCCCCGCGAGCTTTGCGCCAGCGCGGAGTATCTCGCCGCGTACGGTTCACCGAAATTGCTTAACGATCTGGCTGGACATAGCTGCCTGACCACCTCAGATACGACACACTGGTCGTTTGAGAAGGGTGAACAGCGCTACAAACAAAAGGTGTCAGGCCGATTCTCGGCTAACTCTATTGAGGCGATTTTCGAGGCCTGCCTGGGGGGACTCGGCATCGCAAATTTATCTCGCTGGTACGTAGAGCCTGCCATTGCTGAGGGTAAACTCGTGCGGATCGTCCTGGAAGATGCTCAGCCGGAATCGCTGGCCATTTGGGCGGTTTACCCGACCTCCCGGCTGATCCCGGCAAAAGTACGAAAATTTGTAGAAGCCCTGGAGACACATCTGACGCTCAACCCGCTTACGCAGCAGAGCTGAGTTATTTCACCGTCACCAGCCGCGCCGCCACAATCTGGTGCCCGGACTGGACATCCGTGTTGTCGATGCGCTGCATAATTCTGTCTGCCAGCGTGTAGCCCATCTCCCGCGCAGGGGTGGTAGCCCAGACGATGGGGAGATCGTCCAGCGCGTTTTCACCAACGTCGGCGAACGCCCCTAACGCCACCTGATGGCCGAAGAAGGTTTCCACCCCACCCTCGCCGCTCTGACGCCCGGCGCGGATCAGGCCAAACCAGGCACCCATGGCAATCACATCGTTGTAGCAAATCACGGCGCTGATCGTCGGATTGCTTCGCAGCAGCGCGCCTATCGCTTCCGCCGCTTTCTTCTGGCTGGATTCACACTCCACGACCCATTCGCTGTGGAACGGCAGGCCGTATTTAATCAGCGTCGCGCAGTAGCCGCCGACCCGCTCGGCGCGCGTCAGGGAGGAGCTTTTCCCTCCCAGCCAGGCAATGCGCTGATGCCCGCGGCGAATAAGATGTTCGGTCAACATTTGCGCGGCCTGCATGTTATCCGGGCGCAGCGTATCGGCCTCGTCCAGATAGCTGGCGCGCGAGGCGAACACCAGCGGCACGCCTTTTTCGGCGGCGCGCTCGCACAGATCGCTACCCACGCCCGACGCTCCGGCGACGATCACTCCGTCAACCCCCTGGGTCAGCAGCATATCGAGACGGGAGAGAAGCTGCCCGGCCTCGCGCCCGCCATGCAGCAGAAAGACCATCCGCCCCTGCGCTTCCAGCGCTTCGGTTAACCCGGCGGTCAGCTCCGCATAAAAAGGTGACGTCAGGTCACGGACAATCAGGCCAATCACCCCGCTTTGCCCGCCGCGCAGCGCCGACGCCTGACGGTTACGCACAAAGCCCAGCTGTTCAACCGCCTCGTTCACCCTCTGGCCGGTTGCGGGCGAGATGCGCCCTTTACCACTGAGCACGAGAGAAACGGTGCTGACGGAAACCCCCGCCGCCAGCGCGACATCGTTGATGGTGACTTTTTTCGCTACAGCCATGTGTCAGCGTGACTCCCTGAAATGAGATCGGTAAAACGTTTTATCAATACGTTATCTTTATACTACCAGTCAAAGCCTGAGAATGTGATTTAGCGCGCACTAAACTTTGATAAAACGTTTTATCTTCTCGCAGCATTGAAGCAGGCAAACTGATTTTAACAATAAAGGAGTCGTTTTATGACGGCGAAAACAGCACAAAAAATATCGCTGTGGGAGTTTTTCCAGCAACTGGGTAAAACCTTTATGCTGCCCGTGGCGCTCCTCTCGTTCTGCGGGATCATGCTCGGGATCGGCAGCTCGCTGAGCAGTAAAGACGTCATCACGCTGATCCCGTTCCTCGGTACTCCCGTGCTGCAGGCGATCTTTATCTGGATGAGTAAGGTCGGCTCCTTCGCGTTTAGCTTCCTGCCCGTGATGTTCTGCATCGCCATCCCGCTGGGCCTGGCCCGCGAGAATAAAGGCGTCGCGGCGT
This sequence comes from Enterobacter cloacae complex sp. P2B, assembly GCF_014895985.1. NCBI lineage: Bacteria > Pseudomonadati > Pseudomonadota > Gammaproteobacteria > Enterobacterales > Enterobacteriaceae > Enterobacter > Enterobacter cloacae complex sp. P2B. Next base: position 80,846 of record NZ_JADBQQ010000002.1, on the reverse strand, counting down.
TTGCCGGGTTTGTGGGTTACGCCGTGATGAACCTGGCGGTTAACTTCTGGCTGACCGCGAAAGGCATTCTGCCGACGACCGATGCTGCCGTGCTGAAGGCCAACAACATTCAGAGCGTGATTGGTATTCAATCTATTGATACCGGGATCCTCGGAGCGGTCATCGCCGGGGTCATTATCTGGATGCTGCACGAGCGCTTCCATAATATCCGCCTGCCGGATGCTCTGGCCTTCTTCGGCGGTACCCGCTTCGTGCCGATTGTCACCCTGGTGGTCATGGGTCTGTTCGGCCTGATCATTCCCCTGATCTGGCCAGTCTTTGCGATGGGCATCAACGGCATTGGCCGCATCATCAACGGCGCGGGAGATTTTGGTCCGATGATCTTCGGCACCGGCGAGCGTCTGCTGCTGCCGTTCGGCCTGCAGCATATCCTGGTGGCCCTGATTCGCTTCACCGAAGCGGGCGGTACCATGGAGGTGTGCGGTCACGACGTGAGCGGTGCGCTGACCATCTTCCAGGCGCAGCTGAGCTGTCCGACTACCCACGGCTTCTCTGAAAGCGCCACCCGCTTCCTGTCTCAGGGTAAAATGCCGGCCTTCCTCGGCGGCCTGCCGGGTGCCGCGCTGGCGATGTACCACTGCGCGCGCCCGGAAAACCGACATAAAATTAAAGGGCTGCTGATCTCCGGCGTGATTGCCTGCGTCGTGGGCGGCACCACCGAGCCTATCGAATTCCTGTTCCTGTTTGTTGCGCCGGTGCTGTATCTCATCCACGCGCTGCTGACCGGCCTGGGCTTTACCGTGATGGCGGTGCTGGGCGTCACCATCGGCAACACCGACGGCAACGTGATTGACTTCGTGGTGTTCGGGATCCTGCACGGCCTGTCAACCAAGTGGTATCTGGTGCCGGTCGTGGCGGCTATCTGGTTCGCGGTGTACTACGGTATCTTCCGCTTCGCCATCACCCGCTTTAACCTGAAAACGCCGGGCCGCGATACCGATACCGCCACCAGCATTGAGCAGGCGGTAGCCGGTACTGTGGGCAAATCCGGGTATAACACCCCTGCCATTCTGGCTGCGCTGGGCGGTGCGGATAACATTACCTCGCTGGATAACTGCATCACCCGCCTGCGTCTGTCGGTGGCGGATATGTCAAAAGTGGATACCAACGCCCTGAAAGCCAACCGGGCCATCGGCGTGGTACAGTTAAATCAGCACAATTTGCAGGTGGTTATCGGCCCGCAGGTTCAGTCGGTGAAAGATGAGCTGGCAACCCTGATGCGAACAGTAGAAGCCTGATGCCTCAACCCCCTCTCATGAGGGGGTTTTACTTTAAGGATTAACGTCATGTTTGATTTTTCAACCGTCGTGGATCGTCACGGCACCTGGTGTACGCAGTGGGACTACGTCGCCGACCGCTTTGGCGCGACGGATCTGCTGCCCTTCACCATCTCGGATATGGACTTCGCCACCGCCCCCTGCATTACCGACTCGCTGCATCAGCGCATCAACCACGGCGTGCTGGGCTACAGCCGCTGGAAAAACGACGAGTTTCTTGCCGCTGTTGAGCACTGGTTTCGGCAGCGCTTTAACAGCCGCATTGATAAAGAAACCATCGTTTATGGCCCTTCCGTCATCTACATGGTGTCAGAGCTGATCCGCCTCTGGTCAAAGCCCGGTGACGGCGTGGTGGTTCACACCCCGGCGTACGATGCGTTTTACAACGCCATTGGAGGCAATGCGCGTCAGGTTGTGGCCGTTGAGATGGAAAAGCAGGCGGCTGGCTGGCAGGGCAATATGGCGGCGCTTGAAGCGGCCCTGGCGAAACCGGAAAACAAAATTCTGCTACTGTGCAGCCCGCAGAACCCGACCGGCAAGGTCTGGACGCGGGGTGAATTGACGCAGATGGCGGAACTCTGTGAGCGCTATGACGTGGCGGTTATCAGCGATGAAATTCATATGGACATGGTGTGGGGGGCGCATCGCCACACCCCGTGGAATGCGGTAGCGCGCGGCAAATGGGCGCTTCTCACCTCCGGCTCGAAAAGCTTTAATATTCCGGCACTGACGGGCGCATACGGCCTGATCGGCGATGAAGAGAGCCGTAACGGCTATCTCAGCGCGCTAAAAGGACGGGATGGGCTCTCTTCCCCTTCCGTGCTGGCGCTGACGGCCCATATCGCCGCCTATCAGCAGGGAGAGCCGTGGCTGGATGCCTTGCGTCGTTATCTGGAAGAGAATCTGTTGTATATCGCACAGGAATTAAACAGTGCTTTTCCGAAACTGAACTGGCAGCCGCCGGAAGCAACCTATCTGGCCTGGATTGATCTGCGCCCGCTGAACATTGACGACAGGGCACTGCAAAAAGTACTGATCGAGCAGCAAAAAGTCGCCATCATGCCGGGATATACCTACGGGGAAGAGGGAAATGGCTTCGTGCGCTTAAATGCGGGCTGCCCACGCAGCAAGCTGGAACAAGGGGTTCAGCGCCTCATCGCCGGGATCAACACGCTCCTGTAATTTGTTTGCGCAACGGAATATTCCCTTGCGCAAATAGCTTTTTACCCCGTTTTGTTTTTATAATATGGCGCACTTTAATCCGAAAAGAGTGCGACCATGATTGATACACGCCTGCCCTTAACTGATATTCATCGTCACCTTGACGGTAACATTCGTGCCCAAACCATCCTCGATCTTGGCCGCCAGTTCAACTTAACGCTTCCCGCTCAGACGCTTGAGTCGTTGATCCCACACGTACAGGTTACCTCCAATGAACCAGACCTGGTCAGCTTCCTGAGCAAACTAGACTGGGGCGTGAAGATGCTGGCCTCGCTGGATGCCTGCCGCCGCGTGGCGTTTGAGAACATTGAAGACGCGGCCCGCAACGGCCTGCACTACGTCGAGCTGCGCTTCTCGCCGGGCTATATGGCGATGACCCACAGCCTGCCCGTTGCAGGCGTGGTGGAGGCCGTCATTGAAGGCGTCCGTGAAGGGTGTAAAACCTTCGACGTTCAGGCCCGCCTGATCGGCATTATGAGCCGTACGTTCGGCGAAGCCGCCTGCCTGCAGGAGCTGGAAGCGCTGCTGGCGCACCGCGATGCCATCACTGCCGTCGACCTTGCCGGCGACGAACTGGGCTTCCCCGGCAGCCTGTTCCTCTCCCACTTCAACCGCGCGCGCGATGCTGGCTGGCACATTACCGTCCATGCGGGTGAAGCAGCGGGCCCGGAAAGTATCTGGCAGGCCATCCGCGAGCTGGGCGCCGAGCGTATCGGCCACGGCGTGAAGGCGGTAGAAGATCGCGCGCTGATGGATTTCCTGGCGGAGCAGCGCATCGGCATTGAGTCGTGCCTGACGTCCAACATTCAGACCAGCACCGTGGCAACGCTGGCGCAGCACCCGCTGAAAACGTTCCTTGAGCACGGCGTGCTGGCCTCGCTGAACACGGACGACCCGGCGGTTCAGGGCGTGGATATCATCCACGAGTACAACATTGCCGCCCCGCAGGCGGGCCTGAGCCGCGAGCAGATCCGTCAGGCGCAGATCAACGGGCTGGAGATCGCCTTCCTTACGCCTGCAGAGAAGCAGGCGCTGCGGGATAAGGTGGCAACCGCGTAAACCCTTTTGCCGGGTGGCTTCTACGCCTTACCCGGCATACAAAAGCATTTAAAACTTATGCCAGACAGAGCGTGGCGCGATGTTTGGCAGATTCAATCCCCAGCTCAATCAGCTCCATAATCTGTATCGCTTGGCTGGCCGGAACCGGGTTCTCCCCCGTTCCGTTCAGCGCATCGCGGATGGCAGCATAATAAGCCGGATAGTTACCCGGGATCGTTAACAGGGTTTCCTCAACCAGCTCCTCACCTTCCGTCCGCGTCACGACGCCGTCGCGCATATCATAGCCCCAGTCTTCCTGCGGCAGACGTTCACCGTTTTTGAGGCGGTCTTCCTGCGGATCGAGGCCAAACTTCACGTAGCTCCCGCGCGTGCCGTGGATGATATAGCGGGCAGATTCCGCGGCCGCGACCATCGTGCCGTGCAGCACAATCCGCCGCTGCGGGTAACTTAACACCGCGTGGAAGTAATCGGTTGTCTGCGCCCCGGGCCTGAGCTGGGCCAGATCGACCGTCATGCTCACCGGCAGCCCAAACAGATTCACGGCCTGGTCCAGCAGATGCGGGGCTAAATCGTACCAGATGCCGCTGCCCGGACCGGCCTGCTCGCGCCAGCGGTTTCTCACCTGCGGACGGAAGCGGTCAAAGTGCGATTCAAAAAAAACGATCTCTCCTAACGTGCCTTCCCCGAGAAGCGTTTTAACCGTCAGGAAGTCGCTGTCCCAGCGGCGGTTATGGAAAACGGACAGCACTCTGCCCAGGCTTTTTGCCAGCGCCTCCAGCTCACGCGCCTGTGACAACGTCACGGTGAAGGGTTTGTCAACAACGACGTGCTTCCCGGCTTCCAGCGCGGCTTTCGCCAGCGGGAAGTGCGTGTCGTTCGGGGTGGGAATAACAATTAAATCGATATTCGGATCGTTGAAAAGGTGTTTAGGCTCGGAGACAACCGGCACTGCGGGCCAGTCAGCGTGGACTTTGGCGGCGTCGCTGCTGGATACCGCCGCCAGCGCCATTCCCGGCGTTCCGGCTATCAGAGGCGCATGAAACGTTTTGCTCGCGTACCCGTAGCCTATAAGCCCGACGCGGATGTTATCACTCATCGTGTTGTCCTCTTTTTGCGTTTCTTATTTCATACTGGCCTTTCTGGCATTGTCCTCATTAATAATGAGCCATGGCGCTTAAAATAGCAGGCTGTACCGGCTATTTTTGTTACATAGTATTAACCTTCTGATTTTGTTTAAGGGAATCGTTCCCAAAGCGCTTGCCGTCAGAGAAACAGCGCTGTAACATTTGCGACCTGTATTTATGGATAAATTACAACAGTGAATCATGGCATCAATTATTAATCGAATCATTGAATTAGCGGGATGGATTGTTCTTGGGGTTTCGGTCATTTTGCTCGGCGTAGCCAGCCATATTGATAACTACCAGCCGCCGGAGCCTGCTGCCGTCACCCATCCTAAGTAACCGGTTGCTGCTTTAAAGAGTGACATAATGTGTCAGTTTCGTATTGCCAGCCCTGGTGAACGCGGTTAACCTTCTCTTCCAGGCATCACCTTCGGTGCCTGAATTTCAGCAAAGAAAACTCCTAATTTCGTCGCGTTATCTGAGTGGGCTGTTTACGTCTGTATTAATCCGTTTATTATTCGACCGAATTACCTTAACTGGTATTACTCACTTTTATATGGAAAATTATTAATATGACAGTTCAGGACTATTTATTAAAATTTCGCAAGATCAATTCGCTTGAGAGCCTGGAAAAACTGTTTGACCATCTGAACTACACCCTGTCGGATAATCAGGACATCATCAATATGTATCGCGCCGCTGACCATCGCCGTGCGGAGCTGGTCTCCGGCGGACGCTTGTTCAACGTCGGCGAGGTGCCAAAGTCCGTATGGCGTTACGTTTTATAAGAAAGTAGCCATCCGCGCGAAATGTTATATACTCTCCGCCCTGCAAACTGGCTATACAACATTTCGCGCAGATAATGGGAGAGTTCATGACCGCAACGCCTGGAGAACGCATCGGAGGCTGGTTAATCGCCCCACTGGCATGGCTGCTGGTTGCCTTATTAAGCGCATCGCTTGCGCTGCTGCTTTATACCACCGCATTGATTACCCCTCACGCTATTCAGACCCTGATGTCGCAAAGCGTGCTGAATATAGCGATGTGGTTTGTGTCGTTCGTTTTCGCGATTGGGATGTGGTACTACACCCTGTGGCTGACTATCGCCTTCTTTAAGCGCCGCAAGAGTGTGCCTAAGCACTACATTATCTGGCTGCTGGTCTCGGTCTTGCTGGCGGTTAAAGCGTTTGCTTTCTCGCCCGTCTCTGACGCGCTTGCTGTCCGCCAGCTGCTTTTCCCGTTACTGGCCGCGGCGCTGCTGGTGCCCTATTTCAAACGTTCAACGCGTGTGAAAAACACCTTCGTGAACCCGTAATAACCTTACAGATAACCTGTTGTCGCCTGCCCCGGTTTGTCCGATAATAGGCGGCTTTTTTATTTCAGGCTAAATAATGACCGATTACTTACTGCTCTTTGTCGGCACCGTGCTGGTTAACAACTTCGTTCTGGTGAAGTTCCTTGGCCTGTGCCCGTTTATGGGCGTGTCCAAAAAGCTGGAAACAGCGATGGGCATGGGGCTGGCGACGACCTTCGTCATGACGCTGGCGTCTATCTGTGCGTGGTTGATTGACACCTGGATCCTCATCCCGCTGGGGTTAATCTATCTCCGCACGCTGGCGTTTATTCTGGTCATTGCGGTGGTGGTGCAATTTACCGAAATGGTGGTGCGTAAAACCAGCCCGGCGCTCTATCGCCTGCTGGGTATCTTCCTGCCGCTGATCACCACCAACTGTGCGGTGCTTGGCGTGGCGCTGCTGAACATCAACCTTGGCCATAACTTCATGCAGTCGGCGCTGTACGGTTTCTCCGCCGCTGTCGGTTTCTCATTTGTTATGGTGCTGTTCGCGTCGATTCGCGAACGTCTGGCAGCAGCGGACATCCCTGCGCCATTTCGCGGTAATGCCATTGCGCTGGTGACCGCGGGTTTAATGTCTCTGGCCTTTATGGGCTTTAGTGGTCTGGTGAAGTTGTAATGAGTGCTATCTGGATTGCCATCGCCTCTATCAGCGTCCTGGGGTTGGTGTTTGGCCTTATCCTGGGCTACGCCTCCCGCCGTTTCGCGGTAGAGGACGATCCTGTTGTTGAAAAAATTGATGAGCTTTTGCCGCAAAGTCAGTGTGGACAGTGCGGCTACCCAGGCTGCCGCCCTTACGCTGAAGCGGTAGGCATTCAGGGTGAAAAAATTAACCGCTGTGCGCCCGGCGGCGAAGCGGTGATGCTGAAAATTGCCGCCCTGCTTAACGTCGATCCGCAGCCCGTTGATGGCGATGCGGAAGTCCAGGAGCCGGTCCGTGCCCTCGCGGTGATCGACGAAGCAAACTGCATCGGCTGCACCAAATGTATTCAGGCCTGTCCGGTCGACGCCATTGTTGGCGCAACGCGCGCCATGCACACCGTTGTGGCGGATCTCTGCACCGGCTGTAACCTCTGCGTGGCCCCCTGCCCGACGCAATGTATAGAGCTGCGCCCGGTTGAAACGACTACCGAAAGCTGGAAGTGGGATCTTCAAACCATTCCGGTTCGCAATATTCCTGTGGAACAACATGCTTAAGTTATTTTCTGCTTTCAGAAAAGAGAAGATCTGGGACTTTGACGGCGGTATCCATCCGCCAGAGATGAAAACCCAGTCCAACGGCACGCCGCTGCGTCAAATTCCGCTGGCGACGCGTTACGTCATGCCGCTCAAGCAGCATATTGGCGCTGAGGGCGAGCTGTGCGTGAAAGAAGGCGATAAGGTTCTGCGCGGTCAGCCGCTGACCTTCGGACGCGGACGTATGCTGCCGGTACACGCCCCTACTTCCGGGAAAGTGGTGGCGATTGCCCCTCATACGGTGGCGCATCCATCCGCGCTGTCGGAACTGAGCGTGATTATTGAAGCCGACGGTGAAGATCGCTGGATTGACCGTGACGGCTGGAGCGACTACCGCAGCCAGAGCCGCGAAGCGCTCATCGAGCGTATTCATCAGTTCGGCGTCGCGGGGCTTGGCGGCGCGGGCTTCCCGACCGGCGTCAAGCTGCGCGGCGGTGGCGATAAGATTCAGACGCTGATTATCAACGCCGCCGAGTGCGAGCCGTACATCACCGCCGACGATCGTCTGATGCAGGATTGCGCCGCCCAGGTGGTGGAAGGCATCCGCATCCTTGCGCACATTCTGCAGCCGCGGGAAGTGCTGATTGGTATCGAAGATAATAAACCGCAGGCTATTTCAATGCTGCGCGCCGTGCTTGCCGGTAGCCATGATATCGCCCTGCGCGTTATTCCGACCAAGTACCCCTCTGGCGGCGCAAAGCAGTTGACGCAAATCCTCACCGGCAAGCAGGTCCCGCACGGCGGACGCTCGTCGGATATCGGCGTGCTGATGCAAAACGTCGGCACCGCTTACGCCGTCAAGCGTGCGGTGATTGACGGCGAGCCGTTGACCGAGCGCGTGGTAACACTGACCGGAGAGTCTGTCTCTCGTCCGGGTAACGTGTGGGCGCGCCTCGGCACGCCGGTGCGCCATCTGCTGGAACAGGCTGAATTTTGCCCGGCCAGCGACCAGATGGTGATCATGGGCGGTCCGCTGATGGGCTTTACCCTGCCGTGGCTCGACGTTCCGGTAGTGAAAATCACCAACTGCCTGCTTGCCCCTTCCCCAACCGAAATGGGGGAGGAGCAGGAAGAGAAAGGCTGCATCCGCTGCAGCGCCTGTGCCGATGCCTGCCCGGCGGATCTCCTCCCGCAGCAGCTGTACTGGTACAGCAAAGGCCAGCTGCACGATAAGGCCAAAGCCCATAACCTGGCCGACTGCATCGAATGCGGCGCCTGCGCCTGGGTCTGCCCAAGCAACATTCCTCTGGTGCAGTATTTCCGCCAGGAGAAGGCCGAGATTTATGCCATCTCCATGGAAGAAAAACGCGCCGCGGAAGCCAAGGCACGTTTCGAAGCGCGTCAGGCGCGTCTCGAACGTGAGAAGATGGCTCGTCAGGAGCGACATAAGCAGGCCGCCGTTCAGCCTGCCGGGAAAGATCAGGATGCAATCAACGCCGCACTGGCGCGCGTTCGCGAGAAAAAAGCCAGTGCCGCCCAGACGCTGGTGATCCAGGCCGGTGAAAAACCGGATAACAGCGAAGCGATTGCCGCCCGCGAAGCGCGTAAAGCTGCGGCCCGCGCCCGTCAGGCGGAAAAAGCGCAAGCGGCGCAGCCGGAAGCTGAAATCGATCCACGCAAAGCCGCCGTCGAAGCGGCAATAGCCCGTGCCAAAGCGCGCAAGGCCGGGGAGCAGCCAGTGGTGGTTGAACAGGAACCGGTCGATCCGCGTAAAGCTGCCGTTGAAGCGGCGATTGCCCGCGCCAAAGCGCGCAAAGCAGCGCAGCAGGCGCCAGCCGCAGAACCTGAAGCACCGGTCGACCCACGCAAAGCCGCCGTTGAAGCGGCGATAGCCCGCGCCAAAGCGCGCAAAGCAGCGCAGCAGGAAGAGCAGCCGCAGGCCGCCAACGATGACCCGCGCAAGGCCGCCGTCGCCGCCGCCATTGCGCGCGTTCAGGCAAAGAAAGCCGCACAGCAAGCCGTAAACGAGGATTAAATGGTTTTCAGAATCGCAAGTTCCCCTTACACCCACAATCAGCGCCAGACCTCGCGCATCATGATGCTGATCTGCCTGGCGGCGCTACCGGGCATTGCCGTTCAGTGCTGGTTTTTCGGCTGGGGAACCCTGTTCCAGATAGCTCTTGGATGCGCCAGCGCCGTCGCGGCGGAAGCCCTCGTGCTGAAGCTGCGCAAGATGGCGGTTTCCCGCATCCTGGCCGACAACTCCGCGCTGCTGACCGGCCTGCTGCTGGCCATCAGCATTCCCCCGCTTGCCCCGTGGTGGATGGTAGTGCTCGGCACCGTGTTTGCCGTGATTATTGCCAAACAGCTCTACGGCGGCCTCGGTCATAACCCGTTTAACCCGGCGATGATTGGCTACGTGGTGCTGCTGATCTCCTTCCCGGTACAGATGACCAGCTGGCTGCCACCGCACGAGATTGCAGCCACGGTTCCCGGCTTTATGGATGCTCTGCAGGTGATCTTTACCGGCCATACGGCGCTGGGTGCTGATATGAACGCGCTGCGTATGGGCGTGGACGGTATCAGCCAGGCGACGCCGCTCGATACGTTTAAAACGTCCCTGCACGCCGGGCACAGCGTTGAGCAAATCATGAAGTCCGCCATCTACAGCGGCGTGCTGGCGGGAGCCGGCTGGCAGTGGGTCAACCTGGCGTATCTGCTGGGCGGCCTGTTCCTGTTGCAGCAGAAGGCCATCCGCTGGCATATTCCGGTCAGCTTCCTCGTGACGCTGGCGGTCTGTGCCACGCTGGGCTGGGTATTCTCTCCTGAATCGCTGGCCAGCCCGCAGATGCACCTGCTCTCCGGCGCGACCATGCTGGGTGCCTTCTTTATCCTGACGGATCCGGTGACGGCCTCAACGACTAACCGCGGACGCCTGATCTTCGGCGCGCTGGCTGGCCTGCTGGTTTGGCTCATCCGCAGCTTCGGCGGCTACCCGGACGGCGTGGCCTTTGCCGTCCTGCTCGCCAATATTACCGTTCCGCTCATCGACTATTACACGCGTCCGCGCGTGTACGGCCATCGCTAAGGGTTTCGCCATGTTAAAAACGATGCAAAAACACGGCGTCACGCTGGCTGTCTTCGCCGCGGTCCTGACGGGGCTGACGGCACTGGTTAATGCGCTGACCAAAACGACCATCGAAGAACAGGCCTCGAAGCAGCAAAAGGCGCTGTTCGATCAGGTGATCCCGTCCGATTTCTACGATAATGACCTGCAAAAAAGCTGCTTTGTGGTAGACGCGCCGCAGCTTGGGAAAGGCCCGCACCGCCTCTTTATCGCCCGCAAAGGGGATAAACCGGTCGGCGCGGTGATGGAAGCGACCGCGCCTGATGGCTATTCCGGCACCATTCAGCTGCTCGTGGGCAGCGATTTCTCCGGTACCATCCTGGGCACCCGCGTGACGGAGCATCATGAAACGCCGGGTCTTGGCGATAAAATCGAAACCCGTCTGAGCGACTGGATTTTGCACTTTGCCGGTAAAGTGATCCATGGTGAAGATGACACCGCGTTTGCGGTGAAGAAAGACGGCGGCGAGTTTGACCAGTTCACGGGCGCAACCATCACCCCGCGGGCGGTGGTAAACGCCGTAAAACGTGCCGGGCTGTACGCTGAAACGCTGCCCGCGCAGATCAACAATCTTCCGGCCTGTGAGGAGTAATCATGAGCCAGGTTAAAGAGGTTATTGTCCAGGGATTGTGGAAGAACAACTCCGCGCTGGTACAGCTTCTGGGTATGTGCCCCCTGCTGGCGGTGACATCCACCGCCACCAACGCGCTCGGTCTGGGTCTGGCAACCACGCTGGTATTGACCCTGACCAACCTCTCCATATCTGCCCTGCGACGCTGGACGCCGTCGGAAATTCGTATTCCGATTTACGTCATGATCATTGCGTCGGTGGTCAGTATTGTCCAGATGCTGATTAACGCCTACGCGTTTGGTCTGTACCAGTCGCTCGGGATCTTCATTCCTCTTATCGTCACCAACTGTATCGTGGTCGGGCGTGCGGAAGCGTTCGCGGTAAAAAACAGCCCGGCCATGTCGGCGCTGGATGGTTTTTCCATTGGCATGGGCGCCACGTGCGCCATGTTCGTGCTGGGCTCGCTGCGTGAAATCCTCGGCAACGGTACGCTGTTCGACGGCGCAGATGCGCTGCTGGGCGGCTGGGCTAAAGCGCTGCGCGTTGAGGTGTTTCACACCGATACGCCGTTCCTGCTGGCGATGCTGCCGCCCGGCGCGTTTATTGGCCTCGGCATGATGCTGGCGATAAAATACCTGATTGATGAGAAACGTAAGCGCCGCGCGGCTGAGCGCAGCGTTCTGGAAGGGACACACGAAAAGGCCTCATGAATAAAGAAAAGCGCATTGCGATCCTGACCCGTCTGCGGGACGAGAACCCGCACCCGACGACGGAGCTGAATTTTACCTCCCCGTTTGAGCTGCTGATCGCGGTGTTGCTCTCTGCGCAGGCGACCGACGTGAGCGTCAATAAAGCCACTGCCCTGCTCTATCCGGTCGCCAATACGCCGAAGGCCATGCTGGAGCTGGGCGTGGAAGGCGTGAAGTCCTATATCAAAACCATCGGCCTGTTTAACAGCAAAGCCGAGAACGTAATTAAGACCTGTCGGATCCTGCTGGAACAGCACGGAGGCGAAGTACCGGAAGATCGCGCCGCGCTGGAAGCCTTGCCGGGCGTGGGGCGTAAAACCGCGAACGTTGTGCTCAATACCGCGTTTGGCTGGCCGACCATCGCCGTTGATACGCATATATTCCGCGTCTCAAACCGGACCAACTTCGCCCCAGGGAAAAATGTCGAGCAGGTAGAAGAGAAGCTGTTAAAAGTGGTTCCTGCCGAATTCAAGGTTGACTGCCACCACTGGCTGATTTTGCACGGTCGTTATACCTGCATAGCCCGAAAGCCGCGCTGCGGCTCCTGCGTTATTGAAGATCTCTGCGAATATAAAGAAAAAGTCTATCCCTGACCGTCATAATCCCTTGCCAAAAGAAGGGCTACCGTTCGTTCTTCTTTTGGCCGTTATTTGTCCGCTCTTACTTTCTTCTGACTTGTCACTTGTTCGGCTCTATAACGCTCAAACAGGTTAATACTTTTTTCATAGCCAAAAATTTCTATACATCTGTGATCGCGATCACTCTGATAACGTCATGTTGATTTTTTGTAGTCAAAGTCATCGCAAACCCTTTGCCGGGCAAGATTTAAATGCGTTTAGCCGGAAGATAAGACCAGCTATTTTTCAGAATATGGGCTATATCACTACAACAAGCGGCAAATAGCAGAACATATCGCCAAAACCCCATCGCACTGGGTGTATACCAGTCGAAAAAACTACCTTTAGTTATCGTATAAAATTTAACGCTAAATAACATTTGTAGAAACCGACAATTATACCGTTCAAGATATATGTAACAGATTATTACAAACGTATTGCCAGACGGGGCAGGATAGTGAACATTACCCGCCGTTTCTCCTCCCAATATAACTATAAGGCGGATGGGCTACGGCCATCACGCTATGAACACCCCCGTTAATATGGGATGTAAAAAAAGAGGTATATGTGTCGACTGCAAACAATAAACCAACAGATGAAAGCGTGAGTCTGAACGCTTTTAAACAACCGAAAGCGTTTTATCTCATCTTCTCTATCGAGTTATGGGAGCGTTTTGGTTACTACGGCCTGCAAGGGATCATGGCGGTTTACCTGGTTAAACAGCTGGGTATGTCCGAAGCCGATTCCATCACGCTGTTCTCCTCCTTTAGTGCCCTCGTTTACGGTCTGGTTGCTATCGGCGGCTGGCTGGGTGATAAAGTTCTCGGTACTAAGCGCGTCATTATGCTGGGTGCCATTGTTCTGGCTATTGGCTATGGTCTGGTTGCATGGTCAGGACATGATGCGGCTGTGGTCTACATGGGCATGGCAACCATCGCCGTGGGTAACGGCCTGTTCAAAGCGAACCCGTCTTCCCTGCTCTCAACCTGCTACAGCAAAGATGACCCACGTCTGGACGGTGCATTTACCATGTACTACATGTCCATCAACATCGGTTCCTTCTTTTCCATGCTGGCAACCCCATGGCTGGCCGCGAAATTCGGCTGGAGCGTGGCGTTTGCGCTGAGCTTCGTGGGTATGCTGATCACCGTGGTAAACTTCCTGTTCTGCCGCAACTGGGTGAAAGACTACGGTTCAAAACCTGACTTCGAGCCTGTCCACATGGGCAAGCTGCTGGCTACCATCGTGGGCGTTGTCGTCCTGGCGGCGATCGCCACCTGGCTGCTGCACAACCAGGGTATCGCTCGTGCCGTTCTGGGCGTAGTTGCGCTGGGCATCGTGGTCATCTTCGCGAAAGAAGCGTTCGCTATGAAGGGTGCAGCCCGTCGTAAGATGATTGTGGCGTTCATTCTGATGCTGGAAGCGATTATCTTCTTCGTGCTGTACAGCCAGATGCCAACCTCTCTGAACTTCTTCGCTATTCGTAACGTTGAGCACTCTATCCTGGGTATCGCATTCGAACCCGAGCAGTTCCAGGCGCTGAACCCATTCTGGATCATGATCGGTTCCCCGATTCTGGCCGCAATCTATAACAAGATGGGCGATCGTCTGCCAATGCCGCACAAGTTCGCGGTGGGTATGGTGCTCTGTTCTGGTGCGTTCCTGGTGCTGCCGCTGGGGACAAAGTTTGCGTCCGACGCCGGTATCGTGTCCGTTAACTGGCTGATCCTGAGCTACGCGCTGCAGTCTATCGGCGAACTGATGATCTCCGGTCTGGGTCTGGCGATGGTTGCACAGCTGGTTCCACAGCGTCTGATGGGCTTCATTATGGGTAGCTGGTTCCTGACCACTGCCGGTGCGGCGATCATCGCCGGTAAGATCGCAAACCTGATGGCTGTGCCAGAAAACGTGACCGATCCGCTGCTCTCCCTGAACGTCTACGGTACCGTGTTCATGCAGATTGGTATCGCTACGGCGGTTATCGCGGCGCTGATGCTGCTGACAGCGCCGAAACTGAATCGAATGACTCAGGACGACGACAAGACGGCGGAAGCGAACAAAACCGCTACCGCGTGATATTTGAGAGAAACGACAGAACAGAAGCCGCTAAGAGATTAGCGGCTTTTTTTTTGTCCCTTCGCGCACTAACATAGCTGAAACCTCAGCAAAAAGGAGTTACCGATGAAACTGTTCTACAAACCGGGCGCGTGCTCTCTTGCTTCCCATATCACCCTGCGCGAGAGCGGCAAAGATTTCACGCTGGATGGCGTTGATCTGATGAAAAAGCGCCTGGAAAACGGGGATGACTTTTTTGCGATTAACCCAAAAGGGCAGGTTCCGGCCCTGCTGTTGGATGACGGAACTCTGCTGACCGAAGGCGTGGCGATTATGCAATTCCTGGCGGACAACGTACCGGATCGCCAGCTCCTTGCCCCTACCGGCAGCGTCGCACGTTATAAAACGCTGGAGTGGTTGAACTATATCGCCACCGAGCTGCACAAAGGTTTTACCCCCCTCTTCCGCCCGGATACGCCGGAAGAGTACAAGCCGACCGTGCGAGCTCTGCTGGAGAAAAAGCTGCAGTATGTTAACGAATCGCTGAAAGACGATCAGTGGATTTGTGGTTCACGCTTCACCATTGCCGACGCGTACCTGTTTACCGTACTGCGCTGGGCGCGTGCGGTTAAGCTGAACCTGGAAGGGTTGGACCACATCGCATCGTATATGGCGCGCGTGGCGGAGCGTCCAGCGGTGGCCGCGGCGCTAAAAGCGGAAGGGTTGAATTAAGCGAGCCGTCTGTGTTGCCGGGTGGCGCTGACGCTCACCCGGCCTACGAACTCTGAACGATTATAGCCGTGTGGCGCTGAAATAGTGCTCCGGCTTCGCGATACGATCCTGTGCCGCGACCACCTGCAGTTCATATTCCTGCATCTGTTTCGTCGCAATCATGATTTCGTACACCGCTGCCGTCACGTGCTCCAGCGCGTCTCTCACCGTTGCACCCTGCAACAGTTTCACCAGCAGTAGCCCGCTGGTCACATCACCCACGCCCACCGGCTGACGCGTGCCGAAATCCACCAGCGGACGGCTGATATGCCATGCGTCATCTTTCGTCACCAGCAGCATCTCAAAACGCTCCTGGGTCAGCCCTGCGCGGGCGAGATGTTTTACCAGCACAATCTCCGGCCCCTGAGCTATCAGCTCGCGAGACGCGCGTACAGCCTCTTCTACGCTGTTAACCGGATGCTCGCAGAGGATCTCCAGCTCAATCAGGTTGGGCGCAATGATATCGCTGGCGGGCAGCGCATGGCGAACGTGAAATTCCGCTACGCCAGGCGCCACAATGCAGCCTTTCTCCGGGTGTCCCATGACGGGGTCGCAGAAATATTTTGCCGCCGGGTTTGCCGCTTTCACCTGACGCACGATGCCAAGGATGTGTTCCCCCTGCTCCGCTGAGCCGAGGTAGCCGCTCAGAACGGCGTCGCAGCGCTTGAGCTGGTCGATATCCGCAATACCCTGCACAACCTCTGTGAGATGCGAAGGCGGCATCACGCAGCCTGTCCATTTGCCGTATTGCGTGTGGTTAGAGAACTGCACGGTATTGAGAGGCCAGACGTTGGCACCGAGGCGGCGCATCGGGAATTCCGCTGCGCTATTGCCAGCATGTCCAAAGACAACGTGGGACTGAATGGCGAGGATGTTCTTCATCTTTTTCTTACCAAACCCTGAACAAACAAAAAGGGCGTGGTTTCCCACGCCCCTCGAGACTTTTACTTACTTCCAGCAGACCAGACAGTAGTTTTTCTTACCGCGGCGCAGCAGCGTGTAGCGGCCATACAGACGATCGCCGTCGACGAAGGTGTATTCCGGATCAGCCTGCTTTTCACCGTTGATGGTGATAGCGTTGGAGGCGATGGTTTTACGCGCCTGACCACGGGAAGGCTGGAGCTCAGAGTCCACCAGCGCCTGCATCAGGTCAGCTCCTTTCTCCATCTCAACCATCGGCACGCCGTCCTGCGCCAGCTGTTCGAAGTCCGCTTCGCTCAGATCGCTCAGCGTACCGTTGAACAGGCTTGCGGTGATGCGTTTTGCCGCGGCCAGGCCCTCTTCACCATGAACCAGTTTGGTCACTTCGTCCGCCAGCACGTACTGGGCACGCGGCGCTTTACCGCTGTTCTTATCTTCCTCTTCCAGCGCATTGATCTCTGCAATGTCCATGAAGGTGAAGAACTTCAGGAAGCG
The DNA here is from genome assembly GCF_014895985.1 of Enterobacter cloacae complex sp. P2B. Classification (NCBI taxonomy): domain Bacteria; kingdom Pseudomonadati; phylum Pseudomonadota; class Gammaproteobacteria; order Enterobacterales; family Enterobacteriaceae; genus Enterobacter; species Enterobacter cloacae complex sp. P2B. Next base: position 64,269 of record NZ_JADBQQ010000002.1, on the reverse strand, counting down.
GTAAACATCGGCATCCGCCGTGTTGATCCAGAACTGATAGAATTTGTACGGGCTGGTTTTCTTCGGATCGAGCCATACCGCGCCGCCTTCGGTTTTACCGAATTTGGTGCCGTCTGCTTTGGTGATCAGTGGAACGGTCAGGCCGAAGACCTGGTTCTGATGCAGACGACGGGTCAGGTCGATACCGGAGGTGATGTTCCCCCACTGGTCAGAGCCGCCGATCTGCAGAGAGACGCCGTGCAGCTTGTTCAGGCAGGCAAAGTCATAGCCCTGCAGCAGGTTGTAGGAGAACTCGGTAAAGGAGATACCCTGATCGTCACGGTTCAGACGCTGCTTGACCGCTTCTTTGTTAATCATCTGGTTAACAGAGAAGTGCTTGCCGATGTCACGCAGGAAGGTCAGCACGTTCATACCGCCAAACCAGTCGTAGTTGTTAGCAGCAATGGCAGAGTTATCACCACAGTTGAAGTCGAGGAACGGTGCAACCTGTTTGCGGATCTTATCCACCCACTCCTGCACGGTATCTTCGGTGTTCAGCTTACGCTCCGCGGCTTTAAAGCTCGGGTCACCAATCAGACCGGTCGCGCCGCCCACCAGGGCAACAGGCTTATGGCCCGCCATCTGGAAGCGTTTCAGGCATAACAATGGAACAAGATGCCCCAAATGCAAGCTGTCAGCGGTGGGATCGAAGCCGCAATAGAGCGCGATCGGGCCTTGCGCCAGTCGCTCTGCTAACGCTTCCTCGTCCGTCACCTGGGCCACGAGGCCCCGCTCTTGCAATTGTTTAATCAAGTTACTGCTTGCCATCAAATTCTCCATGTATAAACGACTGCACCTTTGCCGGTACACGACTTTTCGCCTGATGCGAAAGGACCATAGAATAAAGCGCAAGCGCGGTGTACGCTAGCGCTTAAATCAACAAATTTCGGGGATTACGGGGCCAGTCTGTCGATTTTCCAGCCGCCATTCTCGCGCTGGTATAAAAAGCGGTCATGCAGGCGATGCTCACCGCCCTGCCAGAATTCCATCTGCTCAATCGGAATGCGGAAGCCGCCCCAGAAGCTCGGCAGCGGAATTTCCCCCTGCTGGAACTTCTGTTTCAGCTCCAGGAATTTACTTTCCAGCACGCCGCGGGCAGAGATCCGGCTGGACTGTTTTGATACCCAGGCGCCAATCTGGCTGTCGCGCGGGCGGCTGTGGAAATACTTCACCACCTCAAGGGTCGAGAGACGTTCCGCTTTACCGGTGACCATCACCTGACGTTCAAGCATATGCCACGGGAACAGCAGGCTGATGCGCGGGTTGTTTTCTAAGTGGTGCGCCTTGCGGCTACCCAGATTGGTATAGAACACCAGCCCTTTCTCGTCGTAATGCTTAAGCAAGACGATGCGCTGATACGGTTGACCGTGTTCATCTACCGTCGCGACGACCATGGCCGTTGGGTCGGCCAGCTTCGCGTCGCAGGCCTGTTTCAGCCAGCGCTCAAAAAGCACGAGGGGTTCAGCGGGAAGATCCTGGCGACGCAGGCCGCCTTTGGTGTATTCACGGCGCAGATGCGCAATTTGCTGCAGTTCGTCGTTATCTGACATGGCGTTAGCTGATCTTGAGATTGGGTGGCGCTATTGTGCGCCGCCCCTGTAAAAATCTCAACGCTTCGGATTTTCAAGCTGGCAGTTGTTCAGCACAATGCGGTCGCGTTTGTAGACCATGGCGCTGTCGCCTTTCGACCAGAAGACATAGATGCCGTCCGAATAACGCGCCCCGGAGGCCGAGATACCCTGTTTAAGGGTTAGCAGCTTGTTATCGTAAACGAAGCTGGCTTCCTGACGCGGGTTATTCAGCTTCACGGTCAGCGGTTTTTCATCGCAGCGATACTCCAGCGTATCGGTCTGCATGCGCTCAAGGAACTGGTTATAGACGGTGCATCCTGAAAGCAATAAAGGCGCGGCAATAAGAAGAAGTTTTTTCATGGGCGTATTCCGAAGACTTTCCTGGTCCTGGAGGGCATGGCTGCCCCCCTGTTTTATTCCATTCTAACGACGAGCCGCCGCGCTGAATTTCAGTTAACTCTGATTATGACGAGGATTTGCAGGGAAAATCGCCCCGAGGACGCTGGCCTCGCGCGCGCCGGTTACCGACGGCAAATTCCCTGGCAGCCCGGCGATGGTGCGCCAGGCAAGCCAGGCGAAAGCCAGCGCTTCCATATCATCCCCGCTGATGCCGGCCTCGTCCGTCGTCGTCACCTCGGTGCCCGGCAGCAGCCCGGCAAGACGTGCCATCACCAGCGGGTTTCGGCTTCCCCCGCCGCACACCAGCAGGCGTTCGCAGCCGCCGCTGAGCAGCACTTGCTCAGAGATCGACACGGCCGTTAATTCGGCAAGCGTCGCCTGGACGTCCTGCGGGGCGAGTGCCGGGAACAGCGCAAGCTGGCGCTCGAGCCAGCCAAAGTTAAAGTATTCTCGTCCCGTGCTTTTCGGCGCCGGTAAAGCAAAATAAGGGTCGCTGAGCATGGACTGCAGCAGCGGGAGAACCACTTTCCCCTCACTCGCCCACTCGGCGTTTTTATCATACGGTTGACCGCACTGCCGCCAGATCCAGGCATCCATTAACATATTTCCCGGGCCGGTATCGTAGCCGCGAACGGGCTGCCCCGGAATAAGCATCGAGAGGTTAGCAATCCCGCCTATGTTGAGCACCATGCGGCGTTCTGAAGGGTGCGCCAGTAGTGCCTGATGAAACGCGGGCACCAGCGGTGCGCCCTGTCCGCCAAGGGCAATATCGCGGCGACGAAAATCCCCGACGACCGTTACGCCCGTCTTCGCCACAATCTGGTTGTTATCGCCGATTTGCAACGTATGCGGCGCGTCGCCAGTCGGCTCATGCCAGACGGTTTGTCCGTGACACCCGATGGCGACCACATCCTGGGGACGAAGATGTTCTTTTTGCATTAACGCCTGCACCGCATCCGCAAACAGCGCCCCCAGCCGAACATCAAGTTGACCAAGCTGGGAGAGGGTTAACTGCTGCCCCTGACAGATGCTCAGAATGTCCTCTTTTAGCGAAAGGGGGATTGGCCAGGTCAGGCTCGCCTGCTGTGCCACCATATGTTCGTCAATGGCGGCCAGAACGACATCTACCCCATCCAGACTGGTGCCCGACATCACACCAATGTAGCGACCCGATTTCATGCGCTTTCCTTACGTTGCGTGGGCTAAGGATATCCACTCAACCATAAACAGCGCTCCTTTGCCATCCGACGATAATATTTTTTAACAATGTCTTGCCGGTATGGCGAGTGGCTCCTGTTTATGTCTCGTTAAGTCAAATTCAAGTACAATTTTCTTATTGTTAGTGCAAAGATATGAACTATGGCTCTTTATGCCATATAATTTAGCCATAACGGATGCCTCCAGATGGGCGTTTTTGGTGAACAGGAGATTCAAATGATTGTACGTGTACTGGGCGTTTCGCTGATTGGTTTAACCCTGGCTGGCTGTGTGAACGACAGCTCGCTGTCTGGCGACGTTTACAGCGCTTCTGAAGCAAAACAGGTTCAGAGCGTGACTTACGGTACCGTTGTTAACGCCCGTCCTGTACAAATTCAGGGTGGTGATGAAAACAACGTGATGGGCGCAATCGGCGGTGCTGTACTGGGTGGTTTCCTGGGTAATACCGTTGGCGGCGGCACGGGCCGTTCTCTGGCAACCGCAGCGGGCGCTGTAGCGGGTGGTGTCGCGGGTCAGGGCGTTCAGGGCGCGATGAACAAAACCCAGGGTGTAGAGCTGGAAATTCGTAAAGACGACGGCAGCACCATTATGGTTGTTCAGAAGCAGGGCAACACCCGCTTCTCTGCGGGTCAACGCGTCGTGCTGGCGAGCAACGGCAGCCAGGTTACCGTTTCTCCGCGTTAATTAAAAATGGATGTGGTCATCAGGCCACATCCATTAACAATATATATCACCCCCACAAATATATTTACAAAATATATTCACCACACACATTATTAAACGCGCCATATATTGTTTCTGCGCAAAGTATTTAGCGTGCTAATTGATTAAACTCTTCGCAATCATCTCTTCATAATTATTTTAATTTGTAAAACTTTATATGCTTGCGAATAGTCGTTCTGTAAAAGGTCGTTATATCTCGTTCTGTTTCGGTTGCTTTGTCGTCATCGGAATATTACAGGCTTTATTTTCAAAACTGGTTGACTGGGTTCCGTCCTTTTCGCCTCTTTTGTTCCCCACACTCACCATTTTTTTACTCGTGTTTCACCTGTTTATTGCCTGTTTTATGGCGATGAAATACTGGTGTGATAAGCGGCGGCTCTATCTGATTGCCATCTCATTTGCCTTTGCCGGTTCGGCCTTGCTGATGGTCGGAACATTGACCAGCTTTCCGGCGTGGCTGGATCTCTATCAATTCAACGTTGTGAACTACAACGATGCGATGATCTACTATATGTTCCGCCACCTCTTAATGGCGGTGCTGATGATCGTTTCGGCATTACTTTATCCCACGCGCAATCTGCCCCTTTCACGGCTGGCGCATATCATCATCGTTAGCGGTTCATTTCTTTTTACCGCATGTATGGTGATTCTGGCCTGGATGTATTCCAGCCATTCCCCGTTTTTATCCCTCGATCTGGTTGATAATGAAACGCGGCAGTTTATGGTTCTCTGGAGCCACAGCATTAATATTTCATTAATCGTTTTCTGGGTCGTGACACTAGCCACGCTGATGTTTATTACGCGCGTGCGTAATCTGTTCTGGGTAGGCGGTAATTTTCTGTGTGTCTGCTATGTCGTCACGCTCGCTATGCTGTTGGTAGGCGGACATGCAGAAGATATATCCTGGTATCGTGCTCGATTATTTGAAACCGTCGCGACGCTGATTATTATTTTTGTGCTGCTCTATGATGTCTTCAGGTTGTATCGTGACTCCCATTTGAAGTATCAGCAGTCGTATCAAAATTCGATTCGCGATCCGCTCACGCGCCTTTATAACCGCAGCTATTTTTATGAATCGTTAAACCAGGCGCTGGGCATCGCCAAACCCAGCCGCCCGGTTTCGGTTATCGTCAGCGATCTCGATCGTTTCAAGCGTATCAACGACAACTACGGTCACCTGCAGGGAGATAAAGTCCTGCAGTTTGTCGCCAATCTGCTGATGGACTCCGTACGTCCGCAGGATATCGCAGCGCGAATCGGCGGCGAAGAGTTTGTCCTGATGCTGGCAAACACCTCCGCAGAAGACGCATATCAGGTGGCGGAGCGCATTCGGTTGAAGCTAAGCGGTTTTGATAAAATTAGCAGCGAGGGTCAGTTACCAGAGCCGATTACCATCAGCATGGGGGTGTTTACGGCAACCTCTTCGTCGGTAAGCGCAGAAGCGTGCGTGGAAAGTGCCGATAAGGCGATGTATGAAGCGAAAGAGACGGGCCGTAACCGCGTCGTTGTCTTTAAGTAAAAACAAGGCCTTGCAGATGCAAGGCCGTGTTGTCTGGTCAGTCGCGAGACTGTAGCTCGTGAATGTTTTGCTCAAGGCGCGCAATGAGGCTGATGAGCATTTCCAGCTCCGTCGGTGAAACCCCTGAAAGGATTTCACCGCGCGTTTTGGTGATCACCGCTTCCATTTCAGTGATGATAGGCGCCGCTTTCTCCGTCAGCTTAATGCGCTTGGCGCGACGATCGCTGGCGCAGGTTTGCCGGGAGATCAGTCCCTTCTCTTCCAGTTGGTCAAGCGTGCGCACCAGCGACGGTTGCTCAATGCCTATCGCTTTAGCCAGTTGAATTTGCGACTGGTCGGGCGGCAGCTGATGAATGTTGTGCAACGTGACCCAATGCGTCTGCGTCAGTTCCAGAGGTTTCAGGCGATGGTCAATCAGAGCACGCCAGACGCGTACCAACCTTGCCAGATCAGAACCTAATGGCGATTCCAATTTCATCTCCTTATAATTAGCTTGCTAAGTTATTATACTGATTTTAGAATAGTGTGCAGCATTTGTATTGGCAAAACAAATGCAATACTGCATTCATCGGACTCAAAAGTATGACTTACACTGAATTATGATGCTTCTTCATACTCAGACAAGCCAACGCGGCATTCTGTTCACTGCAAAGGATTTCTGCCTGTGATCTTTTTTCATCGCTCAGAAGGTTTACCCCTTCAGGACCTGATCTTCGGTGCGTCAGTCTACTTTCCTCCCCTGTTTAAAGCCGTGCTGGTGGGCTTTGTTCTCTGGCTCATCGCGCATCGCCTGCTTCGCGACTGGATGTACTCCGGCGAAATCTGGCACCCCATGCTGATGGATCTCTCCCTGTTTGCCCTCTCCGTATGCCTGGGCCTTGCTGTTCTGATCGTGTGGTGAATATGCCTCTGAAAACGCTGAAGTACTTTTCCACCCTGTTCGTTCTTGTCCTCGCCCTGGCTGCTGGATGGTGGTTGTGGAATTATTATATGCAGTCCCCCTGGACCCGTGATGGCAAAGTTCGCGCTGAGCAGGTCAGCATCACCCCCCAGGTCTCGGGAAGTATCACAACGCTGCTGGTTAAGGATAACCAGTACGTTAAAAAGGGAGAGGTGTTATTCCGCATCGACGACACCCCGTATCACATTGCGATTCTGAACGCCCAGGCGCAGCTGGCAAAAGCCCAGTCTGACCTTGCAAAGGCCAATAATGAGGCCAATCGCCGCCGTCACCTGTCGAAAAACTATATCTCCGCGGAAGATTTAGATACCGCCAATATTAACGTCAAGGCCATGCAGGCAAGCGTCAACGTGGCTGAGGCCACGCTGAAGCAGGCGCAGTGGGAGTTAACCCAAACCGTGGTCACCGCCCCCGTCGACGGATGGGTGACCAACCTCTCCGCCCGGGTGGGAAATTATGCCACCGCCGGTCAGCCGGTTTTTGCGCTCGTCGACAGCCACTCGTTCTACGTCGTGGGCTATTTCGAAGAGACCAAGCTTCGTCATATCCATGAAGGCGCACCCGCCGCCATAACGCTGTATAGTGGCCCGCAAAAGTTACAGGGTCACGTTTCCAGCATTGGCCGCGCCATTTACGATCAAAGCGTTGAAACGGATTCCGGGCTGGTGCCGGACATCAAGCCGAACGTACCGTGGGTGCGCCTGGCTCAACGCGTTCCTGTGCGCGTGGAGTTTGACCGTTTACCCGAGGACATCACGCTGGTTTCCGGCACCACCTGCACTGTCTCTATCGGAACCCGTTAATGAAGCTGCAGGCGCTCTCCTGGCAAAACACGCCGTGGATGAAAGCGACGCGCCCCCAGTGGCGCTACGCGCTGCGTAACGGCATTGCCATGTGCCTGGCGCTGACTGTCGCCTATTATCTGAACCTGGATGAACCCTACTGGGCGATGACCTCCGCGGCGGTGGTAAGCTTCCCCACCGTTGGCGGGGTGATCAGCAAAAGCCTTGGCCGTATCGCAGGTAGCCTGCTGGGCGCCACCGCGGCGTTAATTATTGCGGGCCACACGCTGAACGATCCGTGGCTGTTCCTGCTGAGCATGGCGGCATGGCTGGGTTGCTGTACCTGGGCCTGCGCCCATTTCACCAATAACGTGGCCTATGCTTTCCAGCTGGCGGGCTATACCGCCGCCATTATCGCCTTCCCGGTCGTCAACGTGCTCGACACCACCGAGCTATGGGATATCGCACAGGCGCGCGTCTGCGAAGTCATTGTCGGGATCCTCTGCGGCGGATTTATGATGATGATCCTGCCCAGCACCTCTGACGGCACTGCGCTTATCACTGCGCTGAAAACCATGCATACCCGGCTGCTGGAACATGCGAGCCTGCTGTGGCAACCGGATACAAGCGATGACATCCGCCTCGCGCATGAAAAGGTTATCGGGCAGATCCTGACCATGAATCTGTTGCGAATTCAGGCGTTCTGGAGCCATTACCGTTTTCGCCGTCAGAACACGCTGCTTAACTATTTGCTGCACCAGCAGCTGCGCATGACCAGCGCTATCTCCAGCCTGCGCCGAATGCTGCTCAACTGGCCGACACCGCCAGAAAACACTCGCGCGGTAATCGAAACCCTGCTCGCGGCGCTCGCGCGACCGGATGCGGACATCTATACCGTCGCGAAGATTATCGCCCCGCTCGCCCCGGTGGATGAGTTTGATTATCGCCATCGCGCCTTCTGGCAGCGGCTGAATTACTTTTGTCGGCTATACCTGCGCAGCAGCCGCTGGATTAAGGCGGTTGAGAATGCTACCCCGGTCACGGAGTTCGCCGTTCCCGGCAGCCCGGCTCTCGCACGTCACACCGATTATCTGGAAGCGCTGTGGAGCGGTTTTCGCACCTTCAGCGCACTGATGCTGGTGGGGGCGTGGAGCATTACCACGCAGTGGGAGTCAGGTTCTGCGGCGTTAACGCTTGCCGCTATCAGCTGCGTGCTTTACTCCGTCGCGGCCTCGCCGTTTAACTCGCTTACGCTGCTGCTGCGAACGCTTGTTTTGCTATCACTGTTCAGTTTTGTGGTGAAGTTTGGCCTGATGGTGCAGATAAGCGATCTCTGGCAGTTTCTGCTGTTCCTGTTTCCGCTGTTAACTACGATGCAGCTCCTTAAGCTGCAAATGCCGAAACTGGCGGGTCTGTGGGGGCAGCTGATTGTCTTTATGGGCTCGTTTATCTCCGTGACGAATCCGCCTGTGTATGATTACGCCGCTTTTCTGAATGACAACCTGGCAAAGATCCTTGGCGTCGGGCTGGCGTGGCTGGCCTTCGCGGTGTTGCGTCCCGGCTCTGACGCACGCAAAAGCCGTCGACATATCCGTGAATTGCGCAGAGGGTTTGTCGACCAGCTCAGCCGCAAGCCGCATCTGCAAGAAAGCGAGTATGAATCGCTGGTTTATCACCACGTTAGCCAGTTAAATAACAGCCAGGACGCGCTGTCCCGACGCTGGCTGCTGCGCTGGGGGGTGGTGCTGTTGAACTGCTCGCACGTGGTCTGGCAGCTTCGCGCATGGGAAACGCGCTCCGATCCGCTGTCGCAGGTACGTGATGTGTGTATCTCTCTGCTACGCGATGTGATGAGCGAGCGCGGCGTTCAGCAGCGGCCTCTGGAGGCCACGCTGGCTGAACTGCAGCGGATCTGCGACACCCTTGCCCGGCATCATCTTCCCGCAGCCCGCGATTTGGCCTCGATAATCTGGCGCCTGCACTGCTCGCTGTCGCAGCTGGAACAGGCGCCCCCGCCAGGAACGATTGGGGATCAGATTACGCCGCAGGCATAGCGCGCCCCGCCGCCGCCAAGCGGTTTAGGCTGATCGGACATGTTATCGCCGCCCACATGGATCATCAGCGCTTTGCCTTTGACCTCATCCAGCTTTTTCAGCCGCGGGGCCACGACCGGATCCGTGGCTTTACCGTCATTGTTTACCACCAGCACCGGCAAGTCGCCCAGGTGTCCCATACCTTCAGGCCCTTCATGTTTACCTGAATTCTGCGGGTCGAGGTGGCCCCCTGCTGCTTCCGCTGCCGACGGTTTACCCTCTTTCATGGCTGGCTGACAGCTCCCTTTGGCATGAACATGGAAGCCGTGTTCGCCCGGCGGGAGTGCTTTAAGATCGGGTGCGAATTCCAGCCCTTTATCGGTCTCGGTGATTTTCACCGTCCCGATGGACTGACCCACACCCTGTGAGGTGACGAGATTCATTTCTACTTCGTCGCTGGCTGCCTGCGCCCCTGCGCAAACAACCAGCGTGACCAATGCCAGAGTAAAACGCTTCATATGACCTCCGCTGGTTATTTTTTGCCCCTTAAGTGTATACCAGGGGCACAGATTTCACCGGAAAGTCACCTTCTTGCGGTTTAAGGCACGTCGTAACCCAGCGCGGCCTTGCGGATGCGGAACCACTGCTGGCGGGTCATCTGCAGCTCTTCGGCGGCCAGCGCGGAACGGACGCGTTCAATTTTCCCGGAGCCAATAATCGGCAGCGGTTTTGACGGCAGACGCAGGATCCAGGAGTAAACCACCTGCTCTATGCTCTGGGCGTTCAGCTCGCGGGCGATGGTTTCCAGCTCATTGCGCAGCGGCTGGAACGCATCATCATTAAACAGGCGTCCACCGCCGAGGCACGACCAGGCCATCGGGCGAATGCGCAGCTGCTGCAGCTGGTCGAGCGTACCATCCAGCAGCAGCGGCTGATGCACCGGGGAGATCTCAACCTGGTTAGTGGCGAGCGTAAACGGCAGACGAGACTGAAGCAGCGCAAACTGGGCCGGGGTAAAGTTGGAGACGCCGAAGTGACGCACCTTCCCGCTCTGATGCAGACTCAGGAAGGCTTCCGCCACCTCGTCGGCATCCATCAGCGGGTCCGGACGGTGAATCAGCAGCAGGTCGATACGATCGGTTGCCAGATTGACCAGCGACTGCTCGGCGCTCTTGATGATATGGGCGCTGTCGGTGATGTAGTGGCCGAGGGCATGCTCCGGTTTGGCCGTGGTGGCAATACCGCATTTGGTAACGATCTCCATGCGCTCCCGGAGTGCCGGAACCAGCTTGAGCGCCTCGCCAAAGGCGGCTTCACACTGATAGCCACCGTAAATATCCGCATGATCGACGGTTGTTACCCCTAAATCGATATGCTCTTCAATAAAGCTTGCCAGCTGGAGGGGGGACATATTCCAGTCCATCAGGCGCCAGTAGCCCATCACAAAACGGGAGAATTCTGGCCCCTGGGGGGCAAGGGTAATACGCTGAACCATAACATTTTCCTCAAGGACGTGATGTCATGAGTATACGCAATTACCGCATTAAAACAGTGAAGGTTGCTGGGGTTCTTCGGTCTCAGAGGCTTTGTTTGCGCGGATTTTGCGCAGAAGTCGCTGTCTGCAGAGGCGCAGCACCTCCTGCTTTTGCGTGTCGCTGAAGTTTTGCCAGTTAAAACGCTCGTCACGGGTACGCATGCACCCGCGGCAATAACCGCGTTCATCGGACTGACAAATCCCCCGGCACGGGCTCTGGATGGGGAAAAACTCCAGTTGCTCTGCCACACTCACCTCCGGTTAACCTCTCTCACCTACAGTGAAGACGCTAAAAGCGCCGCGTGCAAGGGCTTTACCACAGTTTTGTGGCATTAAGGTTTCACTAATCTTCCCTCTTTATACTCGCCACATCATGACAATGACAGGTTTTACGATCGATGTGGTTAAGTAAAAAGTTACAATGTAACGACATAAAATTTACTCTGGGCTGTGCACTCTTTTTTACTCTGCTTAACGGGCTGTTTATCCAGCGCAGCTGGGCCATTATTGCCCCTGCGCATCTGCACGATATTCTCTTCGCCGCATCCGTACCGGTGGTGCTGTTTTGTGGCTGGGTCATTGTATTTAGCCTGCTCAATATCCCGTATATCCGTAAGCCGCTGCTGATCGTCTTAACTGTCGGGTGCGCTGCGGCAACTTACTTTATGTTTACCTACGGCGCGGTCATCGATCAGAACATGATTGTGAACGTGTTCGAAACTAACTCCCAGGAAGCCACCGCGCTGGTGACCCCGCAGATGATTCTGTGGATTGTCATAGCCGGTCTTGTTCCATCCCTGATGCTGGCGCTGACCCGCATTCGTACCGGCAAATGGTGGTACGCCCTGCTGACGCGTGTTGCCGCGATGCTCGGTGCCCTGCTGGTGATTATTCTTATCGCCGCGGTGTTTTATAAAGATTACGCGTCGCTGTTCCGCAATAACAAAAGCATCGTCAAAATGGTCACTCCGGCGAACTACGTCAGCGCCGTGGTGAAATACAGCAAGATGCGCTGGTTTGCCGGCGATCAAACGCTGGTGCGGATTGGCGAAGATGCGCACAAAGGCGCGCTGATTACGGGTCAGCAGAAGAAAACCGTTCTGGTGCTGGTCATCGGCGAAGCGTCGCGCGCGGCGAACTACTCCCTCAATGGCTACGGGCGTGAAACCAACCCCGAGCTGAAAAAGCAGGATGTGATTAACTTCCCGCAGGCCTCCTCGTGCGGCACTGAAACCGCCGTATCCGTTCCGTGCATGTTCTCCGGTATGACGCGCAGCAAATACGATGCCGACCTGGCGCACCATCAGGAAGGGCTGCTCGACGTACTCAACCATGCGGGTATCAACCTCCTTTGGCGCGACAACGACGGTGGCTGTAAAGGTGCCTGCGATCGTATTCCCCATACCGACATGACGCAGTGGAAGCTGGATCAGTTCTGCAAAGACCAGTCCTGTATTGATGACGTGAATTTCTACCGCCTGGACAACGTGCTGGACGGTCTGAAGCAGGACACGGTGCTGGTTATCCACCTGATGGGCAGCCACGGCCCGGCGTACTATCGACGTTACCCGGATAATTTCCGTAAATTCACCCCCACCTGCGACACCAACGAAATTCAGGATTGCGACCATCAGGCGCTGATGAACACCTATGACAATACCATCCTGTATACCGACAGCATGGTCAGCAAAACCATTGATGCGCTGAAAGCCCGTCAGGCGAACATGAACACCGCGCTGATTTACCTCTCGGATCACGGGGAATCGCTCGGTGAAAGCGGTATTTATCTGCACGGCACGCCGTACATGCTGGCGCCGGAGCAGCAGACGCACATTCCGTTTATGTTCTGGCTGTCCCCGGACTATGCGAAAAACTTTGGCATCAACGCGCAGTGTTTACGCGACCACGCAGCAAAAAATGCGGTTTCGCAGGACAATTTATTCTCGACGGTGCTGGGCATGATGGACGTTAAATCAAGCGTTTATCAGCAACAGTTGGACATTCTGAATGCGTGTCGCCGGTAACAGCGCTTGCATTAGACCGAACGGTCTATTAGAGTGAATCCATGAGCAGAAATACTGAACACGACACGCGCGAACATCTCCTGGCGACCGGCGAGCGGCTGTGCATGCACCGCGGCTTCACCGGTATGGGGTTGAGCGAGCTATTAAAAACCGCTGAGGTACCGAAAGGGTCGTTCTATCACTACTTTCGGTCCAAAGAGGCCTTTGGCGTGGCGATGCTGGAGCGGCACTATACTGCTTACCACCAGCGCCTCGCGACCCACTTCGCCACGGGGGAAGGTAACTATCGGGATCGTGTTCTGAACTACTACCAGGAAACGCTGAACCAGTTCTGTCAGCAAGGCATTATCAGCGGATGCCTGACGGTTAAACTCTCTGCCGAAGTGTGCGATCTCTCAGAAGATATGCGCACTGCAATGGATAAAGGCGCCAGCGGCGTTATCGCCCTGCTGGCGCAGGCGCTGGCGAAGGGGCGCGAAGAAAATACGCTCGCCTTCCCCGGGGATCCCTTAACGCAGGCTCAGGTGCTCTACTCCCTCTGGTTAGGCGCCAACCTGCAGGCTAAAATTTCTCGCAGTGCCGTGCCGCTCGAAAGCGCGCTGGCACATGTGATAAGTACGATTACTGCGCCTGGCGCTTAGCAGGCGTTTTTATTTACGTTATTACTAGTCGACTGGTCTACTCAGGAGTCGTTATGTCAGCTGAAAAATTATTTACCCCCTTAAAAGTGGGTGCCGTCACCGCGCCAAACCGCGTGTTTATGGCTCCGCTTACCCGTCTGCGCAGCATTGAGCCGGGTGATATCCCAACACCACTGATGGGTGAATACTATCGTCAGCGCGCCAGCTCTGGCCTGATCATCACTGAAGCCACGCAGATTTCTGCTCAGGCCAAGGGATATGCGGGTGCGCCGGGGCTGCACAGCCCGGAGCAGATCGCCGCATGGCAGAAAATCACCGCGGGCGTTCACGCTGAAGACGGTCGCATTGCGGTCCAGCTGTGGCATACCGGTCGTATCTCCCACAGCAGCATTCAGCCTGGCGGTCAGGCGCCGGTTTCAGCGTCTGCCCTGAACGCGAACACCCGCACCTCCCTGCGCGATGAAAACGGCAACGCTATCCGCGTCGACACCTCTACGCCACGCGCGCTGGAGCTGGATGAGATCCCAAGTATCGTGAACGACTTCCGCCAGGCCGTTGCTAACGCCCGCGAAGCCGGTTTTGACCTGGTTGAGCTGCACTCCGCGCACGGTTACCTGCTGCACCAGTTCCTGTCACCGTCGTCTAACCATCGCACCGACCAGTACGGCGGCAGCGTCGAAAACCGCGCCCGCCTGGTGCTGGAAGTGGTTGACGCCGTTTGTCAGGAGTGGAGCCCGGACCGTATCGGTATCCGCGTCTCCCCAATCGGTACGTTCCAGAACGTCGACAACGGTCCGAATGAAGAAGCGGACGCGCTGTATCTGATTGAAGAGCTGGCGAAGCGCGGCATTGCCTATCTGCACATGTCCGAGCCGGACTGGGCCGGCGGTAAGCCTTATACGGAAGCCTTCCGTCAGAAAGTGCGCGAGCGCTTCCACGGGGTGATCATCGGTGCGGGTGCTTATACCCCTGAGAAAGCCGAAGATCTGATTAATAAAGGGCTGATCGACGCCGTGGCGTTTGGCCGCGACTATATTGCCAACCCGGATCTGGTTGCTCGACTGCAGCAGAAAGCGGCCCTGAACCCGCAGCGTCCTGAGAGCTTCTACGGCGGCGGCGCGGAAGGCTACACCGACTACCCTTCTCTGTAATCTCGCCATTGTTCATTGATAGCGGCGACACTTCGCCGCTATACTAAAACATCGTTTCTGTTCAAAAAAATAGTCTATTCCATTGGTTAATGAGGAAATTATGCGCCTACTTCACACCATGCTGCGCGTTGGCGATCTGCAACGTTCTATCGATTTCTACACTAACGTCCTGGGCATGAAGCTGCTGCGCACCAGCGAAAACCCGGAATACAAATACTCGCTGGCGTTCGTGGGTTACGGCCCGGAAACGGATGAAGCTGTCATTGAACTGACCTACAACTGGGGCGTGGACAGCTATGAGCTGGGCACCGCCTACGGCCATATCGCGCTGGAAGTGGATAACGCGGCCGAGGCGTGTGAACGCATTCGCAGCAACGGCGGTAACGTCACGCGCGAAGCCGGCCCGGTAAAAGGCGGCACCACCGTTATTGCCTTTGTAGAAGATCCGGACGGTTACAAGATCGAGCTGATTGAAGCCAAAGACGCGGGTCGCGGTCTGGGCAACTGATCCCTCAGGGCGCAACATGCGCCCGTAGTTTTACTGCATCACCCTGCAAAATTTGCCATAATGCGCACTGCTTTTTCCCCTTGTAAGAGACCCTGATGTCCGATAACGCTCAATTTAGCGGTCTGTGCGACCGTTTTCGTGGTTTTTATCCCGTTGTCATTGATGTAGAAACAGCCGGATTTAACGCTAAAACCGATGCGCTGCTCGAAATTGCCGCCATCACGCTGAAGATGGATGAACAGGGCTGGCTTACACCGGACACCACGCTGCATTTCCACATTGAACCTTTCGAAGGGGCAAACTTACAGCCGGAGGCGCTGGCGTTTAACGGTATCGATCCGCATAACCCGCTGCGTGGTGCAGTCAGTGAATATGATGCGCTGCACGCCATATTTAAAATGGTGCGTAAAGGCATGAAAGAGAGCAACTGCAGCCGCGCCATCATGGTAGCCCATAACGCCACCTTCGATCACAGCTTTACCATGGCCGCAGCCGAACGCGCGTCGCTCAAACGCAACCCTTTCCACCCGTTCGTGACCTTCGACACCGCCGCGCTAAGCGGCCTGGCGCTGGGACAAACGGTTTTATCCAAAGCCTGCATTACGGCGGGTATACCGTTTGACGGTACCCAGGCGCACTCCGCCTTATACGATACGGAGCGCACCGCAGAGCTGTTCTGTGAGATCGTCAACCGCTGGAAGCGTCTGGGCGGCTGGCCGCTGCCGATGGGCGACAGTGAAGAATAAAAAAAAGCGACCTCTTCAGGTCGCTTTTTTATTAACGCAGAAAATTATTCAGCGTCCGGCTCTTCCGTTTTGTACTTCGCCGCCGTCTCTTTGATCAGCTGCTGCAGTTCGCCGCGCTGATACATCTCAATCAGGATATCGCAGCCGCCCACCAGCTCGCCGTCTACCCACAGCTGCGGGAAGGTCGGCCAGTTAGCGTATTTTGGCAGCTCAGCGCGGATGTCCGGGTTCTGCAGGATATCAACGTAAGCAAAACGCTCACCACAGGCTGACAGCGCCTGAACCGCTTGCGCGGAGAAGCCGCAGCTTGGCAGCTTCGGAGAACCTTTCATATACAGCAGAATCGGATTTTCAGCGATCTGGCGCTGGATTTTTTCAATAGTGGTGCTCATGTCTTGCTTCCTTTAACTTCTGTTACGGCAGTAGTCTGACATTGTAGCGGGTCAGGCTGGCATCGGAAAATAACATTTTCGTCACGTTTATATATTTTACCCCGACTCCACAAAAGTTGCATTGCAAATGGTGTTTACCCCTTCGCCCGTCAGGGTTTTGCTTAGGGAGTGAACAATTGTGCGTCAGAACGATGAATTTTTTTGCACTTGCTAACGAAACACGTTTTTAGATTGAAAAATGCTATTAACTTCTCGGGTTTTTATGGATTAGAATCGACGGGCTTTGTAAATCACACGCGGGTATTATTGATGACCTGCATATATCAGGGGACTGCCCAGTGGCGCGGATAACTAAAATCTCGATCACGCTCTGTGCTTTACTGTTTACATCACTCACGTTAACGCCAGCGGCAAACGCCTCTCAGCAGGCGCGGCAATCTGCTGTACAAAAAAGCCATCTGGTGAAAGCCACAGAACGTAAGAAAAAAACCAGCAGCAAGAACGACAAGAAAAAAACTACCGCTCAGACTAAACAAACCGCTTCCAGCAAGACGAAAACAAAATCTTCCCGCACTACCCGCACCGCCAAAAATAAAGCTTCGCAGACCGCCGCTAACCTCGTTACAGAAAAATGCATTACCCGTAAAGGCCATAAAGCAAAATGCACGAAGGTAACAAAGCTGGCGGATGTGCATAAAGTGCGTGTGCAAAAAGCGCAAAAAACCGCAATGAATAAACTGATGGGGCAGATTGGCAAACCTTATCGTTGGGGCGGCAGTTCGCCGCGTACCGGTTTCGACTGCAGCGGCCTCGTCTATTACGCCTATAAAGATCTGGTTAAATTCCGTATTCCACGTACCGCCAATGAGATGTATCACCTGCGCGATGCGTCACCGGTTAACCGGGGTGAGCTGGAAAACGGCGACCTGGTCTTCTTCCGCACGCAGGGTCGCGGTACGGCTGACCACGTGGGCGTCTACGTCGGCAACGGGAAATTCATCCAGTCTCCGCGCAGCGGTCAGGACATTCAGATCACCTCGCTCAGCGAAGATTACTGGGTACGTCATTACGTCGGCGCGCGTCGCGTCATGACGCCAAAAACCATTCGTTAATCCCTGCCCTGCCGCATCTGCGGCAGGGTAAGTTCCTCTTTTGCATACCCTTTCAATTTGCTATCCTGTCCTTGTTGTCTGTAGGGTTATTGGCAACACAAAATACAATAAGGAGAGAAGCAATGTCGTTCGAATTACCTGCACTACCGTATGCAAAAGACGCCCTGGCACCGCACATTTCAGCGGAAACCCTGGAATACCACTACGGCAAGCATCATCAGACGTACGTCACTAACCTGAACAACCTCATCAAGGGCACCGATTTTGAAGGCAAAACGCTGGAAGAGATCGTTCGCAGCTCAGAGGGTGGCGTTTTTAACAACGCGGCTCAGGTGTGGAACCACACTTTCTACTGGCACTGCCTGGCGCCGAATGCCGGTGGCGAACCTGCCGGTGAACTGGCAGCCGCCATCAACGCCGCCTTTGGCAGCTTTGCAGAGTTTAAAGCGAAGTTTACCGATGCCGCCATCAAGAACTTCGGTTCTGGCTGGACGTGGCTGGTAAAAGAGGCGGATGGCAAACTGGCTATCGTGTCCACGTCTAACGCGGGCACCCCGCTGACCACCAGCGCTACGCCGCTGATGACAGTGGACGTGTGGGAACATGCTTACTACATTGATTACCGCAATGCGCGCCCGAACTACCTGGAGCACTTCTGGGCTCTGGTTAACTGGGAATTTGTCGCGAAGAACTTCGCCGCGTAAGAGACACGCAGAAGGGGTAACCCTTCTGCGTTTTTGCTTATTCAGCCGTGCAAACCGCTTCAGGCTGTTTACGGCCGGACATCATCACCAGCAGCAGGCCGAGCGCGGCAATAATCGCCCCCATCACCGGCACAAAACTGTACCCCAGACCGCCTGAAATCACGGCGCCTCCGGCGGCGGCACCCAGCGCGTTGCCGAGATTGAACGCCCCGATATTCACGGAAGACGAGAGACCCGGCGCCTCATGGGCGACACGCATCACGCGCATCTGCAGCGGCGGCACCACGGCAAAGGTGGCAGCGCCCCAGACAACCATCGCAATCGCCGCGCCGAATTCATTCTGCGCCAGCCACGGGATCGCGACCATAATGACAATCAGCAGGGTTAAAAAGTCCTTCAGCGTGCCGCTCACGGAACGGTCGGCAAATTTCCCGCCGAGATAGTTGCCAATCGAGAAGCCAACGCCAATCAGCACCAGCATCGCGGTAACAAAGAGTGGCGTTGCGTGGGTAATGTCGTGTAGGACCGGCGAAATATAGGTGTAGAGGGTAAACATCGCTCCTGCCCCCAGCACGGTGGTCAGCAGCGCGGAGAGTACCTGCGGGCGCATCAGCACCGACAGCTCTCTGCGTACATCAGGGCGTTCACCCGCACTGCCTTTTGGCAGGGAGAAGAACAACGCCACCATCGCGACCACGCCCAGGCCGGCCGTCGCCAGGAAGGACATCCGCCAGCCAATGACCTCGCCCAGCCAGGTTGCCGCGGGAACACCGCCGATGTTGGCAATCGTCAGCCCCATAAACATGGTCGCCACGGCGCTGGCCTGCTTGTGTTTTGGCACCACGCTTGCGGCCACGACCGAGCCCAGACCAAAGAAGGCACCGTGGTTGAGGCTGGTCAGAATGCGCGACAGCATCAGAGTGGTGTAATCCGGCGAAATGGCCGAAAGCACGTTGCCCAGGGTGAAAATCGCCATCAGGAAAATCAGCGCATTGCGGCGCGCACGGTGCGAAAGCAGTAGCGTCATCAGCGGCGCTCCTACCATCACGCCGATGGCGTAGGCGCTGATTAACATCCCGGCGGCCGGGATCGAGACGTCCACGCCCCGGGCGATAACGGGCAGTAACCCCATCGGGGAGAATTCAGTGGTGCCAATCCCAAAAGCGCCAATCGCCAGGGCCAGCAGGGGAAAATTGATTTTCATGCGTCAACTCCGGATGCCGTGTCATGTGGTGACACAGAACAAAGAAGCGGAAAGCATGACATCAATCACAAAAAATGAGAAGTTAACAAAATGGCAAAAGATTTTTGCCAGAGAAGTAACAATCGGAGCGTTCGGGAGGGAGAAGGCTCTCCCCCCGCGTAAATCAATGCAGCGCAGCCGTCAGGCCAGCCGCCACAATCAGCGCCAGCACAATAACGGTGGTGAACAGCGAAAACTTCAGATCGGAACTCATCAATTTTTCTCCTTTTAATCCCCCCACGAAAAGTGAGCTTGCTCATTTTTGCACAGTTTACGTCAAAAATCTTCCTGGATTTAAGCTGATAAACACTTTACCTCTTCCCCTTTTCATCAAGATAGGCCAAAATTCCACGCTAAATTTATTAGCGTACCGGCCATTGACCCCCTCCTGACGTCCCGTGTCGTTTTCCCGGCGTGCCGCAATTCAAAATTGCGTGATAAGGGTGAGAGAAGGCAAACGTTTACCTTCAAGTTTTTCAGGAGTTTAGGATATGGTCTGGAGTGACATTTAATGGCAACAATTAAAGACGTAGCAAAACGCGCAAACGTTTCCACTACAACCGTATCACATGTAATTAACAAAACCCGTTTTGTGGCGGAAGAGACGCGCAACGCCGTCTGGGCAGCGATCAAAGAGCTGCACTACTCGCCAAGCGCGGTTGCGCGCAGCCTCAAGGTTAATCACACCAAGTCTATTGGTCTGCTGGCGACCAGCAGCGAAGCAGCCTATTTTGCCGAGATCATTGAAGCGGTAGAAAAAAACTGCTTCCAGAAAGGCTATACCCTGATTCTCGGCAACGCCTGGAACAGCATTGAAAAACAGCGCGCCTACCTGTCGATGATGGCGCAAAAGCGCGTGGACGGCCTGCTGGTGATGTGTTCGGAGTACCCGGAATCCGTGCTGTCGATGCTGGAAGAGTATCGCCATATCCCTATGGTGGTGATGGACTGGGGCGAAGCGCGCGCCGACTTCACCGACTCCGTTATCGATAACGCCTTCGAAGGCGGTTACATGGCGGGCCGTTATCTGATCGAACGCGGCCACCGCGAGATTGGCGTGATCCCGGGCCCGCTGGAACGCAACACCGGCGCGGGCCGCCTGGCCGGTTTTATGAAAGCGATGGAAGAAGCGCTAATCACCGTGCCGGAAAACTGGATCGTGCAGGGCGACTTTGAGCCGGAATCAGGCTACCGCGCGATGCAGCAGATCGTCTCCCAGCCTCACCGTCCAACCGCCGTTTTCTGCGGGGGCGATATCATGGCGATGGGCGCCCTCTGTGCGGCTGACGAGCTGGGTCTGCGCGTACCGCAGGACATCTCCGTGATCGGATATGACAACGTGCGCAACGCGCGCTTCTTCACGCCAGCGTTGACCACCATTCACCAGCCGAAAGATTCACTGGGTGAAACCGCCTTCAATATGCTGCTGGACAGGATCGTCAACAAGCGTGAAGAGTCGCAGTCCATTGAAGTTCACCCTCGCCTCATCGAACGCCGTTCCGTTGCGGATGGCCCGTTCCGCGACTACCGTCGTTAATTTCACTGCGGAGCCAGTCAGTCTGGCTCCCGCAGCCACTCCCGGTTAAGCGTTTCGCTGTCCCCCAGATAGTCCAGCAGCCAGGCCATCGCCGGCGAGACATCATTTTGTTGCCAGGTGAGGCAGCAGGCCGCATCCGGGAACGGATTCTCCAGCGTTAGCTCAACCCACTCACCGGTGTCGATTCGCGGACGTGCAAAATGGGCGGGCACCATGCCTACGCAGAGCCCGGCGCTGAGGCACGTCGCCGACGATCCCCAGTCAGGGGCGACAACCCGCCGCTGGTTGTCCAGCAGCCAGGTAATTCGCTTCGGCAGCGAGCGGGAGGTATCTTCCAGCACCAGCGACGGCCAGCTGCGCAGCGTATCGTCGCTCAGCGGCCCTTCCGTCGCCGCCAGCGGATGATCGCTTGCCACCACGCATTTCCAGCTCAGCATCCCCATATCGCGAAAGGCGTAACGTCCCCCGACCGGGATCGCCTGGGTCGCGCCAATCGCCATCTCTACCCTGCCATCCGCCAGCGCATCCCAGACGCCGTTGAACACCTCCTGCGAGACCCGCAGTTCTACGTCAGAGAAATGCCGATAAAAATCGACAATCATCTGCCGGGTGCGCTCGGGCTTAACGATGTTATCCACGGCAATGGAAAGGTGGCCCCGCCAGCCGTTCGCGATCTGCTGGCACTGCTCGCGGGTGATCTGCATTTTTTTGATAACAGAACGCCCTTCCTTTAAAAACCACGCCCCTGCGGGCGTTAATTCCACATCACGATGCCGCCGTTCAAACAGCGGTACCGCCAGCCACTCCTCAAGCTGTCGCACCGTATAGCTGATGGCCGAAGGGACGCGGTGCAACTCCTGCGCCGCTCCGCTAAAGCTGCCGTTACGCGCGACAGCATCGACCACTTCAAGAGAATAATCTGACCACATTTTCTGCCTGCAAAAAATTTGAATGCACCCGCCAAATATTAGCGTTTCACAAGCGGCTTTGCACTCCCTACACTCAGCGCCAACGTATACCTGCCTCCTCAGGAGAATAAAACAGTGCAACCCAGGAAAGGTTTTTTAGTCTGGCTCGGCGGCTTAAGCGTGCTGGGCTTTTTGGCCACCGATATGTACCTGCCGGCGTTTGCCGCCATGCAGGAAGATTTGCAAACCCCTGCTGCCGCCATCAGCGCCAGCCTGAGCCTGTTCCTGGCCGGTTTTGCCTTCGCGCAGCTGCTCTGGGGACCGCTTTCGGATCGCTTTGGGCGTAAACCGGTGCTGCTGCTGGGGCTGGCCATTTTTGCCGTGGGCTGCCTGGGGATGCTATGGGTGCGCGATGCCACCTGGCTGCTGGTGCTGCGGTTTGTTCAGGCGGTCGGCGTCTGTGCCGCGGCCGTGACCTGGCAGGCGCTGGTCACCGATTACTATCCGGCGAACCGCACTAACCGTATTTTCGCCACCATCATGCCGCTGGTAGGGCTCTCACCGGCCCTCGCCCCGCTGCTGGGAAGCTGGATCCTCGCGCACTTTGACTGGCAGGCCATCTTTGCCACGCTGTTTGCCATCACGCTGGTGCTGATGCTGCCGGCGTTCGCCCTTAAGCCCGCGCATAAAAAAGAGGCGCACGCAGACGCGAAGCCGATTACCTTCACTTACCTGCTGAGCGCGAAAGCGTATCGCGGCAACGTTCTGATCTATGCCGCCTGCTCAGCGAGCTTCTTCGCGTGGCTGACCGGTTCGCCTTTTATTCTGCACGATATGGGCTATAGCCCGGCGGCCATTGGCCTGAGCTACGTTCCGCAGACCATCGCGTTCCTGGTGGGCGGGTACGGCTGCCGCGCGGCGCTGCAAAAATGGGAAGGCCAGCAGATGCTGCCCTGGCTGCTAGTGCTCTATGCGCTGAGCGTCATCGGCACCTGGGCCGTTGGCTTTATTCCGGGCGCGGGTCTGGCCGAAATATTGATTCCATTCTGCGTGATGGCCATCGCGAACGGGGCGATCTACCCTATCGTTGTGGCGCAGGCGCTACGTCCATTCCCGCAGGCGACAGGCCGCGCGGCTGCGCTGCAGAACACCCTGCAGCTGGGGCTGTGCTTCCTGGCAAGCCTGGTGGTCTCCGCGCTGATTGCCACGCCGCTGGTGACGACGACCAGCGTGATGCTGGCTACCGTTGCGCTGGTGGCGTTGGGTTATCGCATGCAGGCCTCCGCGCAGGATGAGAGCACGCAGGTAGAAACCTCGCATGCCTAATCGCGCCAGAAACTATGTTAATTCTCAGTGATTAGGTTGCTAAGAATTTTCTATTGAATCACCAAATTTTGAGGCCTATACTAAATTTGGTTCGATTAAATACGATAAATATTATGTGTTAACGGGAGCCGGAGTGCTCCCGTTTTACCATGGAAGGCATTTCGGCAAGGGTTATCTCCCTTCCTCTGTTCTACGTCGGATACTAGCCTCGCGGTATTTACCGTGAGATTTCTCACAAACCAAAAAAGCGTCTACGCTGTTTTAAGGTTCTGATCACAGTAGGGTGATGGAGAAGCTATGAGTTCATCGTGTATAGAAGAAGTCAGCGTTCCGGACGATAACTGGTCCCGGATCGTCAGTGAACTGTTAGGTCGGGCAGGCATCACTATCAACGGATCATCCCCATCGGATCCTCAGGTTAAACATCCCGATTTTTTTAAACGCGTGTTGCGCGAGGGGTCGCTAGGCCTGGGGGAAAGCTATATGGACGGCTGGTGGGAATGCGAACGGCTGGATACTTTTTTCGCCAGCGTGCTGCGTGCCGGTCTGGAAAAACAGCTCCCCCGCAATCTTAAAGACACCCTGCGTGTCGCCTCTGCCCGTCTCTTTAACCTGCAAAGTAAAAAGCGTGCCTGGATCGTCGGCAAAGAGCATTACGATCTCGGCAACGATCTGTTCAGCCGCATGCTGGACCCCTTCATGCAATACTCCTGCGCCTACTGGAAAGAGGCGTCGACGCTTGAAGAGGCTCAGCAGGCCAAGCTGCGGCTGATTAGCGAGAAATTGCAGCTGCAGCCCGGTATGCGCGTGCTGGATATCGGCTGCGGCTGGGGCGGGCTGGCGTATTTTATGGCGAAGCACTACGGCGTCAGCGTGGTCGGCGTCACCATTTCCGCTGAACAGCAAAAAATGGCGCAGGAGCGGTGCCTGGGGCTTGATGTGGATATCCGCCTGCAGGATTACCGGGACCTGAACGAACAGTTTGACCGGATCGTATCCGTGGGCATGTTCGAGCACGTCGGGCCGAAAAATTACGACACCTATTTCGAGGTGGTGGACCGTAATCTGAAACCGGACGGTATTTTCCTGCTGCACACCATCGGCTCTAAGCGGACCGACAATAACGTTGACCCGTGGATCAACAAATACATCTTTCCGAATGGCTGTTTACCGTCCGTACGCCAGATTGCCAACGCCAGCGAATCCCATTTCGTGATGGAAGACTGGCATAACTTCGGCGCGGATTACGACACCACGTTAATGGCGTGGCATGCACGTTTTCAGGAAGCCTGGCCTGAAATTGCGGACAACTATTCTGAACGATTCAAGCGGATGTTTAGCTATTATCTGAATGCCTGCGCGGGGGCGTTTCGCGCGCGAGATATTCAGCTCTGGCAGGTTGTTTTTAGCCGTGGGATTGAACACGGCTTGCGGGTCGCACGCTAGAAAAATAACCCCGGCCAGCCGGGGTTATTTTTTATTCTTCTTCTACAGCTTTAATTATTGCGGCTTCTTTTGCGGCCAGCACGCGCTCAACGGTATCTACAACCGCCTGGGTTTGCGGATCGATTTCGATATTCACGCGATGCCCCAGTTTTTTCGTACCCAGCGTGGTGCGCTGCAGCGTCTCGGGAATTAAATGCACGCAAAAACGCGTCGGAGTAACTTCTCCCACCGTCAGACTAATCCCATCAATGCCAATAAACCCTTTATAGAGGATGTATTTCATTAATGACGGGTCCTGCACTTTAAACCAGATTTGACGGTTATTTTCTGATGTGACGATTTTCGCCACTTCGGCGGTGGTCATGATGTGCCCGGACATCAGATGGCCGCCAATCTCGTCGCTGAACTTCGCCGCGCGCTCAACGTTGACGGTGTCCCCCACCACCAGCTCGCCCAGGTTGGTAATACGCAGCGTCTCTTTCATTAAATCAAAGCTAATCTGGTTGCCATTAATTTCGGTGACGGTCAGGCAGCAGCCGTTATGGGCAACCGAGGCGCCGGTTTCGATGCCGTCGAGCATATATTCCGGCAGCTCTACAACATGAGTACGAAAATTAGGTTTTTCATCAATGGACACCACTTTGGCGGTGCCCTGCACAATACCAGTAAACATGCTTACAACTCCTGTTTTTTCCGGACGGTGGTGACACCGTTTAATCCCACCACAATAACAGTTGGAAAAACAGGTTGCCAGCGGAGCGCATTTTCTGGCGATTTTTTCACTAGATAAATAGCTAAAGCCCGCTACAATAGCTGGCACCCCCCTGCATTTTCTTCTTGCTGCCCGTTTCGGCGGCTTTTTTAGTCTCTCATATAACTACAAAATAAAGGTGTTCACGTGCAGAAGTACATGAATGAAGCGCGCCAGCTATTGGCACTGGCTATACCAGTGATCGTCGCGCAGGTGGCCCAGACCGCAATGGGATTTGTGGATACGGTAATGGCAGGTGGCTACAGCGCCACCGATATGGCGGCCGTTGCCATCGGCACGTCAATCTGGCTGCCGGCCATCCTGTTCGGCCACGGTCTGCTGCTCGCCCTCACCCCGGTTATCGCTCAGCTTAATGGCTCGGGTCGTCGCGAGCGTATTGCCCATCAGGTCCGCCAGGGTTTCTGGCTGGCAGGGTTTGTCTCCGTGCTGATTATGGTCGTGCTCTGGAACGCGGGTCATATCATCCGCGCCATGCATAATATTGACCCGGCGCTGGCAGACAAAGCCGTGGGCTATCTGCGCGCCCTGCTCTGGGGTGCGCCCGGCTACCTCTTTTTCCAGGTCGCCCGTAACCAGTGTGAAGGGCTGGCGAAAACCAAGCCCGGCATGGTGATGGGCTTTATCGGCCTGCTGGTGAATATTCCGGTGAACTACATCTTTATCTACGGCCATTTCGGCATGCCGGAGCTGGGCGGCGTCGGTTGCGGCGTGGCGACGGCCGCCGTTTACTGGGTCATGTTCTTCTCTATGCTTACTTTTGTGAAGCGCGCCCGCTCCATGCGCGATATTCGTAACGAGAACAGATTCAGCACGCCGGACTGGAACATCATGACGCGCCTGGTGCAGCTGGGGCTGCCGATTGCCCTTGCGCTGTTCTTTGAGGTGACCCTGTTTGCCGTGGTCGCCCTGCTGGTCTCCCCGCTGGGCATTGTGGACGTCGCCGGGCACCAGATCGCGCTGAACTTCAGCTCTCTGATGTTTGTTCTGCCCATGTCGCTGGCCGCGGCAGTGACGATCCGCGTGGGTTTCCGCCTGGGGCAAGGCTCGACGCTTGATGCGCAAACCGCCGCGCGCACCGGATTAGGCGTTGGCGTCTGCATGGCCATTTGCACGGCGCTTTTTACCGTGGCGCTGCGCGAGCAAATTGCCCTGCTCTATAACGATAATCCGGAGGTCGTCACGCTGGCATCGCACCTGATGCTGCTGGCCGCGATTTACCAGATTTCTGACTCCATTCAGGTGATTGGCAGCGGCGTATTGCGCGGCTATAAAGACACGCGTTCGATCTTCTTTATTACCTTTATCGCCTACTGGGTGCTGGGTCTGCCTACTGGCTACGTGTTGGCGCTGACCGATCTGGTCGTTGATCGCATGGGGCCAGCCGGATTCTGGATGGGCTTTATCATCGGACTGACGTCGGCGGCGATCATGATGATGATGCGCATGCGCTTCCTGCAGCGCCAGCCGTCAACGGTAATTTTGCAGCGCGCTGCGCGTTAACTACGCAGTAGCCGCCAGCTGGCGGCTACTTTCTCTTCACTTTGCGCGGTAATGAAGCAATCGCGTGAAATCAGAGAGAAAAATGCGTTTTCCCTCTTGCCTCCTTGATGCTGTGCCGCTAATATTCGTCCCCGTTGTCACCGACAACACGTTGCGTTCATAGCTCAGTTGGTTAGAGCACCACCTTGACATGGTGGGGGTCGTTGGTTCGAGTCCAATTGAACGCACCATTCTGCGTCCGTAGCTCAGTTGGTTAGAGCACCACCTTGACATGGTGGGGGTCGGTGGTTCGAGTCCACTCGGACGCACCATTTCAGTCCTGAAATGGTGCAAATTCTCTCCTTTTACCCTGAATTTTCATAATCGCTTATTTTCATCATTATTCTCCTGCTACGCTTTTCTTATGGAATAAATACAGGAAGCGCGTCAATGAAGAATATCGCGATTATCGGCTCCGGCCCTACAGGGATTTACACCTTTTATCATCTGCTTAATAACAGCACCCCGCTCTCCGTATCCGTCTTCGAACAGGCCGATGAAGCCGGCGTGGGCATGCCCTATAACGACGACGATAATTCCCGGCTGATGCTGGCGAACATTGCGAGCATAGAAATCCCGCCCATTTTTATGACCTACCTCGACTGGCTCAAGGAACAGAGCGACACCCATCTGGCGCGCTTTAAGGTTGATAAAGCCAGCCTGCATGACCGGCAGTTCCTGCCCAGACTCCTGTTGGGAGAGTATTTTCGCGACAGCTTGCGTTCAATCGTGAAAGAGGCAAAA
This sequence comes from Enterobacter cloacae complex sp. P2B, assembly GCF_014895985.1. NCBI lineage: Bacteria > Pseudomonadati > Pseudomonadota > Gammaproteobacteria > Enterobacterales > Enterobacteriaceae > Enterobacter > Enterobacter cloacae complex sp. P2B. The sequence continues at coordinate 36,697 of NZ_JADBQQ010000002.1, read as the reverse complement.
AAACTGGGGTACCAGGTTGCGGTCCATGAATCCGCGAAGGTAACGGACATCATCCCCTCGACAACCGGCGTAACGCTTTCCGTCAACGACACCACTTTGCCCGAACAGTTCGACCTGGCGGTTATCGCCACCGGCCACGTCTGGCCAGATGAGGAGGAAGCCACGCGCACGTTCTTCCCCAGCCCGTGGTCGGGGTTGATGGACGCCAGCATTCCCCCTTGCCGCGTGGGCATTATGGGAACGTCGTTGAGCGGTCTGGACGCGGCTATGGCGGTGGTAATGCAGCACGGTGAGTTTCGTGACGGTAAATACCTCCTCGACAAGGGCAGCGAAGGGTTAAACATTACGCTGATGTCCCGCACGGGCATTCTGCCTGAAGCCGATTTTTACTGTCCAATCCCTTACGAACCGCTGTCGGTATTGACCGAATTCGTGGTTGAACGCGAGATAGCCAAAGGATCGGACGGCCTGCTTGACCGCATATTTTCCCTGATGGTGAAAGAGCTCGAGCTCGCTGACCCGGCGTGGTGCGAGAAAATTTCTCTGCGTAACCAGGATGCCGACAGCCTTCGTGAGGCATGGTTTGAGGACCGTAAACGGCACGGCCCCTTTACCTGGGCGGAAGAGAACCTCAGCGAGGTTGAACGCAACAAACGCGAACGGCGCACCGTGGCCTGGCGCTATACCGTCCTTCGACTGCATGAGGTGGTTCAGGAGATTGTGCCCCACCTCAACGACGACGACAGAGAGCGCTTTAAGCAGGGCCTCGCCCGCGTGTTTATCGATAACTATGCCGCCATCCCGCCGCAGTCTATCCGCAGGCTGCTTGCGCTTCGCGAGGCCGGCATCATTAGCGTGGCGGCGCTTGGCGATGATTACACGCTCGACGCCGGCAGCGATCGGACGGTAATTACCACCAAAGAGAGCGTTTATCGTTTCGACGTGTTTATTGACGCGCGCGGGCAAAAGCCGCTCAAAACAAAGGACTTGCCTTTCCCGACGCTGCGTAAACAGCTGGCAGAGACGGGCGACGAGATACCCGACGTTGGCGAGGATTACACGCTTAAAGCGCCTGAAACGGTTCGCGGGCGCATTGCTTTCGGTGCGATACCGTGGCTGATGCACGATAGACCCTTCGTTCAAGGGCTGGCGGAGTGTGCGGAGATTGCAGAGGCGATGGCGAAGGCGGCTGAAAAACCTGCCTCGGGGAGACGGCGTCGGTTACCGTACGTGGAGAACTGACAGGGCTTCCATGCCCTGCTATCGGTAATTACTCGAAGAAGACCTCTGGGTTTTCCGACAGCGATACGAACGTTTTGGTGTTCTTATCCAGGGCAAGGATTTTGCCGCTTTCAATGTCATACACCCAACCGTGCAGACGAAGCGAATTATTACGCAGGCCCACCGCGACGGACGGATGGGTCTTGATGTTGCTCAGTTGCGCAAACACGTTCTCCTGCACCATCGCATTCACTTTATCGATCGGCTTGTCCCAGCTTTTCTTCTCTACCACGGCTTTCGCCGCGTCGGAATAGCGCAGCCAGTGCGATACGGCTGGCATTGGCTCCAGGTTGGCGTTATCGGCAATCGCCTTCATCGCGCCGCAGTTGGAGTGGCCGCAGATCACGATATCCGTCACGCCCAGCGCCACCACCGCGTATTCGATAGTTGCAGATACGCCGCCCGGCTCCGGCCCGAAAGGCGGAACAATGTTGCCAGCATTACGAATGACAAAAAGCTGTCCCGGCTCTTGCTGGGTGACCAGTTCAGGAACCAGACGGCTGTCGGAGCAGGAGATGAACAGCGCTTTGGGATTCTGGCTGGACGCTAAACTGCGAAAGAGCTCTTTACGTTGCGGGAAAATCTCTTTTTGAAAGCTGAGAAAACCTTCAATGATATGTTGCATAGCAATTTCTCTTTTATCTGTTTTCGTTTAGGTATGATCGCGATCACACTCGTAAAGTTTACCCACCGTACTTTACCTGAGACAAGCAATATATTTCTGGCCCGACCGCTGCACGATGTCGTCGGCGTTCGCCGGGATGTTTTGCCCTTCGAACGCGCCGTAAAGACGAGCGAATGATTTTCCCGCCAGGCGCCGGGTAACGTCCTCAACCGTACGGACAGGCAGCGGGAGCATATTCGGGTAGCTCCACATAAAAGACACCGCATCTTTCCCCGGGGTGACCTGCAAAATATCCCCCGCCAGCAAAACGCCCTCGCCCTCCTGCCAGTGCAGTACCGTTCCGCCCGCAAAATGGCCGCCGAGACGTAGCAAAGTGACGGACGGCCAAATCTCCAGCGCCTCCCCCTCCCAGAAATGAATCGCCGGGCTGTTGCGCATCACCCATTCGCGGTCGCTGGCGTGCAGGTAGACCGGAGCATCGAAAGCCGCGGCCCACTCCTGCATCGTGGTGTAATAGTGCGGATGCGAAATCGCAATGGCGTGAAGGCCACCGAGCGCGGTGATGAGCGTTTGGGTTGCCGGGTCAAGGTTGGCAATGCAGTCCCAAAGAATATTGCCGTGCGGGGTGCGCAGAAGCAGCGCCCTCTGGTTAATCGCAAAAGCGGGAACCGTTTTGATACTGAACAGCGCGGGCTCCAGCTGCTGCCATTTATTCACGTGCGTGGCCGTCACCGTCGCGTAATCAATCCACGCCTGACCGCTGACCGGGACATACTGGCGTTCATCCTCGCAAATCGGACATCTCTCCGGCTTTCCATCATAGGAGGTACCGCAGGTTTTACAGAGTGTAATCATGAGCGCTCCTCGGTGATAAAGCACTGAGTATGGCAGGGATTATCCTTATGTGCTGCGAGGTACATTGCCGACGTTTTTTACCCTATACTGTGCCAGTATCAAAAACCGAACAGAGCAGGTGCAACATGGAAATTGATCTCGATAACTTAGTTTTTAACGGTCTGGATGAAGCGGAAGAGCGTAACGCGGAACGTCTGGACGACGCGGATAAAAAAGCGCAGGCGATTGTTGCCGACGACGACTGCGGTGATGCCTGCAAGATTTGATAAAAAAAGCACCGGTAAACCGGTGCTTTTTTATTTTACTTTTTCAGCCCGTCAATGGCCGCCGCACGGTGCGCTTCCACGGTTCTAGGGGAAAGATTCAGGCGTGCAGCCACCTCTTTATTACTGCACCCTTCCAGCAGTACGGTCAGGGTAACCAGAATGCCCTTCTCATTTTTCAGACTGTCGACATTACCAGTTAACGTTGCTGAGAACAAAAAAACGCGGGCGTAATCAGATCTCAGGCGTTTTGCTAAAGCCGGTCAGCATCAGGATCAGGCTTTGCGGGGAAGACGCCGTCTCAAACTGGTAGTGATTTCCCTGACGATCGCCGCCGATGTACCACGAAATCTCGGTTTTCCCTTCTGCCAGCGCCTTGCGCACCGCTTTATCCACGTCCACCATCCGGTATTCGCGGGAGTGGTTAAGGTAAAGCACCGCATCCGAACGATAGTTACAGGCTGGCCGCGACTGCCAGCTCACGCTGGCCGGATCCCAGTCGTTGCTTGCCGGATAGAAGAAAATTTGATCCGCGCCGTTGGTTTCCACTTTCCCGCCATAAATCCGCACGCGGTATTTAAACTGCGAAGGATCCTGTCCGGCAGGCAGCGGGGGAATGTGAAACTTCACCAGCGACAGCGTTTCGCTGTTTTTGGTGCGCCCGCCGTTCTGCCAGTTATCCTGCACCAGCAGGACCTGGGGCTCTGGCTGGGTAAGCGCGGGCTCCAGGCTGCTGAGCCAGACGCTGGCCTTCGCTTTTGAATAACCATACGGAACGGTGGTGCCGCAGTCCAGACCGCGGTTCATGCACAGATCGGTCATAAAGCGCGCGGCGTCTTCCGTCCAGCCGTTCATAAAATCAGCATGCGCCGTATACAGGCTCCCCCACCGCTCTTCACGCTCGTTGCCGTGCATGATGGGGTCGAGAGAAAGCTGCGCTTTGCTGGTATCGAGCGAGCTAATCGTCGGGAGCACGTACGCAATGTTCATGTTCACAGTGGGAATTTTCACCGGGAAGTCGGACGGGCACTGCCCTTTGGTGTCGTAGGTGGCGTTGGCCAGACCGTGAGCGGGCTTAAGATTTACCCCGTCCCAGCAGTTCGGAAACTGAATGCCGATATTAAACTGCACGGCATCGTTCGCCTTGCGTAAGCCGCAGACCTCACCCGTTTTGGTGGTGTAGCCCTTGCCGTTAGCGCACAGGAAGGTGATATGTGGATTCGGCGCGGTGCCGTGATGATCGCCCGCCAGCAGCGACAGCCCCGCCGGGAACGGGTGCAGCGGCCAGGTGTCGACGTTCGATGCCTGATAATAGGTTTTTTGATAGGCGGGTTTGACCACCGTTCCGTCAGGCAATTTCAGAGAGGGTGCCCAGTAGGCCGAGCTGTCTGCTTTGTTATCGCAGGTGGTCTTTTCATCTTTACGCAGCGATTCACGGCTGGAGAAGGCATCCGTTTGCACGTTGCCAAAAAAATCGTGCAGCATGGCCTCGTTGGGCATGCCGTGCATCATAATGGCATCGTCGCCGAGCGTGTGGGAGTAACCGCAGACGACGTGCGCCTGTGGCGCAGCGTGCGCCGCCTGCATGGCAATCAGTAGTGCGGTGGCAGAAAGTGCCGGGGTTAATACTGTCCGTTTCATTATCATCTCCTTCTGAGAAAGGAGATATTGGTATCAAAACGGCCAGGGTTTACCGAGGATTTGCCCGCGTATTTTTCCGTTCATCCCTGCTTTACACGGATCACGCACAGCTCATTCCAGTACGTTTCGCGCGTGCGGCGAAGTTCAGCGTGACGTTTTATCATGGAACCACTCCGGGTCGATGTTAGCGACGTCCACGCCATACAGGCTGGCAACAGGCAGTATTGACTCCAGAACACGCTGCGCGCTGTTCTCCGCATTCGCTGGCCGGGTCGCAAAAAACCGCCGTAGCGTGCCGATCCATTTTTTCATTGCCTTTACCCCTCTCGCTTCACCAGCCCTGAGTTAAGCACGCGTTTCCTGGCCGCGGAAATATCAATTCCGGCAGTCAATGTGCAGGAAGTGCAAATAGCTCCTTACATTTACCTGCCGGTAACACACTGTTCACTAATGCTTTTTTGTATAGAGCAAAGAACATTTTCTTATTTGGCGATAGCTTTTGCTTATGGGAGCGTAACGGTGCAAAACAAAAACAACGGGACGAACGATGACTATGGCAGCAAAGATGAAAAGGTTTAAAAAAGGGACGGCAGTTCTGGGATTACTGGCCGCCGGGAGCCTGTTTTCAGCGCAGGCGCTGGCCGATCGGCTGGAGGATATTAAGGCCGCGGGGGTGGTGAAAGTCGCCACGTTTGACGCCAACCCACCGTTTGGCTCAATTGATGCAAAAACGCACGAGATCGTGGGTTACGACGTGGACTTTGCCAAAGCACTGGCAAAATCACTCGGCGTGAAGCTTGAACTGGTTGCCACCAATCCGGCCAACCGAATTCCGCTGCTTCAGTCCGGTAAAGCAGACCTGATCGTAGCGGATATCACCATCACCCCGGAACGCGCGCAGGTGATTGATTTCTCCACCCCCTATTTCGTGACCGGACAACAGTTCCTGGTTCCCGCCAAATCGCCCGATAAGCTGGATGAATACAGCCGGGCGCGCATTGGCGCGGTCAAAGGCACCACGGGTGAACAGGCGCTCCACCAGCGTTTCCCGCAGTCCCGCGTGCTGGCTTATGACGACATTCCTCTGGCGCTGACGGCGCTGCGCAACGGCAACGTGCAGGCCATTACCCAGGACAGCACAATTCTTGCAGGCCTGCTGGCACAGGCTCCGGATAAAGCGAACTTCAAAATCCTGCCCGATCTGCTCAGTAAAGAAGAAATTGGCGTCGGGGTGAAGAAAGGTGAAACGGCGCTGCTGAAAGCCGTCAACGATGAGCTGGTTAATCTCGAGAAGAACGGTCAGGCGGCAAAAATCTATGACGTTTGGTTTGGCCCAAACACGCCCGCTCCACAGCCTCGCGCCTTTAAAATAGAAGCCAGGTAATTATGCTCTCAGGTTTATTTTCCCACTCCGCGGCCGGTGCCGCGGATTTTTCACATCTGGAACAGGCCAGCGTTGAGTTTCGTCACGTGGACAAACGCTACGGCGACCATCAGGTTTTACGCGACATTAACCTCACCATCACGCCCGGTGAAGTGGTTGCTATTCTCGGCCCTTCCGGTTCGGGTAAATCAACGCTGATCCGTCTTATCAATCAGCTTGAAACCCTGAGCGGCGGGGAAATCCTGGTCGACAGCAAGCCGACCGGGCAGCTTTCCGGCAGCAGGCTGCGTCAGCTGCGCAGCCGCGTTGGATTTGTGTTTCAGCAGTTCAATCTGTATGCCCACCTCACCGCCAGCCAGAACATCACCCTCGCACTGGAGCATGTGCACGGCTGGAAGCCGCAGCCAGCACAGGAGCGCGCGCTGGCGCTGCTGGAGAAGGTCGGAATGCAGGAAAAGGCTAACCACTTCCCCGCTGAACTTTCCGGCGGCCAGCAGCAGCGCGTGGCGATTGCCCGCGCCCTGGCCTCGTCGCCGCAGATCATCCTCTTCGACGAGCCGACGTCGGCGCTCGATCCGGAGATGATTGGCGAAGTGTTATTCGTCATGAAAACCCTTGCCCATAGCGGGATCACCATGATTGTCGTGACTCATGAGATGCAGTTCGCCCGGGAAATTGCCGACCGGATTGTCTTTATCGACGGCGGGCAGATTCTTGAAACCGCGCCGCCGGGACAATTTTTCAGTCAACCGTCGCATCCCCGGGCGCAGCGTTTCCTGCAAAAAGTGCTGAACCCGCTGCACCAGGAGCACCTCTGATGGCCGCCCTCGACTGGCAGGGCGTGCTGGCCGGACAGCCTCTGCAGTGGATACTCTCCGGATTTCTCACCACCCTGTGGGTGACGCTGGCGGGGGGCCTGATCGCCAGCCTGCTTGCACCGTTCTTTTTGCTCCTGCGTCTTTCCGGTGGACGCATCGGGAATGCGGTCGTCAGCGGCTGGGTATCGCTGTTTCGCAATACGCCGCTGTTGGTCCAGCTGCTGTTCTGGTATTTCGCCGCCTGGAACGGGTTACCGCAGGGCTTTCGAGACGCGGTGAATGCGGATCACAGCTGGTCAATTCTGCCCGGCGACGTCTGGTGGTTTACCCCTGAGTTTTTATGTTCTGCCTGGGGGCTGGGCGTTTTTACTTCGGCGTTTTTAATTGAGGAAGCGGCATCGGGACTGCGTTCTGTTCCTGCCGGACAGCAGGAAGCGGCGCTGGCGCAAGGGTTCTCCTCGTGGCGTTTATTTCGCTACATCCTTCTGCCGCAGGGGCTCGCCAACGCCTGGCAGCCCGTTGTCGGCCAGTACCTCAATTTGATGAAGCTCTCCTCGCTCGCCAGCGGGATTGGCTTCGCTGAGCTAACCTACCAGGTCCGGCAGATTGAAAGTTACAACGCCCACGCCATGGAGGCGTTTATCGTCGGTACGGTGCTCTATTTGCTTACCGGCATTGTCATGGGGATGGTGCTGGTGCGCGTCGGTCCGCATTCAGGGAGGAAAAAAGATGGTTACAGGATTTAACGTTATTGTCGAAAACCTGGATTATCTGCTGTGGGGACGAACGGCAGCGGGTGAACCCGGCGGCGTACTGCTTTCGCTGCTGATGGCCGCAGGGGCCGCCCTGCTTGCGCTTCCCGGCGGCGTGACGCTGGCGTGCCTCGCCTGGCGCTATCCTGGGCTGGTGCGCAGGGGGCTTTTTCTGTGGGCGGAGTTGATTCGCGGTATTCCCCTGATTTTTGTGATTTTCTGGATGTGGTATCTGTTGCCGCTGATCACCGGAGGGGATCTGCCGGGGGCGCTGACCGTGACGCTGGCGCTGGCCTGGTTTACGGCGGCATCGGTGATGCATTCGGTTTTTGCCGGGCTCAGGGCGCTCCCAGCGGGTCAAAACGAGGCCGCGCTGTCTCAGGGGTTCAGCACGCAGCAAACCCTGTGGCGCGTGCTGCTGCCGCAGACGCTGAGAAATATTTTGCCGTCGCTGGTGGGAATTTTTATCAGCCTGCTGAAGGATACGTCGCTGGCATTCATCGTCAACGTCCCGGAGCTGACAACGGTGGCGGGACAGGTCAATAACCGGGTGCAAATCTACCCGGCGGCCATCTTTATCTTTACGGGTGCGGTCTATTACTTGCTCTGCTGCTCGCTTGAACAGGTCGCGAAACGCTGGCGCGTTAGCCGGCCAGCGCCTTAACCACCGTTTCCATCGCTTCGGTTGTCAGTGCGCTGCGCTTGATGCGCTGGTTCGCCAGCGCCGTGCGCAGCACGCCCGCAATGACAATATGCTTCGGCTCCTGCCCTAAATCACGCATCTCCAGCACCACCTTTCCGACCACCCGGCACATCTCCTGGTACAGCGCTTCATCTTTGGTCACGTTACCCATCGTCATCACTCCATTGCCTGTTAAACGTTGAGCTTAAATGATTCTCCCGCCGGATACAAAAAAGAAGCCCGGCGAGGATCTCGCCGGGCTTCATCTGGAAAATCAAATAATTAGTTGTTTACTGGAATGACCGCGCCTTTGTATTTGGTGCGGATCCAGTCCTGAATCTCTTTGGAGTGCAGCACGTTCACCAGCGCGACGATGTCTTTCTTTTTCTCGTCGCCGCGATGCACAGTAATGATGTTGGCGTACGGGTTGTTTTCACCGCTCTCTACCGCAATCGGGTCGTGAACCGGATCCAGACCGGCGTCTATCGCATAGTTGGCGTTAATCACCACCGCGTCGCCTTCGTCGTTGTTGTACATCTGCGGCAGCAGGGACGCTTCCACGTTCGGCGTGAACTTCAGTTTTTTCGGGTTCTCAACGATATCGCTGATGCGCGCCGTCACTTTGTCGATGCCCGGCTTCAGCTTGATCACGCCCTCTTTTTCGAAGATGGAGAGAATACGGCCTTCCTCGGAAACCGCATCACGCATGATGATCTTGCCGCCTTCCGGCAGGTCCTTCAGGGATTTGTATTTTTTTGAGTAGATGCCGATTGGCTCAATGTGGATCGCGCCCGCACTGACAAAATCGTAGTCTTTATCGCCCGCATGATCTTTCAGCACGCTGTTCAGGTAAGGAATGTGCTGGAAATAGTTCGCGTCGATGTCATGACCCGCCAGCGCAGTGTTCGGCAGAATGTAGTCCTGGAACGGTTTAATCTCCAGGTCGATACCCTGCTTCGCCAGAATCGGCTTGGCCTGCTCCAGAATTTCGGCGTGCGGCGTGTTGGATGCCCCCACGGTCAGGGTGTCGGCCCAGGAGGCGAAGCTCAGGGCGCTCAGGGTTGCGGCGGCGATCAGTGTCAGTGTCTTTTTCATGATGTGGTTCCTGTGTGTATTTATTAGCGTTTATCTAACAGTGAAGTAATGACATCGCCGCAGAACTGGATAATGAAAACGATGATTAAAATGGTCACCGTTGCCACCAGCGTGACGTCACCATGGTTGCGCTGGAATCCTTCCAGATAAGCCAGATTTCCTAAACCACCGGCGCCAATCACCCCCGCCATGGCGCTGTAGCTCACCAGCGCAATCAGCGTCACCGTAATACCTGATACCAGTGCAGGTGATGATTCCGGCAGTAAAACCCGAAACACGAGCGTGCTAAGCCGTGCGCCCATCGAGCGCGTGGCTTCTATCACGCCTTTATCCACTTCACGCAGGGCAATTTCCACCAGGCGTGCGTAGAACGGTGCGGCACCCACGATCAGCGCCGGCAGCGCCGCGTTGGCACCAAGAATGGTGCCGACGACGGTCTTGGTGAACGGGATCAGCAGAACGATGAGAATGATGAACGGAATCGAGCGGAACACGTTCACCACTATCGAAATGACGCTGTAGACCGTGCGGTTGTGGAACAAGCCACCGCGCGCGGTTAAAAACAGCGCCAGGCCCAGCACGATGCCCAGAACAAAGGTCGCCACGCCGGACAGCGCGGTCATGTACAGCGTCTCCAGCGTTGCAGCCCAGAGCTGATCCCACTTGAGATGCGGAAAGAGATTCTCAGACATGTTTAATTACCTCGCCTTCAATATCGCTGTGCTGCAGGTCGGCGAGGATATTGTTCAGTTGTTCATCGGATGCCGCCACGTGGACCCAGAGCTGCCCGAAAACACCGTGGGCGGTCTGCGTCATTTTTCCGTGCAGGATGTTAAACGGCAGGCCGTAGCGCAGGGTGAGTTCCCCGACAATCGGCTTATGCGTGCTGTGTCCGGTAAAGGTCAGCCTGATCACCGTGCCTTCCAGATCGTTTGCCAGTTCGGTATTGAAGGTCTCTTCCTCGGCGTACTGGCTCACCTGGCGGACAAACTGCTGCGTAATCGGCTGCTGTGGATGGGTAAAGACGCTCAGCACGTCGCCCTCTTCCACCACTTTGCCGTTCTCCATCACCGCCACGCGGTCGCAGATTTTGCGCACCACGTGCATCTCGTGCGTGATCAGCACGATGGTGAGTTTGAAGCGGCGGTTAATGTCCAGCAGCAGATCGAGGATCTGATCGGTGGTCTGCGGGTCGAGCGCGGACGTAGCCTCATCGCAGAGCAGCACGTCGGGGTTGTTGGCCAGCGCGCGCGCAATCCCCACGCGCTGCTTTTGCCCGCCGCTCAGCTGCGACGGATACGCATTTTCGCGTCCTTTCAGGCCAACCAGCTCCACCAGTTCGGCGACGCGCGCCTTAATCTTCGCTTTTGGCACACCGGCAATTTGCATAGAGAAAGCAATGTTCTCACTCACCGTGCGCGACCACAGCAGGTTGAAGTGCTGAAACACCATGCTGATTTTCAGGCGCGCCTGGCGCAGCACTTCACCTTTTGCGGCGGAGATATCCTGCCCGTTAATGGTGACGCTCCCGGCGCTGGGTTTCTCCAGACCGTTCAGCAGGCGAATCAGCGTGCTTTTCCCGGCGCCGCTGTAACCGATAATGCCGTATATTTGTCCCTGCTCTATCGTCAAATTGACGTTATCAACGGCTGTGAGTGCCACCTTTCCGTTGTCAAAAACCTTCGAAATATTGCTCAGTACAATCATTCTTATTCGTTATCCGTGCCGCCCTCGGCGGTTTAGAAGTATGGATGTCCAAACGATAGTAAACAGGCGTTATCAGCTTTTAAATGAACAAAAAAGAATGTGTTATAACTTTCGGAAATAAACACCGGATTTACCGGGTGGGAAGCATTTAGACCAATTTCAGCAATGATTATCTACGAGACGCATATATGCTGGCTTACCTTCCGTAAAAGCGGTCATTTTTTCAGCATTTTATGCCGATATAGCCATCCTCACATCCAGACAACTTTACGTCTTGCTGTCCTGACATCCAAAAACGGTATTTATATTCCTTTCCGTTCTAAACGGCAGTGAATGGTTCTTTATTGAGAAAATTTCACCGCCCTATCATCCCGTCATGACATCCCGAAAGGAAAACATCATGACGATTTACCACTCCGTCACCGAACTGATTGGCCGCACGCCGCTGATCCAGCTGCATAAGCTTGATACCGGTCCCTGCTCGCTGTTTCTGAAGCTGGAAAACCAGAACCCCGGCGGCTCGATTAAAGACCGCGTTGCGCTGTCGATGATTAACGAAGCGGAACGTACCGGCCAGCTGCAGCCGGGCGGCACGATTATTGAGGCCACGGCGGGCAATACCGGCCTCGGCCTGGCGCTGATCGCCGCCCAGAAAGGCTACTCGCTGATCCTCGTAGTGCCCGACAAAATGAGCCGCGAAAAGATTTTCCACCTGCGCGCGCTGGGTGCTCAGGTGGTGCTGACCCGCTCGGACGTGAATAAGGGCCACCCCGCCTATTACCAGGATTACGCCCGGCGTCTGGCCAACGAGCTGCCCGGCGCGTTTTACATCGACCAGTTTAATAACGTGGCCAACCCGCTGGCGCACCGCACCACCACGGCACCGGAACTCTATGAACAGCTTGACGGCAAGATTGACGCCATCGTCGTCGGCGTCGGCTCAGGTGGTACGCTCGGTGGCCTGCAGGCGTGGTTCGCCGAGCACTCTCCGCACACGGAGTTTGTCCTGGCTGACCCGGCCGGATCCGTTCTCGCTGACCAGGTGGAAACCGGACGCTACCACGACGCGGGCTCCTGGCTGGTGGAGGGCATTGGCGAAGACTTTATTCCCCCGCTGGCCCACATCGAAGGGGTGAATCGCGCCTGGCGCATCTCCGACCGCGAAGCCTTCGCCACCGCGCGCGAGCTGCTGAAGACGGAAGGCATTCTGGCGGGCTCCTCCAGCGGCACGCTGCTGGCGGCGGCGCTGAAGTATTGCCAGGCGCAGACCACGCCGAAGCGCGTGGTGACCTTTGCCTGTGACAGCGGCAATAAGTATCTCTCGAAGATGTTTAACGACGACTGGATGCGCCAGCAGGGGCTTATCACGCGCCCTCAGGCGGGCGACCTCTCTGACTACATTGCCCTGCGCCATGATGAAGGCGCTACCGTCACCGCCGCGCCGGACGATACGCTTTCCACCGTACTGGCACGCATGCGTCTGTATGACATCTCTCAGTTGCCGGTCCTGGAGAACGGCAAGGTGGTGGGCATTATCGACGAGTGGGATCTGCTGCGGCATATCGGCGGCGACGGCGACCGCTTTGCCCTGCCGGTCACGGCGGCCATGACCCGTCAGGTGGAATTTCTCGATAAACGTGCCACGGAGAGTGCCCTGCACGCCATCTTCGACCGCGGTCTGGTGGCCGTCATTAACGACAATGACCGTTTTCTCGGTCTGATTACGCGCAGCGACGTCCTGACCGCGTGGCGCAATCGTCTACAGCAATAAAGGATTAAACGATGAAAAACCTGGCAACCCTGAGCGTCCACAGCGGCGCATTCAACGACCCGCACGGCGCCGTCATGCCGCCGATTTACGCCACGTCGACGTTTGCGCAACCGTCACCGGGCGAGCATACCGGCTATGAGTATTCCCGCAGCGGCAACCCAACGCGCCATGCGCTGGAAACCGCCATCGCCGAACTGGAAGGCGGCACGCGCGGCTACGCCTTTGCTTCCGGTCTGGCGGCCATCTCCACGGTGCTCGAGCTGCTGGATAAAGACAGCCATATCGTCGCCATTGATGACGTTTACGGCGGGACGTACCGCCTGATTGAAAACGTGCGCAAACGCAGCACCGGCCTGCAGGTCAGCTGGGTTAAGCCGGACGACCTGGCCGGGCTTGAGGCCGCCATTCGCCCGGAGACCCGCATGGTGTGGGTCGAAACGCCGACCAACCCGCTGCTGAAGCTGGCGGATCTGGCGGCCATTGCGGCGATCGCCCGTCGTCATAACGTCATCAGCGTGGCGGATAACACGTTCGCATCGCCGGTGATCCACCGTCCGCTGGAGTCCGGTTTCGATATCGTGGTGCACTCCGCCACCAAATACCTTAACGGCCACTCTGACGTGGTGGCTGGGCTGGCAGTGGTGGGAGATAATCCGGCGCTGGCGGACCAGCTTGGCTATCTGCAAAATGCGGTCGGTGGTGTCCTGGATCCGTTCAGCAGCTTCCTGACCCTGCGCGGTATCCGCACGCTTGCGCTGAGGGTAGAAAAGCACAGCAGCAACGCGCTGGAGATTGCGCAATGGCTGGCGCAGCATCCTCTGGTCGAAAAGGTATTCTATCCCGGCCTGGAATCACATCCGCAGTACCAACTAGCCCGCACGCAGATGGCGCTGCCCGGTGGCATGATTTCCGTCGTGGTAAAAGGCGATGCGCAACGCGCCACCGAGGTGATTCGCAACCTGAAGCTGTTCACCCTCGCGGAAAGCCTGGGCGGGGTGGAGAGCCTTGTGAGCCAGCCTTACAGCATGACGCACGCCTCGATTCCGCTGGAGCAACGGCTGGCAAACGGTATTGTGCCGCAGCTGATCCGCCTCTCGGTAGGCATTGAAGATCCAAAAGACCTGATTGCCGACCTCAGCCAGGCGCTGCAAAAATAAGCAAACGGCGGCAGGTCGCTCACCTGCCGCCAAAAGTTGTCATCATGGCTTAACGCCTTGATAACAATATTATGTGAAACGGCATTGATTAATTCTGAAACACCGTTTCCATTTTCCTTTTATCTTAAAATTAGCGTATAATGCGCGCCAAATCCCTGGTGAATGGTTTCAGCGCTTGGAATACAAAAAACAACGTACAACTTCTCCTCTCCTTCGTTGGGCTGTCACTCAGGCACACTTTCTTCTGCACGCTCATTTGATGTCTCCTATCCTTAGTGCGTGTCATATACTCTTTTGCAACACAGGTTTGACTCCGCGGCGGTGCGCCCCCGGAGCGAGATTTCCATATCCTTCCCAACTTAAAGACTAAGACTGTCATGAAAAAGACGAAAATTGTTTGTACTATCGGCCCGAAAACCGAATCCGAAGAGATGCTGAGCAAAATGCTGGACGCCGGCATGAACGTGATGCGTCTGAACTTTTCCCACGGTGACTACGCAGAACACGGTCAGCGTATCCAGAACTTGCGCAACGTGATGAGCAAGACCGGTAAAAAAGCGGCGATCCTGCTCGACACCAAAGGTCCGGAAATCCGTACCATCAAACTGGAAGGCGGTAACGACGTCTCTCTGAAAGCGGGCCAGACCTTCACCTTCACTACCGACAAATCCGTTATTGGTAACAGCGAAATCGTTGCGGTCACCTATGAAGGCTTCACCAGCGATCTGTCCGTGGGTAACACCGTGCTGGTCGACGATGGTCTGATCGGTATGGAAGTCACCGCTATCGAAGGTAACAAGGTTATCTGTAAAGTGCTGAACAACGGCGACCTGGGCGAAAACAAAGGCGTTAACCTGCCGGGCGTTTCTATCGCGCTGCCAGCACTGGCGGAGAAAGACAAACAGGACCTGATCTTCGGCTGCGAACAAGGCGTTGATTTCGTTGCGGCGTCCTTCATCCGTAAGCGTTCCGACGTGGTTGAAATTCGTGAGCACCTGAAAGCCCACGGCGGCGAGAAGATCCAGATCATCTCCAAAATCGAAAACCAGGAAGGCCTGAACAACTTCGACGAAATCCTCGAAGCGTCTGACGGCATCATGGTTGCTCGTGGCGACCTGGGCGTTGAAATCCCGGTTGAAGAAGTGATCTTCGCGCAGAAGATGATGATCGAGAAATGTGTTCGCGCGCGTAAAGTGGTTATCACCGCCACGCAGATGCTGGACTCCATGATCAAAAACCCACGCCCTACCCGCGCTGAAGCAGGCGACGTGGCGAACGCCATCCTCGACGGTACCGATGCAGTAATGCTGTCCGGTGAATCCGCGAAAGGGAAATACCCTCTGGAAGCGGTCGGCATCATGGCGACCATCTGCGAACGTACTGACCGCGTGATGACCAGCCGTCTGGACTTCAACAACGACAGCCGCAAGCTGCGCATCACTGAAGCAGTATGCCGCGGTGCGGTAGAAACCGCTGAGAAACTGGAAGCGCCACTGATTGTTGTTGCGACCCAGGGCGGTAAATCTGCGCGCGCAGTGCGTAAATACTTCCCGGATGCCACCATCCTGGCCCTGACCACCAACGAAACCACCGCACGTCAGCTGGTGCTGAGCAAAGGCGTGGTTGCGCACCTGGTCAAAGAGATCGCCTCGACTGACGATTTCTACATTCAGGGTAAAGCAATGGCTCTGGAAAGCGGTCTGGCGCAGAAGGGCGACGTGGTTGTAATGGTTTCTGGTGCTCTGGTACCAAGCGGAACAACCAATACTGCCTCCGTTCACGTGCTGTAATAATTCACGAACGAATTAAATTTGATAAAAAGCGCCCAATGGGCGCTTTTTTTATTCCCGGCATTAGCCAAATTCATTCAAAAAGCAAATCGGGTTTTTCTATTTAAATGCGATTTATCTAAGATGAATCCGATGAAAAATGCCTTTTTTTACATAGCTTTTTACTCAAAACGCACTGATTCGATGCTTCTTTGAGCGAACGATCAAAAATAGGCGTATTCCCATCAAAAAAATATTCTCAACCCAAAAAAGTTTGTGTAATACTTGTAACGCTACATGGAGATTAACTCAATCTAGAGGGTATTAATAATGAATCGTACTAAACTGGTACTGGGCGCGGTAATCCTGGGTTCTACTCTGCTGGCTGGTTGCTCCAGCAACGCTAAAATCGATCAGCTGTCTTCTGACGTTCAGACTCTGAACGCTAAAGTTGACCAGCTGAGCAACGACGTGAACGCAATGCGTTCCGACGTTCAGGCTGCTAAAGACGACGCAGCTCGCGCTAACCAGCGTCTGGACAACCAGGCTACTAAATACCGTAAGTAATAGTACCTGTTAATAAAATGGCGCACATTGTGCGCCATTTTTTTTGCCTGCGTCAAACTGCTACTGCGTTACCTTTTCCCCTTCCTCTTCTGCTACCGCAGCAGACACCCGGCTGTTCTGCACCGACAACACGCTATTGCTGGCCGACGGGCCGCTACCCGCGGATACGACAATCGGGATCCCGGCACGGCGCGCCAGGGCTTTATCAATTAACGCCTTATCGCTTCCGGCCTGAGAAACAAATGAGGCAAAGTCTGCCGAGTGGGTAATGGGCGAAATCTGCGGGTTCTCGCCCTCCACCTGCGCCAGCGGACGGTGGACCTCAATATAACGTTTACCGTCCGGCTCAACCGAGAATTTCACCGGCTCGTTGATGATCTGTACCCGCGTGCCGACCCGCACCTGTTCAAACAGGGCTTTAATATCCGGGGCGTTCATTCGCATACAGCCGGAACTGACGCGCAGACCTACGCTGTCCGGCGCGCTGGTGCCGTGAATAAGATATTCCCCATTACCAATTCCCAGACGCAGCGCATAGCGCCCCAGCGGATTATTTGGCCCCGCCGGGACGACGGGAGGCAATTTAATTCCCTGGGCCAGGGAACGCGCTCTGATGCCCGCCGTTGGCGTCCAGGTTGGATTAGGGATTTTTTGGCTGACGCGGGTGGTGCTCACCGGCGTTTCCAGCCCCAGCTGTCCGATGCCGAGCGGGAAGACCTGGACAATATTTTCTCCCGGCGGGAAGTAGTAGAGCCGAAGCTCGGCCAGGTTAACCACAATGCCTTCGCGCGGGGTATCCGGCAGCAACATCTGCGACGGGATCGTGATAACGGTACCCGGCGCCGGGTTTACTGGCGCAATGGTATTGTTCGTTTCAAGGATCACCTGCGCCGCCGTATTAAACCGACGGGCGATAGTCTGAAGCTTATTATCCCCTTCCTGTATCGTGTAGGTTTGATTTTGCCCGATCAGACGGCTGCCTGCGGGCGGCAACGGATAGTCCATCGCGCGGGCCGAATTAAACGTACCGAGCGAACTGAGGAGTAATAGAGTTATTAGAGACGCGCGCTTCATGCTGAGATTCCTTATTCACTGGCAGGATGCCAGAAAGCTGAAAAACCAGCGAGGCGGGAACCACCTCGCGAAACAGAATGAATGCTGTTCTGTAAGTCTAGCTAAGGATTGCAGCTTTGGCGCGAATGGCGCGAATCATCGCTTCCAGCCCCTGGGAGCGGGATGGGGTGAGGTGTTGGGTCAGGGCCATTTTTTCAAACCACGGGCGGACATCGAACGCGACGATATCCTGCGCCGACATCCGGTGGTAAAGAATAAAGACGACCGCAATCAGCCCTTTTACAATGGCCGCATCGCTGTCGCCGTGCAGGGCGATAGTGCCGTCGTCAGACTGCTCCATCACAATCCACACCTGGCTCTGGCAGCCCTGAATAATGTTTTCCGGGTTATGCGCCTCTTCTCCGAGCGGCGGCAGACGCTGCCCCAGCTCGATGATATAAAGGTACTTCTCTTCCCAGTTTGCACAGCGCCCAAAGTTGCGCAGCAATTTGTCTCTGTCCGGCAGTTCTGCCATCTTTTGCCTCTTCTTAGCCCAGCAGCTGGTGAATGCGCTTAAGCCCCGCCACCAGCCTGTCGACCTCTTCCATTGTGTTATACATCACCAGCGATGCGCGGCACATTGCCGGCACCTGGTAAAAAGCCATCAGCGGCATGGCGCAGTGGTGGCCGGTACGGACGGCCACGCCGTAATTATCGAGGAAGCTTCCCACGTCATAGGCATGGTGTTTCCCCAGGTTAAAGGCAATCACGCCCTGTCTGTCAGCCGGGCCATACAGGGTAAGGTCAGGCACGCTGGCAAGCTCCTGCAGCGCGTAGTGCATCAGCAGCTGTTCGTACTCCTGGATGGCGTCGAGGCCGATTGCGGAGACGTAAGACACCGCCGCCCCCAGGCCGATAATCCCGCCGGTGTTGGGGGTGCCCGCCTCGAAACGCCAGGGCGCGCGGGCGTAGGTCGTCCCTTCCGTCAGGCTGACGGTGGCGATCATCGATCCGCCCCCTTCCCACGGCGGCATCGCCTGCAGGATGTCCTCTTTCACATACAGCACGCCAATCCCGGTCGGGCCATAGAGCTTATGCCCGGAGAATACGTAGAAATCACACTCCAGCGCCTGCACGTCCACCGCGTGGTGCATCACCGCCTGCGCACCGTCAATCAGCACCTTCGCGCCGGCCTGATGGGCTTTTGCGATAATCTCTGTCACCGGGTTTTCGGTGCCCAGCACGTTAGAGACCTGGGTGACCGCCACCAGCCGCGTTTTATCGTCCAGCAGGGCGTCAAGCTGCTCCAGCTGCAGCGTGCCATCGTCGTTCAACGGAACGACCCGCAGCTGCGCGCCGACACGCTCGCAGAGCATCTGCCACGGCACAATATTGGCGTGGTGCTCCATCTGGGTGATGATGATGTTATCCCCCGCGCGCACCTGGGCGTTGCCCCAGCTGTTGGCGACGAGGTTAATCCCCTCGGTTGTGCCGCGCACAAATACCAGCTCTTCCGGCAGGCGTGCATTGAGGAAGGCTGCAATTTGCGTGCGCACGTTTTCCATGCGCTGGGTCGCCTCGGCGCTCAGGGTATGAATACCGCGATGCACGGCGGCGTAGCCGTGGCGGTAGAACTCGGCTTCCGCATCCACCACCTGATTCGGCTTCTGCGCGCTGGCCGCGCTATCGAGATAGGCCAGCGGCAGGCCGTTCACTTCACGGGTCAGAACCGGGAAATCGGCCCGCACTTTCTCTACGGGAAAACTCATGCTTCGCCTCCGGGCAGACGCTGACCAATGCGGGCCAGCACCTGCTGCTTCAATACGCCATCGTGCAGCGCTTCCGTAAGCTCCGCCGCAAAGGCGTAGATGATCATTTTCTGCGCCGCCTGCTGGTCGATGCCTCGCGAGCGCAGGTAGAACATCTGCTCGTCGTCGATCCGACCGACCGTCGCGCCGTGACTGCATTTTACGTCGTCGGCGTAGATCTCCAGCTGCGGCTTGGTGTCCACTTCCGCCAGGCGCCCCAGCAGCAGATTGTTGTTGGTCATCTGCCCGTCGGTTTTGATGGCGTGCTGGGCCACGTTAATCAGGCCGTTAAACACCGCCCGCCCTTTATCGCTGACGATGGTTTTGTGCAGCTGGCGGCTGTTGCAGTAGCCTTTGTTGTGCTCAAGCCAGGTGCGCGTGTCGCACACTTCTGCCTTCACCGGCATCGCCAGGCTGTTGATGCGCAGCGTAGTGTTTTCACCGTTAAGCTGCGTGCTGGTGTTGTGGCGCAGCACCGCGCCGCCGAGCAGGAAGCTGTGGCTGTACGCCGCGGCATCCTGGCCCAGCAGAAGATCGTTATGGGCAAAATGATGGCTCTGCGGATTCTCAAACGCCAGCTTAATGTGGTGAAGCTGCGCATTAGCGGCAACGTTCATCGTCAGCCGCGACCCGGTAAAATGGCGGGTCTCGTTGAGGCTGACGTAATGTTCGATTACCGTGGCCTCCGCCCCCTCCGCCAGCTCAAGGTGATGGCGATAGTGCGCGGTGTTGATCTCATCGCCCTCCACGCCCTGTGTGATGTGCATCAGCAGCAGCGGTTTTGCCGGACGCTGGTTACGCTTGACCTGAATATGCGTCACGCTGCGGGCCAGGCT
Organism: Enterobacter cloacae complex sp. P2B; assembly: GCF_014895985.1. Classification (NCBI taxonomy): domain Bacteria; kingdom Pseudomonadati; phylum Pseudomonadota; class Gammaproteobacteria; order Enterobacterales; family Enterobacteriaceae; genus Enterobacter; species Enterobacter cloacae complex sp. P2B. The sequence goes on along the minus strand of NZ_JADBQQ010000002.1, from coordinate 16,633 downwards.
CTCGGTCAGGTGGAGGAAGACTTCCGGCTGAACCGGGGTGCTCAGGCTCTGGCGGTCGTCGTTAATGACGATATCGAACCCGCTATCCCGGGCGTCATCACTCAGTTCTGGACGCCAGACGCCGTCGACAAAGACCAGACGCACCGCATCCACCGTCAGCGCCAGAGCGTCGCGCCGGACCGGGTCAATCTCCGCCAGACGCGTCACAAACTCGCCGTTCAGCAGGCCGTCGAGTGGGGTGTATTTCCAGTTCTCATGCTTCCGCGTCGGCAGGCCGAGGCGCAGCATCTGCTGCAGGTGCTGCTGCGCCTGCTCGGAGCGCGTATTACCCTGCTCCTCAAACAGCCGGTGCCACTGCTGGAGCGCATTACTGCTGTTCGGTAAGCCAGCCATAGCCCTGCTCCTCCAGTTGTTTAACCAGCGTAAAATCACCGGATTTCACAATACGTCCCTGGTAAAGCACGTGGACATAGTCCGGCTTGATGTAATCCAGAATGCGCTGGTAGTGGGTGACAATAATGAACGAGCGCTTGCCGTCGCGCAGGGAATTCACCCCGTCGGCGACAATCTTCAGGGCGTCGATATCCAGACCGGAGTCGGTCTCATCCAGAATGCACAACTCGGGCTCCAGCACCGCCATCTGCAGGATATCGTTACGCTTTTTCTCGCCGCCGGAAAAGCCGACGTTGACCGAGCGGGTCAGCAGGTCTTCCGGCATTTTCAGCAGTTTGATCTTCTCTTCCATTAGATCCTGGAAGTCGAAGCGATCCAGCGCCTCCTGGCCGCGATACTTGCGCACCGCATTCAGCGCCGTCTGGAGGAAAAACTGATTGCTGACACCCGGAATTTCCACCGGGTACTGGAAGGCCATAAAAATGCCCTCACCCGCGCGGTCTTCCGGCGACATCTCCAGAAGATCTTTGCCGTTAAATTCGACCGAGCCGCCTGTCACTTCGTAATCTTCGCGTCCCGCCAGCGTCGCTGAAAGCGTACTTTTCCCGGAGCCGTTTGGCCCCATGATGGCGTGAACTTCACCCGGCTTGACGTCAAAATTGAGACCGCGCAGGATCGCTTTCTCTTCCACGCTAACCTGTAAATCTTTAATACTTAACATGTGCTTTCCTTAACCGACGCTGTGTTCAAGACTAATGGCGAGGAGTTTTTGTGCTTCAACGGCGAATTCCAGCGGCAGTTCAGAGAACACGTCCTTACAGAAGCCGTTCACAATCATCGAAATGGCATCTTCTTCGCTGATGCCGCGCTGCAGGCAGTAGAAGAGCTGATCTTCCCCAATGCGCGACGTGGTCGCCTCGTGCTCCAGCTGAGCCGTGTTGTTGCGACACTCCACGTACGGGAAGGTATGCGCCCCGCAGTCGGCACCGATCAGCATAGAATCACACTGGGTGAAGTTACGCGCGTTGGTGGCCGTCGGCATGATTTTCACCAGCCCGCGATAGCTGTTCTGGCTATGCCCGGCGGAGATCCCCTTCGAAATAATCGTCGATTTGGTGTTTTTCCCAATATGGATCATCTTGGTGCCGGTATCGGCCTGCTGATGCCCGCTGGTCAGCGCCACCGAGTAAAACTCACCGATGGAGTTATCCCCGCGCAGAATACAGCTCGGGTATTTCCAGGTAATAGCGGAGCCGGTTTCCGACTGCGTCCAGGACATTTTGCTGTTTTCGCCTTCGCACAGCGCGCGCTTGGTGACGAAGTTCAGGATACCGCCGGTATTGCCGTCGCCGGGGAACCAGTTCTGCACCGTGGAGTATTTCACCTCGGCGTCTTTGTGAATGATGACCTCAACCACCGCCGCGTGCAGCTGGTAGCTGTCGCGTACCGGGGCGGAGCACCCTTCGATATAGCTGACGTAGCTGCCTTCGTCCGCTACCAGAATGGTACGTTCAAACTGTCCGGTTTTTTCGGCGTTGATGCGGAAATAGGTGGAGAGCTCCATCGGGCAGCGCACGCCTTTCGGCACGTAGATAAAGGTGCCGTCAGAGGCTACCGCGGCATTCAGCGCGGCGAAGAAGTTATCGTTGCTCGGTACCACTGTGCCGATGTACTTTTTCACCAGATCGGGATGGTCATGAATGGCTTCACCAAAGGAGCAGAAAATGATCCCCTGCTCGGCCAGCTTTTCACGGTAGGTGGTCGCCACCGAGACGGAGTCGAAAATGGCGTCTACCGCCACCTCTCTCCCCTCGCGCACGGGCACGCCCAGCTGGTTAAACGCCTCTTCAACTTCTTTGCTCAGGAAGCTGTTCTCGGCACCGGTCTGCTGAACCGCGCCGGGCTGCGAGGCGCAGGTATCGTCACAGCTGCCGCAGGAGGGCGCGGAGTAGTAGCTGTAATCCTGATAGTTCAGCTTGTCGTAGTGGGCTTTCAGCCAGTGCGGCTCTTCCATCTCCAGCCAGGCGCGGAATGCGCTCAGGCGAAATTCGAGCATCCACTCGGGCTCGTTACGTTTGGCCGAAATGGCGCGCACCACATCTTCATTAATGCCTTTCGCCAGCTCGTCGGTCTGCAGCTGCGTGAAAAAACCCTCTTTATAGTTGAGGTGTCCGCCGCTCCAGGTGTTTACATCACTCGTTGCTTCAGTATTACGAGACATAGTACCGCCTATACCCCAAAGCTTTCGCCGCAGCCGCATTCGTTCTGGGCTTTCGGGTTATGAAATTTGAATAACTGGTTTAAACCTTCCCGCACGTAATCCACTTCGGTTCCATCGATAAACGGCATAGCCTGCAGCGCGACGTACAGCTTTGCGCCGTCGGTTTCAAACACCAGGTCATCTTTTTCCGGTGCGGTGACGGTATCCAGCACGTAGCCAAAGCCCGCGCAGCCGGTCTGCTTAACGCCTAAGCGCACGCCGAGAATGTCAGGATTTTTTGCCACCAGCTCGTGGATATGCGCCGCCGCCGCAGGCGTGAGCGTTAATCCTCGCCAGGCAAAATCGGCAGGATTGAAGGTTTCTGAATGCAGTTCCATAGGTCCACCTCATCTGATTAGCCATCAGGGCATAACACCATGTTAGTGATAACGATTATCACTTCAACCCTCTGTCAGCAGGGGCATTCGGCTAAACCGCCCTTTTTGTCTACTTTTATTAAGCATAGACCCTGTGGCAGGATGCAGGCAGGATGGATTTAATTGTTCAATACTTTGAAAATTAATGGATTATCTGTTGGAGAAAACAGCGAAGAGAGGAAAAGTAAAATATGTATCGGAAATGCCTATTTTTGAGATAGCTTTTGTTCTGGAAGTGTCTAAAACAATAAAAGGCCCTCAAGGCCTCTGATTATTATTGGTGAAATGAAACGCTAAAACCCTGCTCACGCCAGTGGTCGAGCTGTTCCTGCTGACGCGGTGTTAGCGTTTTTCCCGTCCAGACGAAGATTTTTTGCCCCGGGAAAAGTTCAGGACGCGGAGAATCAATCGGGTCCGCCAGCACGTCAATGTGCCAGCCTTGCTGCGCCAGCCGCGCGGCTTCAAGCCAAAGATGGGTACGGTCATCGCATTCCCAGCCGATAAGCAACGCATCTTTACCCGCTTTCTTGCGCGACTCCGCCAGGCTTAGAACCGCGAATTCAATTAGGACGCCATCAAGCATGCTCGCCATGTGGCGTACAGTATTTTGATCCTGATTCATTCGCTGGCGGACGGGGGAAATGATGTTATCAATCAGCGCATCCATGGCATGCTCCCGGCGGAACTCACCGATTTTGGCGCGCAGCTTTGCCGGGCTGGCATAACGCAGAACGGTCATCATCTCTTCCTGGAACGAGACCCAGTTACCCTGAGTCAGGACTTCTTTATTTTCCAGCAAGGCTTTTACTTTTCCGACCGAAACGCCGCTTTTCATCAGGCGTTTGATCTCTTCAATACGCAGGATATCTTCATCGTCAAACTGACGATGACCCCCTTCGCTGCGCTGCGGCTTCAACAATCCATAACGTCGCTGCCAGGCACGCAGCGTAACGGGGTTGATACCGCATCGTTCGGCCACTTCGCCGATACTGTAATAGGCCATTAACTCCCTCACGCTCAGAACTTCCATACCTAACTACACCAACCTTATCAGATTGTACAAACCATTTGTATAACTAAGACCGCATTTTGCTCAGGTGAAAGGGGTCGTTCTCCCTTCACCTGTTAATACATTGTTGTCTAAAGTTTGCTTCTCGTACAGCTAAGTCTGCCGAATTTTGTACAGCTTTATCAAAAATCGAATTTCTTCTCCGGCCATGCAATCGCCGGAATTCCGCCATGCCGGGGGCTTGCAAACAGATGGCCCTGGAACTGGGAAATGCCCGCAGATTCCAGCCACATCCACTCTTCTGCCTTCTCCACGCCGACCGCGCAGAACTGAATTTCAAGCGAGGAACAGCATTTGATAATCGCCTGAATGATGGCCTGTCGAGGGCCACTTTTATGCACGTTCGCGACGAGATCGCGATTAATCTTAATTCTGTCGGGCTGGAATTGGGCCAGTAGCTGTAGTCCCGCAAAGCCGGCACCAAAGTGATCGATCGTCACGCTGATGCCTGCACTTTTTAGCTGTCTGACCGAATCCGTGAATTCATCAAAACGGGAAATGGCTTCGCTCTCGGTGAATTCCACCACAATTTGCTCAGGGACAAAACCGTTTGCTTCAATTGCGGTGAGCAAGAAATCAACGGCATTAGGAATGTTAACCAGCGTCATAGGCAGCAGGTTGAGGGATAACGTCTGGTTCTGCAACCCGAGTGCACTGGCCATTGAGAGTGCTACCTGCTTGCTGTGCAAATCAGAGGTATACACGTCGTCACGCGGCAGATTGGCGAAGTAGATCCCCGGAGCGCCGCCGTCAGGCGTGCGGAGAAGCGCCTCCCAGGAGACAACCTGCTGCATAAACGGATCGACTATCGGCTGGAAAGCAAAGCTGCAATCCGCTCCTTTCGCGATTACCTCGGGTTGCGCTGACAAGCGTGTTTCTTCGCGAACGAACTCCCAGGAATCCGCAGGCGGCAGTTCAAAATAGTTCGCTTTTTCCGTGGCCTCGACAAAGGTACGGAAAAACTGCAGCGGACGGTCATTGTAAGTCAGCTGATAGCGTGTTGTTCCCTTGTTCAGCACCTGTTGCAGCACCTCATTCCTGTCGAACTGGCGCAAATCAAAAAGCTCCATCCCCACCTTGCCAAAACGCCGGACGGGGCCGTGATCGCGCATCAGCTCGACTACGTTATGGTGTCGCGGGTCGTTGCAGATCTCCTCATAAATAGCAGAAACATGCTCCACTGGCCCCTCAAGCAACTGAAAAAAATGTGTGCCGTTAAACAACAAGATCCCCGTGACGTTGGCTTGCCGGTTTTTATTATTTGCAGCAGCGACCATAGCTTCCAGTGCTTTCACTGGAACGTCCTCGCAGATATGACTGCGGTAAATGATGGTTGTAAGCATGCGATTCCTGGGGGTTAAGGGTTTTGACCACAAAAACATGTGGAGAGACTTCTCTTATAGCACATTAATTGCCTCATAAATAATTTACATCTCAATCATTTACGCCCGCTAATGGCACTCTCACAAGTATTGTACAACTTAACAGCGGCCGTGCGTTTTGTACAATATATTCTGTAGCATTACCGTTTCATGAACAACAAACAACTAATTGAAAAATAGAGTTTTTATGAAATATATTCTGATTTTATTAAAAATTTGTACATTTTTAATGTACAGATTTGGAAAAAGTGTATACCTTAAATGTAACGTTACTGATTACAAAATTTTACAGGAGCGAAACATGCAGCAGAAAGGTTACGTCGCAGATTCCGCAGCAGCGATCGCACAGTACTTCGAAAAAGCCACGCTTCCCACCCAACAGGAAACGCTGGGTCAGGTCGTTGTTGAGATCCTTAGCGACGGGCGAAATCTCAATCGCAAATCGCTCTGTACCAAACTGTTAAGTCGCCTTGAAAGGGCCGAGGGCCCCGAAGAGGAACAGCATTACCATATGCTGCTTGGTTTGCTCTTCGAACGATAACGTGATGAACCGCAGTGACGCAGACAAACTGACCGATCAGCTGATTGGCGAAGCCGTTCTTTCTCTTTTGAGAGAGCGTGGCCCCGTTACAACTGAAGCTCTGGTTCAGCGTCTGCGGCAGATGAAAACACTTGAAAAGAATCCCCGGCGGCGGGAGACACTGGCGAAGGCGATTGCCGATATCGGATCAAAAAGCCTCGGATTAAAACGTCGCAGAACCGCGCAAGGACGAATAAGCAGAGAGGGACCTCTCAATGATAACAGAGGCAATGTAGTGTCGTTGTTTGGAAAGGGAAAGCCGTCCGATCCCAAAAAAATACATTGACTGCATTTTAACAGCTACGGTGAGAACAAATGAGACAAAATATTCAGCTTCAACCCGAATACCACTCTGCTTTTTTAGACAGTGCGCTGGCGGAATATTTCCGTCACGCAGGCGATCGTTTTGCTGAAGAGTCCGCTATTTTTTCTACTGCAGTACGCTGTGTTCTGGCCTCTGAAGGTCATATTTCCAATAAAGCGATCATCCTGTGGCTCATTCAGACGCTGGAAGCGACCAGAGACGTTGTGCAGGCGGATGTAATTCGTAAGACGCTTGAAATCGTTGTGGGCTACACCATGGATGACGTTTAAACGCCCTGTCATTCAGCGATCGTGTCATCGTCAGAATTGTCGAACAGGCTGACGATGACACCCCCCTCTCTTCATAACCCCCTGTAAAGAAGCATTATAAAGATGGCATGGTTTCTGCTTACTCCCTGTTACGGGACTGGGCTTACCAGTCATTTTGCTTCATTTCTTAACAGGTCTGTTATTGATGAAAAAGATCGCCAGCGTCTGCCCGTACTGCGGAGCAGGCTGTAAATTGAACCTTGTCGTTGAAAATAACCGTATCATCCGTGCCGAAGCGGCAGAGGGGGCCACAAACCAGGGCACCTTATGTCTGAAAGGATTTTACGGCTGGGACTTCCTCAACGATACCCGTCTTCTCACCCCTCGTCTCACCCAGCCCATGATCCGCTACCGCAAAGGCGAAGCATTCACCCCGGTGACCTGGGAAGAGGCTATCCGCTATACCGCCCGGAAGCTCAGCAGCATAAAAGCCCAGTTCGGCCCGCGTTCGATTATGACCACCGGGTCCTCCCGCGGCACCGGGAATGAAACCAACTACGTGATGCAAAAATTTGCCCGCGCGGTGCTGCACACCAACAACGTCGACTGCTGCGCGCGCGTTTGTCACGGTCCTTCCGTCGCCGGACTTCAGGAGACCCTCGGCAACGGTGCAATGAGCAACTCTATCAACGATATTGAACACTCCAAATGCCTGCTGGTATTTGGCTATAACTGCGCAGACTCCCACCCTATCGTCGCCCGGCGCGTGCTAAAAGCCCGTGAAAACGGCGCGAAAATCATCGTCTGCGACCCGCGCCGCATCGAAACGGCGCGCATTGCCGATCAGCATCTGCAATTGAAGAACGGTAGCAACATGGCGCTGGTAAACGCCTTTGGCTATGTACTTCTGGAAGAGGAGCTGTACGACAAGAACTACGTCGCGCGGTTTACCGAAGGACTTGAGGCCTATCGGCAGACGGTGAAAGAGTATGCCCCTGAGCGCGTAGAACACCTCACCGGCATCCCCGCCCGCGACGTTCGTCAGGCAATGCGCACCTTCGCGGCGGCCCCTTCCGCCACCGTAATGTGGGGAATGGGCGTGACCCAGTTTGGCCAGGCCGTCGATGTCGTCAAAGGGCTGTCCAGCCTGGCACTGCTGACCGGCAACCTCGGCCGCCCTGCCGTCGGTGTCGGTCCCGTGCGCGGGCAAAACAATGTTCAGGGCGCCTGCGATATGGGCGTTCTGCCGAATATGTTCCCCGGCTATCAGGATGTGACCGATCCGGCTGTCCGGCAGAAGTTCGCCGATGCCTGGGGGATTGACGTGAATAACATGGACGATCGCGTCGGAACGCGCATTACCGAAGTGCCTCACCTTGCGCTGGAAGGCAAGGTCAAAGCCTATTACATCATGGGGGAAGATCCGCTGCAGACGGAAGCCGATCTCGGCCTGGTCCGCAGCGGTTTCGAGGCGCTTGACTTCGTGGTGGTTCAGGACATCTTTATGACCAAAACGGCGGAAGTGGCGGACGTCCTGCTCCCTGCCACCTCATGGGGCGAACACGGCGGCGTTTTTACCTGCGCCGACCGGGGTTTCCAGCGTTTTGGCCAGGCTATTGAGGCCAAAGGCAACGTGAAGCGCGACTGGGAGATCATCAGCCTGCTCGCCACCGAGATGGGCTATCCGATGCATTACGACGATAACCAGCAGATCTGGGATGAAATGCGCGAGCTGTGCCCTCTCTTCTACGGCGTGACGTATGAAAAAATGGGCGAGATGGGCCACGTGCAGTGGCCGTGCCCGACGCTCGATCACCCCGGCACGCCGTACCTCTACAAAGATAATCAGTTCGATACCCCGAGCGGTAAAGGGCAGCTCTTTGCCGCACCGTGGCGCGCGCCGGCCGAGACGCCCGATGATGATTATCCGCTGGTACTCTGCACGGTACGCGAAGTTGGGCACTACTCCTGCCGCTCGATGACGGGTAACTGTGCCGCGCTGCAAAGCCTCGCCGATGAGCCGGGACGGGTGCAGGTGAATCCTGCCGATGCGGACAGACTAGGTATTAGCGACGGTCAACTGGTCTGGGTACGTTCGCGCCGGGGTAAAGTGATCACCCGCGCCAGCATTAGCGAGCGGATCAACGCCGGGGCGGTCTATATGACCTATCAATGGTGGATCGGGGCCTGCAACGAGCTGACGCAGGATAATCTCGACCCCGTCTCGAAAACCCCGGAAACGAAGTACTGCGCGGTGCAGCTGGAGGCGATTGAGGATCAGCGCTGGGCGGAGGACTATGCGGCGTCGGCGTATCAGTCCATGAAGTCGCGGCTGATGAGCGCGGCGAAAGTCTGAGGAACAGCGTAAATAGCATCAGGTTTACCCGGCACCAGAATGATCATCTTTTTGGCCGGGTAATTCCCTAATGAAACAGATCTAATGCATCACGAAACAAATTGGGGTTACAGCGCTTTTCAAGCAAGCGGTTCAGGAGCTCCAGCAATTCATGCTCACTGCTCAGGTTAAACTTATGCATAACCGCATACTTATGGGCATAGATCGTCTTTGGCGTAAGCATCATCTCCCTGGCTATGTTTTTGACGGATTCCCCCTTGAAAAGACCGGCCATAATATTGAGCTCACGCTGTGATAACGTTTTATGCTTACAGCTTAAACAGGCTTTTGAAAGGACAGGGATAACGGGCGCACTGTATGCACTCCAGGCCTGGCGCAATACCCTCTTCAACAGATAGAGTGACGCTGAGCGCGACACAAAAAAGGTCTGCTGAATGCAGAGCGGTAAAAACGATGACGATGGCTCTTCCGCTTCGGTAATACCAATTATGACGCATTTACGCGCACATTTTAATTCCGGGAAACAGGTATAATGTTCGCCCTTGCTGAACGCATAAACGATTATTTCCGCCCGAGCAATATTCTCCACATCATAGCCATTGAGAAAATTGACTTTTTTTGTATATTCATTGTTAAAAAAATCTTCAACAAATGACCTGAGGCTATGGTGATATAAAAAATCATCTTCTTTAATTAAAACATTTATCATTTATCAGACCGAGACATAATCGACACTCAACTTTTTTTCAGGCCAAAGAAATCCCTGCATTAAATTGCATCCAGTATTCTGAGCCAAAGAAAACAGTTCGTTATTTTCGATGCCTTCAATAAGCACCTGATCTACCATCATAGCGCAGTAGGCTATCATTGATTGTAAGGCCCGGGGAGTCAATCTGTTTTCCCACAAGCTCTTTTTATCTACTTTAACACCATCAAATATGCAAATACGTTCACCCAGCGGCGCTAAATGCTCACTTCTAACATCATCCAACCATATCTTTGCACCTGTTTTTTTTATTCTCTGATGCATTATATCAAAACTCTCTCGCTCTTCATTTGTTAGCAAAATAAAATTGCACGGATCTTGTACCTCAATAACGATACCAGAACGCAGGCTGGGCAATATTTCACTGACCAATTCTGATTGGCATAATAATCTTGCGGGGACGTTAATAAAATAGTCACCATCCTCTTCACACAGAGGAATTATACGCAACTGCCAGCGCAGCAAACGAGAGCTTGCACTTAAAGACATCTTTTCAAAAAACGTTTCGCAATCAATTCCCTGACGTAAGGTACTTAGCATCTCCCAAGCCTTTATCTTCTTTTCCTGTGAAGAATAGATAGGCTGGAACCGAACACCGCATATAGCATGCTCAAGCAAGGAATTAATCAACATGGATGTCTCAAACTTATTATTTTAAAAAAGATATTTCAGCCGTTACTGATAGGTAAAATCAACGTTCATTACTGACTGGAAAGTTCCAGCAGTGGAATTTCCCTGCGGCGTAAACATTCTCGCTGACAGGGGAAATGTCGAGCTGCGCGTACTGTTATCGACGTTGACCTGCATTGTGCTGTTTACGCTATATGTTGTCGCATGATCCCTGCTGGCGATACGTAATGCAACATTGTTGCTGGTTCCGCTGTTTTTCCATGCCGTGGGATCTTGCGTATCTGCATTACCGGTAAATTTGGCCGTTACGCTGCTGGTGCCTGTGGGACAATTTTGCACCAGCAGATCAAAGTCAGACCAGACGCCACCGTCACCGGCATTGATGAGATTTTGTTTTGTATCTTCCCCCAGATTGACCACTTTAGAAACGGTGCCCGTGTCAACGACACACGGGCTGGCAATGACCTGGCCAGTAACAATGATAGTGGAATCAGCGCAGGTAATTAAAGGGGCTGAACTCAGGAGGAAGGCAAATAAAAAGAGTTTATTATTCATATGATCTAGTCTTTATTGATAACTCATTGTAATAACTATCGCCGTATTAATTGAACCAGGCGTTGTATTACCATGAAGAGAATATGCGCCAACTTTAAACGCCATCGATGCTGTACGGTCACTCTGGACAGTTTTAAAGACTGTAGTGCCAGGACCTAAATAATCACCAGTTACGCCATCATACAAAACAACAGAGGCATTCCCTGCCGTACCTGAATTCTCATAAAGGTTAGGTGAGTCGTGGGATGCAAGACCACCAATATCTGCTCTGACAGTACTTGTGCCTGTTGGGCAGTTTGTGACTGTCAATGTAAACGGCACTGCAGTAGATGATGAGCCAGGAGCTGCGAGTGCTGTTGCCTGAATATTACCTAAATCAACATAAAGGCTGTTTGCTCCTCCGTTGACAATACAGGGTGACGCCACGATATTACCAGTCACGTTAATATTTACCGCATCTGCTGAATAAGACAAAATCGGTATCATTGCGGACAAGCTCAGGACTAAACATTTAATATTCACATTTATCCCCTTATTGATAGGTAATGTTCAACGTTGCTGTTGCATTTGCTGTTCCGGGTAAAACAGCTGATTTAGTCTGATAATAACGTGCCACGATTGGGAATGACTCCAACCCACCGCCAGATTGCTTAAGGAAAACAGTATTATTAAGATTGAGAGGTGTACCTCCATATAATATTTGCACCCCGACACCTTGCGCTACTCCCGGCCCCCCTTGACCCGATAAGGCTAAAACACTTGTATTGACCACATCAGGATTTTGCTGTCCACTCAAAGAAATATTGATATTTGCTCCAGGATTGCACGTTAGTCCGAGAGTCTGGGTAACCTGAGCATTGGCTGGCGTAGTACCTACTGTTGAACCAAAGCTTGTCGCGGGGATATTACCTATTGGGAAACTCAGCGATCCCGAAGAAGTACTACAAGAAAGTGTTGTAATGCTCCCTCCAGTAATATTCCATGTCGCGATGAAAAATTGGTTCGAAATAGATACGTTAGCAATTTGTCCACTGCGAAGTGCACCGGATACAGCGGGAGCGGTTGTCCTTACCAACTCAACTTTATACATATAAGACGCACTATAGCTGCCAATAGTGAACGACATTGGAAAGTAGTGGTGGAAACCGCCGCCTGTATCATTTTCTGAAACACGCACACCATAGCCACTCACGCCTATATCATAGAGGCTGTTCCCCAGAGAACTACCGCTCATCGCTTCCTGGTAAGTATTCGCAGAATCAGTACATGAGTAATTCACATTGTAAATACCCGATTGTGCAGCAACAACCGTTCCCGGCGCCACATCGCGCTGCGCAGTAATGTTACTAAAATTTAAATTAAAGTTTTGCGCAGAGATATTGTTTGTGCAGCCAGCAAAGCTTTCTACGGATATTAACGTCAAAATCAACAGCAAAAAAATTTTAAGCAGATTCATTTTGTTTCCTATCGACAAACAGTACTGACAACCGCAATGTTATTTTTAACATCGGAAGGTTTTAAAACGTATGAGGCTTTACACTGCTTATCACTACCCTCACCCCATTGCGCGATAAGGTCGACCTTCTCGCCTAAGCCTGTGAGATAAACCTGCCCATTATCGCCGACAATAAAGCCGCTATTTTTAATACCACCCACGCTGACAATCGCCCCAAAGGGAATGGGCTGTCCGTTACCGCGCAATAACGTAAACAATGCACGCTGACCAACGTTGGCAGTATATTCAGCGCGAACAATAGCTCCGCGAGTCGGCACAACGGTCCGGGTCGTGAGATCCAGTTCTACATCATCGGACATACTTTCTGGGTCGATTACGATATCGTTTTTACGGTAGACGTTGACGTTATTTACCGTTGTATATCCCCGATAGTCCGTTTTCGCGCCCGTTTGGTTTCGCACCGTCAGACCTTTCGCCCCAGGCACTTTAACCAGGACGTTCGTTTCACCCAGCGGTTGCGATAACGTCACACCGTCAGCATGCGCGATGACGCCACCCTGAATACCATAGTTCAGACGCTCATTATTCTGGTCGTAGCTGTACCCTGCCGTCACCTCACCATAGGTACCCTTGTAATCACCGTTTACGTTGCCGCTGTATCCGACATTATCGCTGCCATAGCCCTGCTGAACGTTCCAGTTCAGGGCATTGTTTTCCAGAGCGGTGCCGTTGATGCCAACCGTATGGGTCGTTCCGCTATTTTTACTGTTATTAACGCTGTAGTTTGCCCACGTCTGCGGCAGGAATTTATCCAGCGGCACGCTGATGTTAAACGCCACCATCCGGTCTTTGTCATAGCTCGTAGGATTACCGTAGGTACCAGGCGTCCCGTTACGCGTTGAGGTATACGTCAAACCGTAGCTGATGCCGTTCCAGAAATTGTTATACCCCAGACTCCAGGACTCCATCGCTCGCCCGGAGTTCCAGTAATCTTCGCGAACGGCGCTCACCATGATCGAGCCTAATGAACCGCCCAGAGACTGGTTCATCGTCAGCTCCATACGGTTACGACGTCTGTTTTGCATCACACCGTTATCGCCATATGAATCAAGCACTTCCTGCATACCGTAAAAGCCTTTAGTCGAATAGCGGTAGCCTGCAATAGCAAAGTTAGTGCCGGTGTCGACAAAGTTCTTACTGTAGCGTGCTCGCCAGGACTGTCCGCTATCGCTCGGCAGATTTTGTGGAGTGGACCATGCCTGAATGACGTCGACAGAAACTGCGCCGAGATCTCCCATGTTCTTACCCATACCGGCAGCGATCGACTGGTAGTGACTCGACGTTTGACCACCGCCGTACGCCGTTAAGCCATACGGTAAGCCATAGATGCCCGTAATTTGCGCAAACGGTGTCTTGTCTACGCTACCGTTATAGGAACGATATTGCCCACCCGTGACGGCGTACTTAAATCGCCCTTCTCGCTGCAGTACGGGCAGTGAGGCATAAGGAACGGTGAATTGTTGAATGCTACCGTCAGCCTCTTTAATTGTTACCTGCAGATCGCCTGCCCCCCCGGTCGGATACATATCCGTGATCTCGAAGGCGCCAGGCGCAACGTAGGTCTGGTAAATCTCATACCCATTCTGACGGACAATGACCTGCGCATTGGTACGCGCGATACCGCGCACGACGGGTGCGTACCCTTTGAGGGAGTCAGGCTGCATGTCATCATCTGAGGCCAGCTGCGCACCGCGGAACGGCATACTGTCAAAGACATCGGCAGGCGCAGTGCTGTCCCCAAGGGTCATCTGCGCTTTTAACAGAACGATCGCGCGCTGAGCGTAGGTATAAACGCTGTCCCATTTGTCCTTGCCATCTTCATCCCGTGACCAGGTCGTGTAATTGCGCAGACGCCATGGCCCAATGTTGATTCCCGGACGCAAATTAGCGTACTGCGTGTTGCTGGTATCACTGCTCCCGTTGCGCGAGCGGTTGTTGGCGCCACTCAGGCTGTAGTTGAGCAGCACAGCCGTGATTCCTTCATCCCACTGTTCTGGTGGAACGTATCCACGCGCCTGACGAGAAATGGCCGCCTGCGGGATGCTGATAAGCAGACGCTGTGCGCCAAACTGGAATTCAGTGGATCCGGAAGGTATCGCGTGCAGGTTTGCACAACGTTCGTTGTTCACCGCAAGCGCCGGAAAAAGCTCGGTTTTTACGCCCCACTCTTTAAGCTGCTCCACGGTCAGACAAGGTTCTAATTTCCCCTCATCATTGGGAGCACCAGAGGTTTTGAATTCGATATCGCGCGTATCAACAAGTTCGTTATCCAGCATCACATCGACGTGATAAGTTCCCGGCGCCTGCGAGCCCGCTTCAAACGCAGCGAGATCGGCTTTACCTCCATTTTGCGGATTATCGAGCTCAACCAGGTCCGGGTTGAAGTAATCACGCGCCATGGCATTCTGCATTGAGCCAGCAAGGGCAAATGCAATCAGTAAAGCCAATCGCGCAGGTTTAAAATTATTATATTCCCTTACTATCATCATTCACGTCACCTTGGAAACGACATTCCAAAACCAATTATTTTCACAAGCTTGCGCTTTGCACGTCACTCACCGCTCCATAATCATTAATGACTTTATAATTAACAGAGGTTGAGTTAGCGCCAGCAGGTAGCGTGAAATTCATTGATTCCCCAGGAAGTACATACGAAACATTTTCAATTTTTTTACCGCCCAGACTGATTTCATTAAAGTTAATGACATAGCTGGTTGGGTTGGTAACCTGAAGTTGATTACCATTTCGACGCCAGGTTAACTGATGACTCAACTCCTGCGGCTGCTGAGACTTTAAGCCTGCAGGACGGTATATCAGCTTAATGCGCGTTTTAATCGCTATTTGCAGCGTATTATCTTTTTTGGGCGCTGACGGTATCGCTTTAATATTCAGCCAGTAGAGACTTTCCTTATCCTGCGGCAAGTTGCCGGTCACCACGACACGCTCAATGTTTTGCTGACCGCCATCGAGTCGATACAACGGAGGGGTAATAATAAAAGGAGCTTTCTCAGCGCCACCATTTAATGTCTCAACCCATGACTGAATAAGATACGGCGTCTTATCCGGGTTGTTAACATCAATGGAAGCTTCTTTTTTATTGCCATCATAGACGACACGCGTTCCGCCAATAATAACACCCGCATTGGCGGCGGACACGCTTGCTGAAATCACTGCCCAGGCAATTAAAGTTTTGCTAAGAAAATTCATTTTACACCTCGATAAAAAAGGGCCGTATACCGGCCCTCATATATTTTTCCGGTCAGGAAGATTACTGGTAGCTAACGGAGAAGTTCGCTACACCGTTTGCTGGACCTACGCCAACAGTTGCAGACGTTGCTTCGTACTGAGCAAAGAAGTCCAGCGTGTTTGGTACAGTTTCAGCCAGGCTGTAAACGTGGGAGTTAACGCCCGCCAGCGGCAGGTCCTGGCTGTCAGCCGTCATCAGGTTAATAGCAACGCCCGTTGCGCCACCGGTTACAGCCAGCAGGTTGGAGTTTGCTGGGTCCGCAGAGCCGTCAAACTTGATGGTTGCGCCTGTTACGGTTGCCGGGCAGTCGGTCAGCACGATTGAGAATTTAGTCGCAGCAGTTTTATCGCCAGCAGCGGTAAATTCAGATTTGCTGTAACGGCCCAGATCAACGGTCTGGTTTACAGAACCCGCGTCAACGGTGCACGCTGCATCGATGATTTCACCGGTGAAATTAACGGTACCAGCAGAAGCGAATGCATTAGACATGGTCAGAGCAGCAGTCGCAGCGAAAGCAGCAGCAATAATATTCTTTTTCATGATTTGATTTCCTTAATAACTTTATAAATTACCGAAATTTAGGCAGCAACATCCAGATGGATTTAGGCCATTTATTTTTTGCGCCAGATATCTCATTTCCAACGTGCAGTAAGCAGAACGCAAAGATATTTATTCGATAACTTTGTTTTCACCCTCTCACTTGCTGAAGCGAAATTTACAGAAGTTTAATTTTTTCGACAATTGGTTTTTAGCCCAACAGTAGACTTTAATCTTAACTATTCTTTAACACGTAAAATTTGTTTAATTGGGCCATTTCAAATTATTAAATATTTGTTAATGGTCGAGTCCATTATGAAATCAACCTATTATTTATTTATACTCCCCTCGGATAGATAATCTCTGACGCATCTTTTGACAAACATAAAGAG
>NZ_JADBQQ010000019.1:0-72478 GCF_014895985.1 Enterobacter cloacae complex sp. P2B | reverse complement strand
ATGTCCCCGGACCGTACACCCCAGGGGAGAGGGTGTAATTGTTCCCTCTCCCTGTGGGAGAGGGTTAGGGTGAGGGCATCAGGCAGCGCAGTCGTTGCCTGATAGCCATTAACACCTCCTCCTCGTTTGTCCTGAATTCGTTATTCCAGAACCGTAGTATTTCCCAGCCGTTCGCATTCAAAAATTCAGTACGACGTGAATCATAGGTTTCGTTATTCTGATGTTGGCCACCGTCCAGCTCGATAATCAGCTTTGCCTTAAAACAGGCAAAATCCACGATATATGCACCAATCGGCATCTGGCGGCGAAACTTATAGCCAAAGAAGCGGCGTCCCCTGAGTAAATACCAGAGACGTAACTCTTCGGGCGTCATTTGTTTACGGAGTTGTTTTGATTTTTCCATCCCCATACTCTGCCAGCCTTTCCCTTAGCCGGCAGAACGGGATGCGAAATCCTGAATCAGCCTTCAGGAATCTTCGGCGAGGAACAGCTCAAGAAGGGAGTTTAAGAACAGCTTGCCGTGCTCGGTGATCTGCCAGCATTCCTCACTCTCGGTGAGATACCCCTTTGCCAGCGCTTCGTCAATCTGCGGACGAATCACCGATTCCGCCAGGCCAGTGTACAGCGAAAACTCCGCGCGCGGCGCGGCTTCCAGCAGGCGGAAACGGTTCATAAAGAACTCAAACGGCTTATCCGCCGCCTCAACGTCGTGCTGACGCTCCAGGTAGCGTCCTTCCATAAATCCGCGCGGGTGGCGGGTTTTGGCGGTGCGAAGGATGCGACCATCCGGGAAGGTCACCTTGCCGTGGGCGCCGCAGCCAATCCCCAGATAATCACCAAAACGCCAGTAGTTCAGGTTGTGCTGACACTGGAAGCCCGGCTTCGCGTAGGCGGACGTTTCATACTGCTGATACCCGGCAGCGGTCAAAAGCGTGTGGCCCTGCTCGAAGATATCCCACAGCGCGTCGTCATCCGGCAGCACCGGCGGGCGCGAGCCAAACAGCGTGTTCGGCTCAATGGTGAGCTGATACCACGACAGGTGCGGCGGGTTCAGCGCAATGGCCTGGCGCAGATCGTCCAGCGCCTCTTCCAGCGACTGATCCGGCAGGCCATGCATCAAATCGAGGTTAAAGCTGCGCAGCCCAAGCCCCGTTGCCAGGTTCGCCGCGCGCTTGGCCTCTTCCGGGCCGTGAATGCGCCCCAGACGCTTCAGCTTCGGCTCGCTAAAGCTCTGCACGCCGATGGAGATACGGTTCACGCCCGCGCGCTGATACTCGACAAAACGGTCGGCCTCAACGGTGCCGGGGTTGGCTTCCATCGTAATTTCTGCATCCGCCGCCAGGTTCAGGCGCGCACGCACGCCGTCCAGCAGCGTCTGCATTGCCGGGCCTGACAGCAGGCTCGGCGTACCGCCACCAATAAAAATGGTCTTAACTTCACGTCCCTGTGCGTACGGCACATCGGCGTCCAGGTCGGCCAGCAGATGCGCGACGTAGTCATCGTGCGGCACTTCGCCCTTCAGCGCGTGCGAATTGAAATCGCAGTACGGGCATTTCTGCACGCACCACGGGATATGAATATAAAGACTCAGAGGCGGCAAATTAGCCATTACGTAGTGCTTCCAGTAACAGTTTCAGCGCGCGTCCACGGTGGGAAATCGCACTTTTCTCTTCGCGGGTCAGTTCCGCAGCGGTTTTGCCCTCGGTCGGGACAAAGAAAATCGGGTCGTAGCCAAAGCCGCCGTTGCCCGCCGCTTCACGGGTAATCACGCCCGGCCAGCTGCCGTGACAGACAATCGGCGTCGGGTCTTCTGCATGACGCATGTAGACCAGCACGCAGTGGAACTGCGCGGTACGCTGTTCGTCGGGAACGTCCTTCAGGGCCACGAGCAGCTTTTCCAGATTCTGCTGGTCGGTGGCGTCCACCCCGGAATAGCGCGCGGAGTAAATTCCCGGCGCGCCGCCGAGGAAATCCACGGCCAGACCGGAGTCGTCGGCAATCGCGGGCAGGCCGGTTACCTGCGCCGCATGGCGCGCTTTCAGAATGGCGTTTTCGATAAACGTCAGGCCCGTCTCCTCGGCGGACTCCACGCCCAGCTCGGTCTGAGCCACCACGTCCAGCCCAAAATCATTTAATAGCGAGGCCAGCTCGCGCACTTTACCGGCGTTACCGGTCGCGAGAACAACTTTCTGCATGGTTTAGTCCTGTTCTGTCAGAGCCGCGACTTCCGTCGGGATAGATTGAGGATTAAGGATTTTTACCTGTTTATGCCGCCCAAGTTCACCTTTTTCAATGATGACCTGGCTTTTGGCGACGCGAAACTGTTTTGCCAGATATTTGGTCAGATGCGCGTTCGCCTGGCCATCGACCGGTGGGGCGGTGATGGCGACCTTTAGCTCGTCGCCATGCAGCCCAACAATACTGTCACGGCTGGCTTTCGGCTGAATATACAGCCGTAAAACCAGCCCGTCGGCGCAGGTGCTTACTGCACTCATAGCGCCATCCACAGCCCCGGCAGCAGCATATCGCCCGTAGACTGGAGCAGTTCGGCGATCCCCATGTTGATCACATAGAGCAGCAGCACCAGGATCATCGGGGAGAAGTCGATGCCGCCCATGGACGGAAGCAGGTTACGGATCGGACGCAGCAGCGGCTCGGCCAGCTGAATCAAGGCATACTCTACCGGGCTACGTCCCTGGCTTACCCAGCTCATGATCGCCATCACCAGCAGTACCCAGAAGATCAGCAAACCGACGGTTTTGATCAGAATCAGGACGGCGGCAATCCAGATAATCGGCTGGAAGGTGATAACCATAAACAGCACGATGGCTTTGAGCACGCTCAGAATAAACGCCACCAGCAGCGAAGCGCTGTCGATGGGGCCCATGGCCGGGATAATACGGCGCAGCGGTCCGACAACAGGTTGCGTGATTTTCACGACAAACTGGGAGAACGGATTGTAAAAGTCACAGCGGGCCCACTGCATCCAGACGCGCAGCAAAAGCGCCATCGTGTACAGCTCAATGACCGTTGAGAGCAGGAAAGTCAACGTCTTCATGGCGTTCCTCAGGTTTCCTTATTATTTGGTGTAGTCGCGCGCACCGAAAATGGCTGTGCCGATGCGCACCATAGTGCTGCCTGCCGCGATGGCGGCTTCCATATCATCCGACATGCCCAGTGAAAGCGTGTCTACCGTTTCATAGCGCGCTTTAAGCGCCTCAAATGCTACAGCCATTTGCTGTGCCACGGCAAACTGCCTTTCATAACTTGACTCAGGTGCCGGAATGGCCATCAGCCCGCGCAGGGTTAAGCGCGGCAGGGCGGCCACCTCTGCGGCCAGCGCATCCAGCTCGCTCAGCGCAATGCCGGACTTGCTGTTTTCATCACTGATATTGATTTGAATCAGCACGTTAAGCGCAGGCATCTCCGCCGGGCGCTGGTCATTCAGACGGGAAGCAATACGCAGACGGTCGATGGTATGGCACCAGTCAAAGTGCTCTGCCACCAGACGGCTTTTGTTCGACTGCAGGGGACCAATAAAGTGCCATTGCAGATCGGACGTCTCCTGCTCCTGGAAGTAGCGAATTTTATCCACACCTTCCTGCACGTAGTTTTCGCCAAACGCCCGGTGACCTGCAGCAATCGCTTCTGCGATGGCGCTCGCAGGCTTGGTTTTGCTGACTGCAAGTAGCGTAATTTCTTCTGAAGCACGGCCGCAACGCGTTGCAGCGGCTGAGATTTTGTCCCGGACCTGTGCCAGGTTATGCGCAATGTCGTTCATTTTCCGAGGAGTAGTCTATGGATGTGGAAGAAATTGTGGCCCTTAGTGTAAAGCATAACGTCTCCGATCTACACCTGTGCAGTGATTCACCACCGCGCTGGCGCAGATTGGGCCGCCTTGAGCCGGCCCCGTTTCCGCCGCCGGATGTCGGGGCGTTGCTAAAGGCGTGGCTCAACGACGAACAGCAGGGCGCATGGTGGGCAAACGGGCAGGTCGATTTTGCCGTGACGGTCGCAGGAGACCAGCGTCTGCGCGGCAGTGCGTTTAAGCAGATGAAGGGCATCTCCGTTACCCTGCGGCTGTTACCGCGTTCCTGTCCGCAGCTCCCTTCGCTTGGGGTGCCGCGCGCTATTCCCGAACTGTTGTCCAGCGACAACGGGTTGATTCTGGTAACGGGAGCGACCGGCAGCGGTAAATCCACCACGCTGGCCGCAATGGTCGACTTCCTCAACCGCCATACTGACGGCCATATCCTCACGCTTGAAGATCCGGTGGAGTTTATGTACCAGAGTGAACGTTGCCTGATTCAGCAGCGGGAGATAGGCCAGCACAGCCCGTCATTTGCAGAGGCGCTGCGCAGTGCGTTACGCGAGGACCCGGACGTTATTTTGCTGGGGGAGCTGCGCGACAGCGAAACGATCCGCCTGGCGCTAACGGCGGCAGAGACCGGGCATCTGGTGCTGGCGACGCTGCACACGCGCGGGGCAGCACAGGCGATTGAACGGCTGGTCGATACGTTCCCGGCGCAGGAGAAAGATCCGGTGCGTAACCAGCTGGCCGGCAGCCTGCGGGCAGTGCTGGCGCAAAAGCTGCTTCCCGATCTTCAGGGCGGGCGCGTCGCGCTGTACGAGCTGCTGGTAAACACCGCGGCGGCGGCGAATCTGATTCGTGAGGGGAAGACGTGGCAGCTGCCCGGCATCATTCAAACCGGTCAGCAGGCGGGAATGCAGAACTTTGACCAGAGCCTGGCGGAGAGACGGGCACAGGGGCGGCTGTAGGCCCCTGCGTTAAAAGCCCTGTTCGAAGTAGCTTTCGAGGATGATAACGGCTGAAGCGGAGTCTACGCTGCCTTTGTTGAGCGCCCGGAAGCCACCGTGTTCAAACAGGCCTGCACGCGCTTCGACGGTGCTGAGACGCTCGTCGTGAAGCTTCACGGAGACGCCAAAGCGGCCATGGATTTTATTGGCGAATTTACGCGCGCGGGCGGTAAGCGGTTGCTCGGTGCCGTCCATGTTCAGCGGCAGGCCGACAATCACGTCGTCCGGCTGCCACTCTTTGAGCAGGCGCTCAATCAGGTTCCAGTCCGGCGTGCCGTCGTTAGCTTTCAGCGCCGTGAGCGGGCGAGCGGTGCCGGTGATCCGTTGACCCACGGCGACGCCGATGCTTTTGGTGCCGAAGTCGAAGGCGAGAAGGGTGCCGCTCATTACGCGTGCCCCGCTACGCCAGGCATGGTCAGAATATCAATGCCAATCAGCTTTGCCGCGTCACGCCAGCGATCGGCAATAGGGGTTTTAAACAGAATATTCATGTCCGCAGGTGCGGTAAGCCAGGCGTTATCGAGGATCTCTTGCTCAAGCTGGCCTTTCTCCCACGACGAATAGCCCAGCGCCACCAGCACTTCGGAAGGCTGCTCAGCGGTGCCCAGCGTTTCAAGCACGTCGCGCGAGGTGGTGATCACGGTGTTATCGGAGATGCGAATGCTGGAAGAGAATACCGGCGGGGTATGCAGGATAAAGCCGCGATCTTCGGCAAGAGGTCCACCCAGCATCACCGGTTTATCAAGCCGGATTTCCGGCAGGCGCGCTTCAGCCGAGATTTTCAGCTTGTCCAGAATCCCTTCAACCTGCAGGTTTTCCAGCGGTTTGTTGATTATAATACCCATCGCGCCGTCTTCATTGTATTCACAAATATAAACCACGGCGCGGCGAAAAATCGGATCCTGGAGAGCAGGCATGGCAATAAGAAAGTGATGCTGTAAATTCATTGTCAGAGGTACTGTTTCCTGGTTTAAAAAGCGACAGCGCCCAGTATGGGGATAAACCCAGGCGCTGTCACAGTTTATTTCTGTAAACGTTTTTCGATAGCGTCCATCAGCATTCCGGTGATCGAGATCGGGAACTCCGCTTCGATTTCGCGAATGCAGGTTGGGCTGGTGACGTTAACTTCAGTCAGGCGATCGCCGATGATATCCAGGCCAACGAAGATCAGGCCTTTGGCTTTCAGCGTTGGGCCAACGCGGCGGGCAATTTCCCAGTCGCTTTCGGTTAGCGGGCGCGGCTCGCCGCGGCCACCTGCCGCCAGGTTACCGCGGGTTTCGCCTCCCTGTGGGATACGCGCCAGGCAGTAAGGCACCGGCTCACCGTCCACGACCAGCACGCGCTTATCGCCATCTTTGATCGCTGGAATATAGTTTTGCGCCATGCAGTAACGCGTGCCCAGCTCGGTCAGCGTTTCGGCAATCACGCCAATGTTCGGGTCGCCTTCCTTCACGCGGAAAATAGACGCGCCGCCCATGCCGTCCAGCGGCTTCATGATGATGTCGCCGTGCTTCTGCCAGAATTCTTTCAGCTGCGTTTTGCTGCGGGTGACCAGCGTTTCCGGCGTCAGGTCAGAGAACCAGGCGGTGTAAAGCTTCTCGTTGCAGTCGCGCAGGCTCTGCGGCTTGTTGACGATCAGCGTCCCTTTCTCTTCGGCACGCTCAAGGATGTAGGTGCTATAGATGTATTCGGTGTCAAACGGCGGATCTTTACGCATCAGGATAACGTTGAGGTCGGCCAGGGCAATGTCCTGCTCGGTGCCGAATTCGTACCATTTGTCGTAGTTCTGCTCGACGTTAACGATGCGGGTGCGTGCGCGGGCTTCACCGTTGATCAGATAAAGATCGTTCATCTCCATATAGTGGAGCTCATAGCCACGACGCTGCGCTTCCAGCAGCATGGCGAAGCTGGAATCTTTCTTGATGTTAATGTTTGCGATGGGATCCATCACGATGCCGAGCTTTATCATGTTCTTCTCCGTTAATACTTCAACCCAGATCGCCAAACCGTACCTGTAGCGCGGTTATGGCCGTGAGTGCCGTTGTCTCAGTGCGCAGAACGCGAGGTCCCAACAGAATATCAGTAAACTGGTAGCGCGCCGTCATCGCAATTTCGTCCGCCGACAGGCCGCCTTCGGGGCCAATCAGCAGGCGTACGCGCTCAACGGGCAGCGGCAGCGTATTGATGCTGGCGCTGGCGCGCGGATGAAGATTGAGCTTCAGCCCGCTATCCTCTTCTGCACACCAGTCCTCCAGATCCATCGCCGGGCGGATCTCCGGAATACGGTTGCGGCCGCTCTGTTCGCAGGCCGCAATGGCGATTTTCTGCCACTGCTGGATCTTTTTGTTCAGACGTTCCGCATCCAGTTTAACGCCACAGCGCTCGGAAAAAAGTGGCGTAATGAGGCTTACACCCAGCTCAATGGATTTTTGAATGGTGAACTCCATCTTTTCTCCGCGCGACATCACCTGCCCAAGGTGGATGTGCAGCGGCGATTCACGGTTGTCCACTTCGCCGCGCAAGACATTCACATGCACGCTTTTTTTATCCGCCCGCGTGATTTCCGCGTCGAAAACCTGATTAGAGCCGTCGAACAGCTGTATTGCCTGGCCAGCCCCCATGCGCAGCACGCGGCCAACGTGGTTAGCGGCGTCGTCAGACAGGGCGATTTCGCGGCCTGCGGTAATCAGTTCAGGGTGGTAAATGCGGGGAATGCGCATAGTCAAAAATTCCATATGTCATGCGGTATAAGCGAATTGCCGTAGTGTAGGTTAGCTCTTTTGCGCCTGGCAAGCCCGCTGGACGTAAGGGTTATGATTCCCCTGGACTCTGGCGATACGTTCGTCGCGCTGGCATTCCCATTCCGTCACCGGATACTGCTTATCCCAGGCATTGAACAGCTGCGTCTGCTGGCGTGAAAGGTTGAGGTCATAACGGTCACGCATGTAGAAGTAGGTGCGGGCGATGCTGCCGCGCGCGCGGGCAGGGGGCTCGGCGACTTTCTCTTTGAAATCCACCTTCATGCCGCACTGGCCGTACTGGCCTTCGCCACCGTTCCACTGGCTGTACATGAAATTGCCGCGGTCGCCGTTCACTTCACCAACAGCAGGCTGCAGGTTATGCATGTCGCTTTCCATCTGGCGATAAACCGGATCTTTGGCGCAGTTTTTACGTCCGCCGTCCTGCCAGCACTGGCGCTGGTGACCAAACTGCCAGGCCGGAACGACATGCTCCCACTCGATGCGGCTGGCGCGGTTTTCGTTTTTACGCACCTTATAGCCGCAGGATTCGAGGTCAACGACCCCTTTTTTGCCCTGCCAGTTAATTTTGCAGCCGCAGTAGAAATCGCCCGGCACATCGGCGTTCACCTTCACGCCTGCTGCCTTGGCCTGGGAAAAACTGTTGATACCGTCGGCCAGGGCCTGACCGGAAAGCGCCGTCGCCAGAAAAGCGACCGCGAGAGAAACATTACGGGACATCTTACACTCCGTGTCAAAACGAGCCCGCAACGTAACGAATGTTGTTCCTGTATGCAATCAGTCAGATCAGGAAAGTTCCTGAAAGTTCAGGTGATTACTCTGCAATCAGCGGTTCGCCGCATTTGAGGCAGCGGTAGGTCGCCTCGCCGCGCACCACGCGGTTATGGCGGCGGACGGTAAGCTGGTGCTGCTGACACTGGCAGCGATAGGGGAAGGTATTGCGGCGTACCGATTCCAGCTCGAACTGATGGGTACGGCGCGCCGGAACGCCGAGCACCGCCTCCATCATCCATTTCCACTCTTTTCCATGCGGCGCGACGCGGCCAAAATGCTTCCATACCAGAAGGTGCGCCAGCTCGTGCGGCACCACTTCTTCAATAAACGCCTGCTGGTTTTCCATCATCAGCACCGGGTTCAGGCGGATCTCGTACGATTCCAGCCAGGCGGTGCCGGCTGCGGTGCCGCGCTGCTGATAGACCAGCTTCGGTTCAGGGTAATTGCGGCCGAGTTTCAGATTCGCCTGGGCAAGTTTTTCCCGCAGGCTGCGCATAACGGCTTGCTGAATGGCGATGGGGAGACGGGGAGCTTTCATAGGGGCAGAGCATAAAGCGGGAAGCGGGGAGGCGCAAGAGGCGCCTCCCGCAAGAGGATTAGTCGTGGGCGCCGATTTCGCGCAGCGGACGACCTTTCATCAGGTTACGTTCAATATGTTCCAGAGAAACATGTTTGGTTTCTGGAACCAGCCAGATGGTCAGCACAATAAAGAAGATATTCAGACCGGCGTAGACCCAGAAGGTGTTGGCATTGCCCAGGGTGTTGAGCATGGTCAGGAACGTTGCGCCGACGATCATGTTGGCAATCCAGTTGGTTGCGGTAGAGCAGGTGATACCAAAATCACGCCCTTTCAGCGGCTGGATTTCAGAGCACAGTACCCAAATCAGCGGACCGGCGCTCATCGCAAACCCGACGATAAACATCAGCAGCATACCCACCGCGAAGTACTGGGCGGTTGGGGAGTGGATGCCCACATGCATCATCGTACCGAGAACGCCCATACCCGTCGCCATCACCAGGAAGCCCAGGGTCAGGGTTGGCTTACGACCCCAGCGGTCCACCAGGCCGATGGCGATAAAGGTCGCCAGCACGTTGGTCAGGCCCACAATAACGGTGCCCCACATCTGCTCGGTGGTGTTGGTGTAGCCCGCCAGTTCAAAGATTTTTGGCGCGTAGTACATGATGACGTTCATCCCGGTGAACTGCTGCATCACCTGCAGCAGCACGCCGAGGAACACCGCCCGACGGAAGTTGCTGTTCTCTTTAAACAGCGCCCAGCCGGACTGTTTTACCTTCAGGCTTTCGCGGATCTCTTCCAGCTCGTTTTTCGCTTCCGCGCTGGTATCGCGCAGGCGGAGCAGCACGCGTTCGGCATCAACGAAGCGACGTTTGGCGGCAAACCAGCGCGGGCTGTCCGGCAGGAAGAAGACGCCAATCAGCAGCAGAATAGCCGGGATGATGATCACGCCGAGCATCCAGCGCCATGCGCCGCTGTAGCTGAACGCGGTATCGGACAGGTAAGCGCCGAGAATACCGATGGTGATCATCAGCTGGTACATGGAAATCATGCTGCCGCGGATTTTCTCCGGCGCTATTTCGGAGAGGTAGAGCGGGGCGGTGTAAGACGCCACGCCCACCGCAAGGCCCAGCAGCACGCGGGAAAGAATAAGCACTTCAACGTTAGGGGCGGCAGCGGAGAAGAGCGAACCGGCGACGAAGAGGATCGCACCGATCATCAGGCTCTTTTTGCGTCCGAGCTTGAAGGAGAGCCAGCCGCTGCCGACGGCCCCAACGGCCGCACCGAACATCATGGAGCTAACCACCCATTCCTGGGTATGCGCGTTAATCTGGAATTCGTCTGCGATAAAGGGAAGAGCGCCGGCAATGACGCCGATATCCAGGCCAAAGAGTAATCCTGCCAGGGCGGCGAGGAAGCAGACGAAGAAAGTCATCGCCTTGTTGGACGTACGCCCCTGTTTTTTATTGTCAGGCATTATGCCCTCCAGTTGGGTTATCAGTTTTATTGATGATAAGGGTAGGTGAGCGACCCGTAAAAATATGTGAGATTAATCACAATGGTGTAATCGGTTACACTAACGTGCAACCGTAAAAATTATTAAAGCTTTGAAAATATAGAGGTAAACGAGGTGATGCGCATCGCGTTTGTTTGAATTTCAGACTTAACTGAAAGGAAATGTAACAGCAGAAGAAAGGCGAACATGCAAAGAGATTATTCTGAAAGCGGAGTGGTGCCGGTGCGGTGTAATCGCTTTCAGTTGTGCGGCTTTAGCCGCCACCCGACATAAAAAAAGCCAGCACAAAGGCTGGCCTGTTTAATACTCTCGGCTGTCGATTACTTCAGACCGGCAGCCTCACGCAGCAGAGCGGCTTTGTCGGTTTTTTCCCATGGGAAATGTTCACGACCAAAGTGACCGTATGCAGCGGTTTCCTGGTAGATTGGGTGCAGCAGATCCAGCATCTGAATCAGGCCGTATGGACGCAGGTCGAAGAACTCGCGCACCAGCAGGGTCAGCTGTTCTGAAGGCACTTTCTCCGTGCCGAAGGTTTCCACCATGATGGAGGTTGGCTCAGCCACGCCGATAGCGTAGGAAACCTGAATTTCACAGCGGTCAGCCAGGCCGGCAGCAACGATGTTTTTCGCCACATAACGTGCAGCATACGCGGCAGAACGGTCAACTTTAGACGGATCTTTACCGGAGAACGCGCCGCCACCGTGACGCGCCATGCCGCCGTAGGTATCAACGATGATTTTACGACCGGTCAGGCCGCAGTCGCCCATTGGGCCGCCGATAACAAAGCGTCCGGTTGGGTTGATGAAGAATTTGGTTGCTGAGCTCAGCCATTCGGTTGGCAGAACCGGCTTGATGATCTCTTCCATCACTGCTTCCTGCAGGGATTTCTGATCGATCTCTTCGGCATGCTGGGTAGACAGCACCACCGCATCAATACCGACGATTTTGCCGTCGTCGTACTGGAAGGTGACCTGGCTTTTCGCATCCGGGCGCAGCCACGGCAGGGTGCCGTTTTTACGCACTTCAGCCTGACGCTGCACCAGACGGTGTGCGTAGGTCACAGGTGCTGGCATCAGCACGTCGGTTTCGTTGGTTGCATAACCGAACATCAGGCCCTGGTCGCCCGCGCCTTGTTCCAGCGGATCGGCACGGTCAACGCCCTGGTTGATGTCCGGAGACTGTTTGCCAATCGCGCTCAGTACCGCGCAGGAGTTGGCATCAAAGCCCATATCAGAATGTACATAGCCGATCTCACGCACCGTGTTACGGGTGATCTCTTCGATATCAACCCATGCGCTGGTGGTGATCTCACCGCCAACCAGAACCATGCCGGTTTTGACATAGGTTTCACACGCTACGCGCGCTTTAGGATCCTGCGCCAGGATCGCATCCAGCACCGCATCGGAGATTTGGTCAGCAATTTTATCAGGATGTCCTTCTGATACGGACTCGGACGTAAACAGGTGTTTTGCCATGTTTTATTTCACCTAAGAGGAATTTGGTTAGCTCAAGCTGCTGTGTGGAATAGCCAAAGGAGATAATTCTACCAAGGCCTGCAGGTTTTTGACACTGGCAGTATGAGTGTTAATCAGTATAGATGGATTAACATCTGGATGGCTATTTTAGGTCACTTCTTCGCCCGATTTCCAGTTTTTTTTGATTCATCTCTCACTGCGTTGAAATGGCTGCTGGAAATTTTTCCTGACGCTGCTGGCAACACGCGTATTTTTGTTTTGCTTTTTAGCCCCCTTCTCGGTATAAAACGCGGCGCGCGGCTCATATAAAATCAGCGCTCGATGAATACATCGTGTCGCCACTTCCAGCCGGGTTAAGCAGTGAACTTTTAGCTTTGGCTTGGGGTCCGTTTCATCAGAGGCGGCCGTGGAGGTGATACGAGATAATGAACCATCGTTTTCCGCTAATTCAGCGCTGCCGTTCTGGCGCGCCATTGATTCCCGCAACCCGCATTTCTAGTCTGCAAACCTGCCGATGTTATACCCATCTCGGCGCTTCTCAGGATTCAAGGGCCGGTTACGCTCTGTGAAAACTGAACAAGGGCGCTCTTGTTAATACAAGAGTTTTCTCGTGGTTTCGCCGAACCTTGTCATACAGAGTTCGGATACGTGTTTTACAATGATATGAATAAGAAACCGGTCGCACGGTCTGGATTTCAGCATACTCTGCTGGGAAACGGAGCCGTTTATGGGTTGTTATCGCCGTATAACGCTGCGATAGTAGTCAACTGTTTTACACTTAATACAAAGAGTTGAGGTTCGCTATGTCTGACGACATGTCTTCTTT
This sequence comes from Enterobacter cloacae complex sp. P2B, assembly GCF_014895985.1. Lineage (NCBI taxonomy): Bacteria > Pseudomonadati > Pseudomonadota > Gammaproteobacteria > Enterobacterales > Enterobacteriaceae > Enterobacter > Enterobacter cloacae complex sp. P2B. Next base: position 59,793 of record NZ_JADBQQ010000019.1, on the reverse strand, counting down.
TTCGCCTTCGTCAGCGGGCGAACAGGGTGTACTACGTTCTATGCAGGAGGTTGCGATGAGCTCCCAGGAAGCCAGCAAGATGCTGCGCACTTACAATATTGCCTGGTGGGGCAATAACTACTATGACGTCAACGAGCTGGGCCACATCAGCGTCTGCCCGGATCCGGACGTCCCTGAAGCGCGCGTGGATCTCGCTAAGCTGGTGAAAGCCCGTGAAGCGCAGGGCCAGCGTTTGCCTGCACTGTTCTGCTTCCCGCAGATCCTGCAACATCGCCTGCGTTCCATTAACGCCGCGTTCAAGCGCGCGCGTGAATCCTACGGCTATAACGGCGACTACTTCCTGGTTTACCCGATCAAGGTGAACCAGCACCGCCGCGTAATCGAATCCCTGATCCACTCCGGCGAACCGCTGGGACTGGAAGCAGGCTCCAAAGCGGAGCTGATGGCGGTTCTGGCGCACGCGGGCATGACCCGGTCGGTGATTGTCTGTAACGGCTATAAAGACCGCGAGTACATTCGTCTGGCGCTGATTGGCGAGAAGATGGGCCACAAGGTCTATCTGGTTATCGAGAAGATGACCGAAATTGCCATCGTGCTGGAAGAGGCCGAGCGTCTGAACGTGATCCCACGCCTCGGCGTACGTGCGCGTCTGGCGTCGCAGGGTTCCGGTAAATGGCAGTCTTCCGGCGGTGAAAAATCCAAGTTCGGCCTCGCGGCGAACCAGGTGCTGCAACTGGTGGAGATCCTGCGCGAGCGCGGTCGTCTGGACAGCATTCAGCTGCTGCACTTCCACCTCGGCTCGCAGATGGCCAATATTCGCGACATCGCCACCGGCGTGCGTGAGTCCGCGCGTTTCTACGTTGAGCTGCACAAGCTTGGCGTGAATATTCAGTGCTTCGACGTGGGCGGCGGCCTGGGCGTGGACTACGAAGGAACCCGCTCCCAGTCCGATTGCTCGGTGAACTACGGCCTGAACGAATACGCCAACAACATCATCTGGGCGATTGGCGATGCCTGTGAAGAGCACGGCCTGCCGCACCCGACGGTGATCACCGAATCTGGCCGCGCGGTTACCGCGCACCATACGGTGCTGGTGTCTAATATCATTGGCGTTGAGCGCAGCGAAATCACCGAAGCGACGCCTCCGCAAGATGATGCCCCACGTTCCCTGCAAAGCATGTGGGAAACCTGGCAGGAAATGCACGAGCCGGGCACGCGCCGTTCCCTGCGCGAATGGCTGCACGACAGCCAGATGGACCTGCATGATATCCACGTCGGCTACTCGTCAGGCACCTTCAGCCTGCAGGAGCGCGCGTGGGCCGAGCAGCTCTATCTGAACATGTGCCATGAAGTGCAGAAACAGCTCGACCCGAGCAACCGCGCGCATCGTCCGATTATCGACGAGTTGCAGGAGCGTATGGCGGACAAAATGTACGTCAACTTCTCCCTGTTCCAGTCGATGCCGGATGCCTGGGGTATCGACCAGCTGTTCCCGGTTCTGCCGCTGGAAGGGCTGAACCACGCCCCGGAACGTCGCGCGGTGCTGCTGGACATCACCTGTGACTCTGACGGCGCGATTGACCACTACGTTGACGGTGACGGTATCGCAACGACGATGCCAATGCCGGAGTACGATCCGGAGAACCCGCCCATGCTGGGCTTCTTTATGGTGGGTGCGTATCAGGAGATCCTCGGCAACATGCACAACCTGTTCGGCGATACCGAAGCGGTTGACGTGTTTGTCTTCCCTGACGGCAGCGTCGAGGTTGAGCTGTCCGATGAAGGGGACACCGTGGCGGATATGCTGGAATACGTGCAGCTGGATCCGAAAAAACTGCTCACCCAGTTCCGCGACCAGGTGAAAAACACCGGTCTGGACGATGCCTTGCAGCAGCAGTTCCTGGAAGAGTTTGAAGCGGGTCTGTACGGGTACACCTACCTGGAAGACGAGTAGTAAATCCTCCCTCTCCCGGTGGGAGAGGGTTGGGGTGAGGGCATCAGACCGCACAATGCCCTATACTCACTTGAACCCGTATGAATTACCGGCGATAATTCGCCCCAATATGCGATTTACGAATCAATCCCTTCCTCGTCGGGTTTAACGACGCGGAGGGGATTTTTTTTCATCTGTTTTTAATGTATCGACGTTAAAAGAGGTCAGGACATGAGCACTTTAGGTCATCAGTACGATAACTCTCTGGTATCTAACGCGTTTGGTTTTTTACGCCTTCCAATGAACTTCCAGCCGTACGACAGCGACGCGGACTGGGTGATCACCGGCGTGCCGTTCGACATGGCAACCTCCGGTCGTGCGGGTGGGCGTCACGGCCCGGCGGCAATCCGTCAGGTTTCCACCAACCTGGCCTGGGAGCACAACCGCTTCCCGTGGAACTTCGACATGCGCGAGCGCCTGAATGTGGTGGACTGCGGTGACCTGGTGTACGCCTTCGGCGACGCGCGCGAAATGAGCGAAAAATTGCAGGCGCACGCAGAGAAGCTGCTGGCGGCCGGCAAACGCATGCTCTCCTTCGGCGGTGACCACTTTGTCACTCTGCCGCTGCTGCGCGCCCACGCGAAGCACTTCGGTAAAATGGCGCTGGTGCACTTCGATGCGCATACCGACACCTACGCGAACGGCTGCGAGTTCGACCACGGCACCATGTTCTACACCGCGCCGAAAGAAGGCCTGATCGATCCGAACCACTCCGTGCAGATCGGCATCCGTACCGAGTTCGACAAAGACAACGGTTTCACCGTGCTGGACGCTGGCCAGGTGAACGATCGCGGCGTGGACGATATTCTGGCTCAGGTTAAGCAGATCGTCGGCGATATGCCTGTATACCTGACCTTCGATATCGACTGCCTGGATCCGGCGTTTGCACCGGGTACCGGTACGCCGGTTATTGGCGGCCTGACGTCAGACCGCGCCATCAAGCTGGTGCGTGGCCTGAAGGATCTGAACATCGTTGGGATGGACGTGGTAGAAGTGGCGCCAGCCTATGACCAGTCCGAAATCACCGCGCTTGCCGCGGCGACCCTGGCGCTGGAAATGCTCTACATCCAGGCCGCGAAAAAAGGCGAATAAGCCTTACGCGCTGATTGCTGCTGCGCGACGCATGCGCAGCAGCAACATTCCCCCGGCAAGCAGGGTGATTACCTGCGAGACGACCAGCACCGAAAAGCCTGAGCTGACCGACCCTACCGACCTCATCACCATCCCCATCACCAGCGGAATAAACGCCGCGCAGATATTGCCGATCCCGTTGATAATGCCGTAAGCGCTGCCCACCGCTTCCCGCGCGGCGTGATGCTGGATCACCGCCGGAATAGCCGCCCCCTGTAGCCCCCAGAAGATATTCGCCGAGAGCATAAACAGCGCCAGCCAGGCAGGCTGATGGCTGAGCATCAGCGCGACCACGGACAGCGCCGTCAGCGCGCCGCCCACCACAAACAGCATTGGCGCCTGTTCCGGACGCATTTTGTCGAGCAGCACCCCGCCGAGGAACTTCGAGCCCAGACTCAGCAGGAAGGGAATGGCCGCAAGCATGCCCGTGGCGTGCAGCGAGAAATGATGCTCGTCGCGCAGCCACGCGGGCAGCCAGGCGCTGCTCCCCCAGAGATAGCTCAGGGTGGCAATCTCCACCAGCAGGATCCACCCGAGCAGCGGCGTTTGCCAGGCAAGCGAAAACGTCTCTGCGAAGCCCGGTTTTTTGATCTGCTCCGCACCCTGCGGCGCGGGCAGGAAGCGCCAGACAAGGCCGCCGCCCAGCACCTGGTTCAGTACCGCCAGGGCATAAAACGATCCGGTCCAGCCGAGATGCGCCATCAGCCACGTTACCAGCGGAAAGCCCACGGCCAGCCCGAGCGAGACCCCCAGCGCGGTCACGGCGTTGGGTTTGCCGATCTCCTGCGCGCTAAAGTGATCGCTGATGAAGCGCGTTTTCAGCGAAAAGAGCGGCCCCTCAGCGATCCCCAGGATCGTGCGCGCGACGAGCATGCCCATCAGCGATCCGAGCAGCGGGGAAATGGCGCATACCGCTGCCCAAATCGCTATGCTGCTCAATAATCCCTGTCGATAATGGAGTTTGCTTTCAATAACCGGAGTTAATAATAAAGCCGAAAATCCATAACCCAGCAGAAAACAGGTCATAAGCATTCCCTGTAACATTCTGTTTTCATTTAGCTGAAAATGCTGAGCAAATTCCGGGTTTAAAATCATTACAGAAATATTCACCCGGTCAACGTAGGAAATAATAATCAGTAATAACAGTGCCACTGTGCCTTGCCATCTTGCCGTCATAACGCCTGCCTTATGTTTTCGCTTATTTCTATTTTTATGCGCGTGATTGTCACGTGGGTAAAATGGTTCACCTGTGAAACTCATTGTTTATTAAGGTAAAAATAAAATTAAGTTTCACAGGTGAAACACCATGGTTTTCACTTATTTTATTTTTAAGGAACAAAAAGAAAAGAAGTCAATCACTGTTTATTAAAATTTAAGGCCATCGATAAATCGTATTCTTTCACACCGAAATAATGAAAATTTCATATCGCTGCATTTTTTCGTGATCCTTTGCACACTTAGTTAATTAATTGCTGTTTGATTAACAAATTCGTCACATTGCGGCTTGACGAAACATTCATCGCTTTTATATTGACCGTATTAAATAAGAAACATAGTTTCATATATGAAACAAAAGCCTGGAGGATCGTGATGAGCTGGATAGGCGTATGTGACGCAGAACAAGTACAGGAAGATTTCCCTTTTAGCGGCAACGTCGACGGTAAAGAGATCGGCGTGTATTTGATTGACGGTGAATATTACGCGCTGGAAGACGTATGCCCCCACGCCTATGCCCTGCTGAGCCAGGGCTTCGTGGAAGACGGCAAGGTGGAATGCCCGCTGCACGAGGCGGTATTCGACGTCAAAACCGGTCAGTGCCTGCACGGCCCCGGCGGGCGCAACCTCAACCGCTACCCGGTTCGGGTTTTTGAAAACCAGATTCAGATTACCTTCGTCGAGGAGACCGTGGCATGAGCGACACCCTGAACTACAACCCGGCGCTGCCGGAAAGCCGTCAGTTTGCCCCACCGGCCGAGGGCGGTAACGGTGCGATCCATAAGCCGGGTGATTATCAGAACCTGATCTGGCAGACCCGCAGCCGCGAGCCGGAAAGCTGGGAAGTGAACCTCATCGCCACGCTGGAAGATCTCTTCGAGCAGGGGGTTGAAACCTTACCGGAGCTGGTGAACGGGCTGAACGCGGTGCGCATGCACGATCAGCAGGGCGAGCCGTGGAGCGAGGCCAGCTTCCAGGCATTCTTACAGGTTAACGGCTACTGAGGGCAACGCGATGACGACTACCGTACAACACTATCTCGATAAAGGTCTGCGCGGCCTCTGGTATCCGGTGCTGGCGAGCTGGGAGGTGCAGTCTGCACCGGTGGGCATTACCCGCCTGGGCGAACAGATTGTGGTCTGGCGCAACAAAGACGGCCAGGTGCAGGCGCTGGAGGACCGCTGTCCGCACCGCGGCGCACGCCTGTCGATGGGCTGGAACCTGGGCGACCGCATTGCCTGCTGGTATCACGGCGTGGAGGTCGCGGGCAACGGCGAGGTGAAAGACGTGCCCGCCGTGGACAAATGTCCGCTGGTCGGCCAGCAGTGCGTGCGCAGCTACAACGTGCAGGAGGCGCACGGCGCAATCTTCCTGTGGTTTGGCGTCACCGCAGACCAGCAGCCGGACGAGCTGACCTTCCCGGACGAGCTCGCCGATACGGACAGCTTCAGCAACTTCCTCTGCACCGCCGCGTGGAAATGCAATTACCAGTACGCGCTGGAAAACGTGATGGATCCGATGCACGGCACCTATCTGCACTCCTCGTCGCACTCAATGGCGGAAGGGGATCGCAAGGCCGACATGGTGCTCCAGCCGACCAAAACCGGTTTTATTTTTGAGAAAAAAGGGCAGAGCGGCGTCAACTTTGACTGGGTGGAGCTGGGCAACAGCGGCACCTGCTGGATGCGCCTCTCCATTCCGTACAAGAAGCGCTTCGGGCCGGGCGGCCACTTCTTTATCGTCGGCATGGTGGTGCCGGAAGATGACGACAACTGCCGCGTCTTCTTCTGGCGCATTCGCCGGGTGCAGGGCTGGCAGCGCGACATGTGGCGCTTCATGTACCGCAACCGTCTGGAAAAACTGCACTGGGAAGTGCTGGAGCAGGACCGCGTGGTGCTGGAAAGCCTGGCGCCAAACGCCCGCGACCATGAATATCTGTATCAGCACGACGTCGGCCTCTCGCGCCTGCGCCGCATGATGCAAAAGGCCGCCAAAGAGCAACTGGCGATGCGCGAAGAACAGCAGGGAGCCGCCTGATGAACGGGCTGCTGAGCGGCAAGCGCATCGTCATAACCGGCGCCGCGCGCGGGCTGGGCTTTCACTTTGCCAAAGCCTGCGCGGAGCAGGGCGCGGCGGTGGTGATGTGCGACATCCTCAAGGGCGAGCTGGCCGAAAGCGCCCACGCCCTGAGCGAGCGGGGCTATGCGATCGAACCGCACGTTATCGATCTGGCCGATCCACAGTCCATTGAGCAGGTGTTCAGCGCGATTGGCGAGCAGGGTCAGATCGATGGCCTGGTGAACAACGCGGCGATGGCGACGGGCGTCGGCGGCAAAAATATGCTCCATTATGATCCGGATCTCTGGGATCGGGTGATGAGCGTCAACGTCAAAGGCACCTGGCTGGTGACGCGCGCTGCGGTGCCGCTGCTGCGCGAGGGCGCGGGTATCGTGAACGTTGCGTCCGACACCGCGCTGTGGGGCGCGCCGCGCCTGATGGCCTACGTCGCCAGCAAGGGCGCCGTGATCGCCATGACCCGCTCAATGGCGCGTGAACTGGGCGAAAAGCGTATACGCATTAATGCCATCGCGCCGGGGTTAACCCGCGTCGAGGCGACCGAATATGTTCCGGCCGAGCGCCATCAGCTCTACGAGAATGGCCGCGCGTTAACCGGCGCGCAGCAGCCGGAAGACGTCACCGGCAGCGTGGTCTGGCTGTTAAGCGATCTGTCGCGGTTTATCACCGGGCAGCTGATCCCGGTCAACGGCGGTTTTGTCTTTAACTAAGGTGTGGCGATTATGGCAAACGATCAGGAAGTGAAGTATCTGGTGCCGGGGCTGGAGCGCGGTTTACAGCTGCTGTTGGCCTTTGGCGAGCAGCATCGCGATCTGACCTTTGCCGAGCTGCACCGGCTGGTGGATATGCCGAAGGCGACCGCCTATCGCGTGGTGCAGACGCTGGAGTACATGGGCTTTCTGGAGCGCAACGCGCGTACCAATACCTTTTCGCTGGGCATGAACGTGCTGCGTCTCGGCTTTGAGTACATCGCCTCGCTGGACGTGGCGCAGGTCGGCCAGCCGGTGATTGAGCAGCTGCGCGACGTCAGCCAGTGCAGCAGCCATCTGGCGATCCGCGACGGGCGCGACATTATCTACATCGCCCGCGTCAGTGCCGCCGGGTCGCGCATCAATCAGGTCAGCATTGGCACCCGCCTGCCGGTGCACTGCACCTCGCTGGGCCGCATGCTGCTGACCGATATTACCCGCGCCGATTTCGAACAGTTGTTCCCGCACGAGCGCCTGCCGGGCAACGCGCCGGGGCAGCTTCACGACCGCGAAGCCCTGTGGCAGATGGTGCAGCAGGACAAAGCCCGCGGGTTTGTCATCGGCGAATCCTTCTTCCGCCACGGCATCTCCTCCATCGTCTACCCGGTGTATGACCGAAGCGGACGCGTGGCGGCGGTGGTCAGCATTCTGGTGCCGTCGGAGGAGATCCCGCAGACCGACCGTGAGCGGCTGCAAAACGAGGTTCGCCTCGCGGCGGATAAAATTTCTGGCTTCTTAGGCTATTTGTCACAGGCCAGCTAAATCAGTGAGTTAACGTCAGGCGCTTGACTGCGTCGGGCATGTTTTACGCCCAATTTGGGCCAGATGAGGCAACGAACGATGAGTGTAACCGGAATTGAAAAGCTGGAATTTGGCGTGGAAGACCTGACGCACTGCGCCAAATTTATGCGTGATTTTGGCCTGACGGGCGATGCCAGCGGCCAGCGTTTTACCACCCTGAGCGGCGCGCGCGTGGAGCTGAACCCCATCGACAGCCCCGACCTGCCGCCGGCGTTTGAAGCGGGCAACACCCTGCGCCGCATGACCTGGGCGGTGGCCGCACAGTCCGATCTCGACGCGCTGCGCCCGAAGCTGGCGAGACAGCCCGGCTTTCGCGAAGTGGGCGACGCGCTGGAATGCCTCGATCCGAACGGCATGACCCTGCGCGTGCAGGTCAGCCAGCAGACCGACGTGGAGCTGAACGTTGAGCCGATCAACCAGTGGGGCGATGCCCGCCGTATCGACACGCCCAGCCCGGTTTACGATCGTGCGCAGCCGATCAACGTCGGGCACGTGGTGTTCTTCGTGGAGGAGCTGGCGGCGGTGGAGAAATTCTACCGCGAGGTGCTCGGCTTCCAGGTTTCGGACCGCTACATCAACCGCGCCGTGTTCCTGCGCTGCGGGGCGCGCGGCGGACATCACAACCTGTTCCTGCTGCAACTGCCGAACCGCAAGCGCGGCCTCAACCACGTGGCCTTCACCGTGCGCGACATCCACGAGGTGATCGGCGGCGGTATCGCGATGAATAAAAATGAATGGAGCACCTTTATCGGGCCGGGCCGCCATCCGGTGTCGTCGGCCTATTTCTGGTACGTCAATAGCCCGACCGGCGGCGCGTTTGAGTATTACACCAACGACGACTATCTGACGGAAAACTGGCAGCCGCGCGAGCTGGAGCACTCCCTGGTCTCCTTTACCGAATGGGCGGTAGAAGGCGGGATTGACCACGACACCCGCCGCCAGCAGAAAAAGCCGGAGGCGGTATGACGTCGCGCATTGTCATTATCGGTGGCGGTCAGGCGGGCGGCTGGGCGGCGAAAACCCTGCGCGACGAGAGCTTCGACGGCGAGATCTGCGTGGTGGCGGAAGAGGAGTGGGATTTCTACGAACGTCCGCCGCTGTCGAAAGCGTCTCTGCTGGAGCCGGACGCGGCGCTCCCGCGGCTGTTTAGCGAAGAAGCACAGCAGGCGCTGAACCTGACCTGGTACCGCCCGCTGCGTGCTGAATCAGTCGATCGCGAAGCGAAAACTGTGCGTTTAAGCAACGGCGAACGTCTTAGTTACAACATGCTTTTAATGGCCACCGGCGGGCGGGCGCGCCTGCCTTCGCAGGCATGGGCGGCGCATCCGCAGGTCTACACTCTGCGCCACTGGCAGGATGCGCAGCGCCTGAAGGCGCGTCTGGCGGAAAGTAAAAAACTGGCGATCGTCGGCGGCGGCTGGATCGGCCTTGAGATTGCAGCTTCCGCGCGCAAAAGCGGCGTAGCGGTCACGCTGTTCGAGCAGCAGCCCGCGCTGTGCATGCGCTCGGTTAGCGGCGAGGTGTCGCAGCGCTTAGAGGCTATCCATCGCGAACAGGGGGTGGAGATCCGTACCGGCTGCGGCGCGCTGGAGCTGGAGGACGATAATGGCCTGCCGGTCATGCACTGCGACGGCCAGCGCGAAACCTTTGACGCGGTGGTGGTGGGGATCGGCGTCGATCTCAATCTGGAGCTGGCGCGCGATGCGGGACTTCGCACCGAGCGGGGGATCGTGGTGGACGCCCAGGGGCGCACGTCCGATCCGTTCATCTTTGCCGCCGGCGACGTGGCGCAGCACCATCACTACGGCCTGTGCATTCAGTCCTGGGCCTTCGCCCAGAATCAGGCGGTGGCGACGGCGAAAGCCATGCTTAACCCCGATGCGCCAGGCTACGACGACGCGCCGTGGCTGTGGTCGGATCAATATCAGCACAACATCCAGATCCTCGGCATTCCGCAGCCGGGCAGCCGAACGATAGTGCGTGAAGAGGCGCTGTACTTCTCGCTGGACGACAACGGTCGGCTAACGCAGCTGGTGGCGTTCAACGATGCGCGCACCGTCAAGCTGGCGAAGCGCTGGATGGCGGCGGGGCGGGACCTGTCGGACGTACCGCTCGCCGATTCGGCTTTTTCACTGATGTCACTGCGATAGCTAACCCGCACCCGTAGGGGGAGACATGACCACATTAGAGACCAACACCGCGCCCGTCGAGGCGAGCGGTGAGGGAACCCGCACGCCTGAAAAAGCGGTGCGCTGGGCCATTCCGCTGTCGCTGCTGGCCTGCGTGCTGCTGGCCTTTTTCGACAAAATCAGCATCGCGGCGCTCTTTTCCGACACCCATTTCCAGCAGGCCATGGGCATCGATTTTGACACCACGCGCCTCGGCATTCTGATGAGCGCCTTCCTGCTGAGCTATGGCTTTTCGTCGGTATTTTTGAGCGGTTTAGGCGACAAAATCGCGCCGCTGCGCCTGCTCACCGGGATGATGGTGGTGTGGTGCGCGCTGATGGTGGCGATGGGCTTTACCCATAACTACACGCTAATGATCGTCCTGCGCATCCTGCTGGGCGTGGCGGAAGGACCGCTGTTCCCGCTGGCTTTCGCCATCGTGCGCCACAACTTCCCGCAGCATTTACAGGCGCGCGCCACCATGCTCTGGCTGCTGGGCACGCCGGTCGGTGCGGCGATTGGCTTCCCGCTCTCCCTGTGGCTGCTGAACACCTTCGGCTGGCAGAGCACCTTCTTTGTCATGGCAATGCTGACCGTGCCGGTGCTTATCTTTGTGCGCGTTGGCCTGCGCGGGATCCGTCTGGAAGCAAAACCCGGTACCTCGCAGGCGTCTCAGGACGAGCGGCGCGCGGCGCGGCGCGAGCTGTTTGTCAGCCCGCACTTCTGGATCATCTGCATCTTTAACATCGCCTTTCTGACCTACCTGTGGGGCATCAACGGCTGGCTGCCGGGCTATCTCATCAAGGGCAAAGGCATTCACCTGGAGCACGCGGGCTGGCTGTCGTCGATGCCGTTCATCGCCATGCTGGCGGGAGAGGTGATTGGCGCGTGGCTCTCTGACCGGGTCGATAAGCGCGCGGCGGCCTGCTTTATCTCGATGGCGGGGGCGGCGGTAGGCCTGGCGGCGGTGATGCACCTCGACACCCCGCTTGCCATCATCGCGGCGATGAGCTTCAGCACCTTTATGTGGGGCACCGGCGCCCCCAACATTTTCGCCCTGCTGGCGAAAGCCACCCATCCCCGGGTGAGCGCCACGGCGGGCGGCATCTTCAACGGGCTGGGAAACTTTGCGGGCGCGCTGTCGCCGGCGGTGATGGGCGCGCTGATCGCCTTCACCCACAGCATGGATTCCGGGCTGATTTTTCTGGCGGTGATGGCGGCGGTGGGCTGCGTCCTGTTACTGCCGCTGCTGAGACGTTACTGAGGAGAGTGTCATGACTGATTCAACCGTAACCAACAAAACAGGCATCAAACCTGACCACCTGACGATGGAAGAGTGGGTCGAGTCGCGCATCGCGCGCTTCGAAGGCCGCAAGTACGACTGGAACGCGCTGAAGTTCCAGGCCGATTTTGACCCGAAATACCGCCGGGCGCAGATGCGCTACATCGGCACCGGCGCAACCGGCGTGGCGAACGACACCAACACCGTGCAGGCGGACCATTTCACCTTCTCTACCATGGTGCTGCCGTCGAAGTGCGAAGGGCCGCTGCACCTGCACGACGACGTGGAGGAGGTGTTCTTCATGCTCAAAGGGCAGATCACGCTGATGATCCAGGACGGCGACAACTACACCGAAACCGTGCTGCGCGAGCGTGACCTGATCTCCGTCCCGCCGGGCATCTATCGCGGCCTGTTTAACCACGGGGAAGAAGAGGCGCTGATGTGCGTCATGCTGGGAACCAACAAGCCGGAAATCCCGACCTATCCCTCCGATCATCCGCTCTCAAAAGTGAAGCGGAACTAAGGGGGCGACATGACGGCTTTTCGTGAACAGGGAAGCGGCATCCCGCTGATGCTGCTGCACGGGATCAGCTCTGGCGCTGCGTCCTGGCATAAGCAGATGGCGCTGAACGGTTTTCGCGTGCTGGCGTGGGACATGCCCGGTTACGGCGAAAGCCCGATGCTGGCGGTTGAGCGGGCAAACGCCGGAGATTACGCCGACGCGCTGGCGGCGATGCTCGACCGCGCAGGCGTCTGGCAGGCGGTACTGGTGGGCCATTCCCTGGGGGCGCTGGTGGCCAGCGCGTTTGCGGCGAAGTTCCCTGAACGCGTCATTCATCTGGTGCTGGCGGACGCCGCGCAGGGCTACGGTAATGCCGCGCCGGAGCAGCGAGAGCAGGTCTGGCGTAATCGCGAGCAGCAGATGGCGCTCGGTGGCGACATCCTCGCCCAGACCCGCGCCGCGAAGCTGCTGCGCCCCGGCGCGCGCCCGGACGATATCGCCACCGTCGCGGCGGGCATGCGCAGGCTGCGCCCCGAAGGCTACCTCGCTGCCGCGTGGATGCTGGCGCATGACGACATTCACGGCTGGCTTAAGCGTTACGCCGGTCAATTTGAAGTCTGGTGCGGCGAGCAGGACGCGATAACGCAGCCCGAGCTGGTACAGGGGCTGGCGCTGCGCTACGGCATGCCGTTTACCGCGATTCCGCAGGCCGGACACGCGAGCTATCTCGATAACGACGCGTTTTTTAAACAACAGCTTTTACGCATTAACGAAGAGGTGCGCGATGAATGCACACATTGACGGCCGCGTAGCGGTCGTTACCGGCGGTTCGTCCGGCATTGGCTTTGAAACGCTGCGCCTGCTGCTGGGCGAAGGGGCGAGAGTCGCCTTCTGTGGCCGCGACCCGGACCGGCTCGCCAGCGCCCATGCGACGCTGCAAAACGACTATCCCGACGGGGAAATTTTCTCATACCGCTGCGACGTGCTGAACGCCGACGAGGTGCAGGCCTTCGCGGATGCGGTGAAGGCGCGCTTTGGCGCGGCGGATATGCTGATCAACAACGCCGGTCAGGGCTACGTGGCGCACTTCAGCGACACGCCGCGCGAGGCGTGGCTGCACGAAGCCGAACTTAAACTGTTTGGCGTCATTAATCCGGTGCAGGCGTTTCAGCCGCTGCTGGAACGGTCCGATATCGCCTCCATCACCTGCGTGAACTCCCTGCTGGCGCTTCAGCCGGAAGAGCACATGATCGCCACGTCGGCAGCCCGCGCCGCGCTGTTGAACATGACGCTGACGCTCTCGAAAGAGCTGGTAGGCAAAGGGATTCGCGTCAATTCCATACTGCTCGGTATGGTCGAGTCCGGCCAGTGGCAGCGCCGCTTTGAAAGCCGGGCGGATAAAAGCCAGAGCTGGCCGGAGTGGACGGCGGAGATCGCGCGCAAACGCGGCATCCCGATGGCGCGCCTCGGCAAGCCGCAGGAGCCTGCGCAAGCGCTGCTGTTCCTCGCCTCGCCGCTGGCCTCGTTTACCACCGGCGCGGCGCTGGACGTTTCCGGCGGCTTTTGCCGCCATCTGTAAGGACACATCATGAAAAAGGTAATGTTAATCGGTTATGGCGCCATGGCGCAGGCGGTGATTGAGCGTCTGCCCGCCGGCGTGGCTATCGGCTGGATCGTGGCGCGCGCGTCTCACCATGCCGCCATTCGCGACCAGTTTGGCGATGCGGTCGAGGCGCTGACCTCGCCGATGGCGTGCGCACAAACGCCCGATCTGGTACTGGAGTGCGCCAGCCAGCAGGCGGTTGCGCAGTACGGCGAAGCGATTCTGCGCCGCGGCTGGCATCTGGCGGTCATTTCCACCGGCGCGCTGGCGGACAGCGCGCTGGAGCAGCGCCTGCTCGCGGCGGGCGGAAAGCTGACGCTGCTTTCCGGGGCGGTGGCCGGCATCGACGGGCTGGCGGCGGCGAAGGAGGGCGGGCTTGAGCGCGTCACCTATCAGTCGCGTAAAAGCCCGGCCAGCTGGCGCGGCAGCTACGCCGAGCAGCTTATCGACCTTAACGCAGTCAGAGAGGCGCAGGTCTTTTTTGAAGGGAGCGCCCGCGAGGCGGCGCGCCTGTTCCCGGCGAACGCCAACGTGGCGGCGACCGTGGCGCTCGGCGGCGTCGGGATGGATGAAACCCGCGTGCAGCTGATGGTTGACCCGGCAACGAAACGTAACACCCACACGCTGCACGTAGAAGGGCTGTTTGGCGAATTCCATCTGGAGCTGAGCGGGCTGCCGCTGGCGTCTAACCCTAAAACCTCCACCCTGGCGGCACTCAGCGCGGTGCGCGCCTGCCGCGAGCTGGCCCTGAGCTGAGGAGTGACGATGGACGATCTGAAGATTTTTATCGGCGGCCAGTGGCGATGCGGCGGTGGTAACCCGATGCAGAGCCACTTCCCGGCTGACGGGTCGCTCAATGCGACGCTGAACGCGGCAAACCTTGACGATCTGCACGACGCGATCGAGGCCGGCGAGCGCGCGTGGCGCGATCCCGCCTGGCGCAACAGCCTGCCGCACATGCGGGCGAAGATCCTGCACAAGGTGGCGGATCTGATTGAGTCCCGCGCTGACGAGCTGGCGCAGATGCAGAGCCGGGATAACGGCAAGCCGCTGGCGGAGGCGCGCGGGCTGGTGATGAGCGCGGCGGGAACGGCCCGCTACTTCGCCGCCGCCTGCGAGCTGCTGGAAGGGGAGTTGCCCACGCCGCGCCAGCCGGATCTGCTGACGCTAAGCCGCTATGAGCCGCTCGGCGTAGTGGCGGCCATCACGCCGTGGAACTCGCCCATTGCCAGCGAGATGCAGAAGGTCGCCCCGGCCATCGCCGCCGGGAACGCGGTGATCCTCAAGCCTGCCGAAGCCACGCCGCTGATGGCGCTGGAGCTGGCGCGCATTTTTGAACAGGCCGGGCTGCCCGCCGGGCTGCTGAGCGTGCTGCCGGGCAAAGGCTCGGTGATTGGCGACGCGCTGGCGCGCCATCCCCGCGTGCGAAAAATTTCCTTTACCGGCGGCACCGCCACGGGCCGCCATCTGGCGCACGTGGCCGCGGAAAAGCTGATCCCAGCGTCGCTGGAGCTGGGCGGTAAATCCCCGATCATCGTGCTGGAGGATGCCGACGTTGAGCAGGCCGCGCGCGGGATCTGCTACGGCATTTTCAGCTCAGCAGGGCAGGCGTGCATCGCCGGGTCCCGGCTGTTTATCCACGAAAGCCTGTACGCGCCACTGATGGCGCGGCTGCTGGAATTAACTCGCGGGCTGCGCGTAGGGCACCCCTTCACCGACGGCGTTCACGTTGGGCCGCTGATCAATGAGAAACATCGCCAGAGCGTGCAGGAATACGTCGAGCTGGCGAAGCGCGAGGGGGGCCGGGTGCTGTGCGGCGGGGAGATCCCGGCGGATCCTGACCTCGCAAACGGCAGCTTCTTCCAGCCGACCATTATCGAAGGGCTGACGAACGGCGCCCGCGCCTGCCAGGAGGAGATCTTCGGCCCGGTGCTGGTGGCGATGCCGTTTCGCGATGAAGCGGCGTTGATCCGCGAGGCGAACGACTCGGTTTACGGCCTGGCGGCAGGGATCTGGACCCGCGACACCGGGCGGGCGCTGCGCCTGAGCGAGCAGCTGGAGGCCGGTACGGTGTGGATCAACACCTACAAAGTTTTTGCGATTTCGACCCCGTTCGGGGGCTTTAAAGAGAGCGGTCTGGGCCGCGAAAAGGGCATTCAGGGGCTGAAAGCCTGGATGCAGCAAAAGAGCATTTATCTGGCGACGGGTAACAGCGTCAACCACTGGTGCGACTGAGAAAGGGTGAGCAATGAGCGAAATGATAACCGTCGGCGACGCCATCGCCAGAACGCTGGAGCAGTATCAGGTTGAGGCCATCTACGGCGTCATCTCCATTCACAACCTGCCGATCGCGGACGCGATAGGGCAGCGGGGCAAAATCCGCTTCGTGCCCGCGCGCGGCGAGGCGGGTTCCGTCACCATGGCCGACGCCCACGGGCGGTTTTCCGGCCTCGGCGTGGCGCTGACCAGCACCGGCGCGGGGGCGGGGAACGCGGTAGGCGCGCTGGTGGAGGCGATGAACGCCTGCACGCCGCTGCTGCATTTAACCGGACAGGTTGAAAAGGCCTGGCTGGATGCCGACACCGGTTTTATCCATGAAACTCGCGACCAACTGACCTTCCTGAAGGCCAGTTCAAAACGGGCGTACCGCATCAGCAATGCCAGCCAGGCGATAGCGATTCTGCATAAAGCGATTCAGGAGGCGCAGACGCCGCCGTGCGGGCCGGTCTCCGTGGAAATCCCGATTGATATTCAGGGAGCTAAAATTCCGCTGTCTCTGGTGACCGCACCGGTGAAACCAGCTTCGGTTGCAGCCGTGGATCCCGCGATCGTGGATGCTTTATGGGCGCAGCTCAGGCAGGCTAAACAGCCGCTGCTGTGGCTGGGCGGCGGGGCGCTGGGAAGCGCTGACGCGGTGAAAAAACTGGCGGATGCGGGCGTGACGGTGATCTCCAGCACCCACGCGCGCGGCGTGCTGCCGGACGACCATCGTGCCAGCCTGCGGGCGTTCCACAATTCGCCGTCGGTAGAGGCGCTGATTGCGCAGTGTGATTTTACGCTGGTCGCCGGTTCACGCCTGCGCAGCAACGAAACCCGCTCCTGGACGCTGGAGTTGCCGTCTCCACGCGTGCAGATAGATATCGACCCGGCGGCGGCTAGCCGTAACTATCTGATGGATAACACGCTGATAGCCGACTGTTCAGCGCTGCTTGGCGCGCTGGCTGAAAAAGCGCAGGGCCGCGAGTGGGGCAACGCCCAGTGGGACGCGCAGGTGCAGCTGGTGGTCTCGCAGGCTGAACAGGGCCTGCGCGAGCAGTGCGGCGCCTATGCGAAGCTCAACGACGCCATTGAAAAAGCCCTGCCGCAGGACGGCCTGCTGGTGCGCGATATCACCGTTTCCGGCAGCCTGTGGGGCAGCCGCCTGTTCAGGGCTAACGGCCCGCTGATGAACATTCACTCTCTGGCCGGGGCGATTGGCATGGGGCTGCCAATGGCGATTGGTACCGCGATTGCTAACCCACAGCGTAAGGTGGTGGGGCTGGTGGGCGACGGTGGCCTGAGCCTGAATTTAGGCGAGCTGGCGACGCTGGCGCAGGAGAAAGCCAACGTGACGCTGCTGATCATGAACGACGGGGGCTACGGCGTGATGCGCGGCATTCAGGATAAGTACTTCGGCGGGCGACAGTATTATAACGAACTGCATACGCCGGACTTTACCCTGCTGGCACAGGCAATTGGCCTGCAGGCGTGGAGCGTTGAGCGGGCAGAGGATTTTGAAGCCGTGATGACGGAGGCGCTGGCGATGCCGGGACCGTCGGTAGTGGAAGTGCGGATGGGTCAGATTGGCGCGCTGAAGTTTGCCGGGCCGCCGCAGAAAACGCTTTACTAGCTGTTTTCCCTCTCCCACGGGGAGAGGGAGAAAACAGTAGTCCGGGTAAGGCGAAGCCGCCACCCGGCTTGTTTTATCAGAACACGTTAAACGGGTATTCCACGTAAGCGCGGATCTCGTCCCCGCCCACGTTATAGTCGCTGGCGTTGCTGGAGACGCGCAGCACGGAGTAGCGCAGTTTCAGCTTCAGATCTTTCGCCGGGCCGTCCTGCACCTGGTACTGGATCTGGTTAAACCACTCGTGCTCTTTGCCGTTGCTGGTTTCAGACGTCTTAATGTTGTCGCCGCGCACGTAGGCGGTGGTCCAGCTCAGGCCCGGCAGGCCGAGTCCGCCGAAGTCCAGGCCGTAGGATGCCTGCCATGAGCGCTCGTCTTCACCGTTAAAGTCAGACCAGTAGGAGTTCGCCAGCCAGATGGTGTTGCCGCCGTCACCCACGCCGCCCTTGTCGCGATAGCCGCCGTAGTTATAGCCGGTGCTGCCGCTGCTCTGCTGGTACGCCACTTTGAACGTGTGAATATCCCAGATGTAGCTCGCCGCCAGGCTCCAGATGGTGTTGCTGCGGCCCGTGTCGAGGCTGTCAGCGTAGCCCTGATCCAGACGCGAGTTATAGCCGTTAAAGTCGAGCACCAGCTGCTGCCCGGTGCTGAACGGCTGTTTGTAATTCAGCCCCAGGTACTGTTTGTTCATCACCTCTTCGTTATGAGAGGCGTATAGCGCGCCGCTGAACTGGTCGTTGAACTGGTAGCTTGCGCCACCGAAAGTCAGGCTTTTCAGGCCGCTGTCGTGGCGGTCGTCGCTTTTACGCTGCTCGTCGGTGAAATAACCGGCGTTCACTTCCAGGCCGTCGAGCTCTTTCGAGGTCAGCATGGCACCGGTGTAGCTTTCAAACAGCAGGCGGGAGCTGTCGGCGTTAACGATAGGCAGTTCAGGACGCTGGTTACCGTAGCTCAGCACGGTATTCGAGATCCGCATTTTGGCGGTAGCGCCAAATTTCGCTAAATCGGATTTGGCCCGGCCATCGTCTTCCTGTTTAAAGAAGTCGATACCGCCCGCGCCGCTCTTGCCGCGACCGCCGTCCAGGCGCACGCCGTACTGCGCGATGCCGTCCACGCCAAAGCCCACCAGCCCTTCGGTATAGCCGGATTCAAAGGTGGCGATGATGCCCTGACCCCATTCGGCTTTATCCTGCTGGCCCTGATGGTAGTCACGGCTGATATACGCATTGCGTAAAAACAGGTCTAAATGACTGTCGTCGATAAAACCCTTGCTGTCAGATTGCTGGCTTGCAGCGGCGGGTAATGCGGCGAATAAACTTAAAGCAATTAACGATAATTCTTTTTTCACGGAGGGAACGTCTCTGTCTTAATATATTAAATTGAATTACTGCGCGTTTGATAATTACCGGAAAGATTAACGATTGCAATAAATATGTGACCAGACGTTTCAGCCGGAAAGGGTAGATTTGACGGGGCTTTCAGAGGTGTTACCGATACGTGCGATTTAGTTAGCAATTCATGCGAAATAAAAAGGAGGCAAAATTGCCTCCTTCCAAAATTATTTAATTCCGTCAGCGGCCATTCGGTCGCGAATATGCTGCGCGCGCGCTTCTGAGGCCGGGTGATCGTCAAACATGGAGCTCTGGCGACCCGCTTCCAGTTTTGCCAGCT
Organism: Enterobacter cloacae complex sp. P2B; assembly: GCF_014895985.1. Taxonomy (NCBI): domain Bacteria; kingdom Pseudomonadati; phylum Pseudomonadota; class Gammaproteobacteria; order Enterobacterales; family Enterobacteriaceae; genus Enterobacter; species Enterobacter cloacae complex sp. P2B. The sequence goes on along the minus strand of NZ_JADBQQ010000019.1, from coordinate 40,716 downwards.
TTTCGAAGCTGGTGGCTAAACCGGATGGATTAATACCGCGTTTGCGCAACAGATCGTAGGAGTAGTCGTCCGCTTCGGACTCCTGACGCTGCGAGAACTGGGAGTTAACCAGTTTTTCACCTACGTCACCAAGCTGCGACTGGGACAGGCTGCCAACGATGCCGCCCGCAGAGGCCGCCGCCGCGCGAATGGCGTTGGTGCCTAAGGCTACCTGCATCCCTTTCTTCACGTGGCCGAGCGCAACGTGACCCATTTCATGGCCGATAACCGCTTCCACTTCGTTGTCGGTCATCATATCCATCAGCCCGCTGTAGACGCGGATACAGCCGTTGGCCATCGCGAAGGCGTTGACGTCTTTCGCCATGTAAACCTTGTAGTTCACCGGCTGGCCGTTGATGTTATCGCCGAGCGCGGAAGCAATCTTATTCAGACGCTGTGTGTAGGTACTGTCAGCCGGCGCAAGCGTGGCTTTTCCGTCCATATCTTTACAGGCCTGATCGCTCAGCGCTTTAACCTGCGCGTCGCTCAGGGAGTAGGCCTGAAAGACTTCTGCACCTGAGGTCATCAGGCCGTTAGAGTCCATATTCTGACAGCCGCTCAGCACGAGCGTTGTACCCAGGGCCAGCACTATTGCATGCATTTTCATGAGGTTGCTTCCGTACTCGTTAAACTGAATAAAATCCGAAAAGTGCCCCCGCAACGAAGCCGGGGCGGGATAAGTATAAGGAATATCTACAGGCGCGGGCGAGCAGATTGCGCAACATGCGAGCATGATCCAGAGATTTCTTAAGCTGCAAAAGAATGGTCCATGTACATGCCCTGCGGCTTGGGTTACATTGTTGGCACTTTTTTCCGGCGTAGCCCAAAACGCGCTGTCGTCAAGGGCATGGCCTTTAACAGTCCGATCTGGAGTTAAAATGTCCTCACGTAAAGAGCTTGCTAATGCTATTCGTGCGCTGAGCATGGACGCAGTACAGAAAGCCAAATCCGGCCACCCGGGTGCCCCTATGGGTATGGCTGATATCGCCGAAGTCCTGTGGCGTGATTTCCTTAACCACAACCCGCAGAACCCGGCATGGGCTGACCGCGACCGTTTCGTGCTGTCTAACGGCCACGGCTCTATGCTGATCTACAGCCTGCTGCACCTCACCGGCTACGATCTGCCAATCGAAGAGCTGAAAAACTTCCGTCAGCTGCACTCCAAAACTCCAGGTCACCCGGAAGTGGGCTACACCGCTGGCGTAGAAACCACCACCGGCCCGCTGGGTCAGGGCATTGCTAACGCTGTGGGTATGGCGATTGCCGAGAAGACCCTGGCGGCGCAGTTCAACCGTCCTGGCCATGACATCGTTGACCACTTCACCTACGCTTTCCTGGGCGACGGCTGCATGATGGAAGGCATTTCTCACGAAGTGTGCTCCCTGGCTGGTACCTTGAAGCTGGGCAAACTGGTGGCGTTCTACGACGACAACGGTATCTCCATCGACGGTCACGTTGAAGGCTGGTTCACTGACGACACCGCCGCACGTTTCGAAGCCTACGGCTGGCACGTTGTGCGTGGTGTTGACGGCCACGATGCTGACTCGATTAAACGTGCAGTAGAAGAAGCTCGCGCAGTCACCGACAAACCGTCCCTGCTGATGTGCAAAACCATCATCGGCTTCGGTTCTCCGAACAAAGCGGGCACCCATGACTCCCACGGCGCACCGCTGGGCGACGCGGAAATCGCACTGACCCGTGAAGCACTGGGCTGGAAACACCCTGCCTTCGAAATCCCGTCTGAGATCTATGCTCAGTGGGATGCTAAAGAAGTGGGCCAGGCGAAAGAAGCGGCCTGGAACGAGAAATTCGCTGCCTATGCGAAGGCGTTCCCACAGGAAGCGGCTGAATTCACCCGTCGTATGAAAGGCGATATGCCGTCTGACTTCGACGCGAAAGCCAACGAATTCATCGCGAAGCTGCAGGCGAACCCGTCTAAAATCGCCAGCCGTAAAGCATCTCAGAATGCGATTGAAGCGTTCGGTCCGCTGCTTCCAGAATTCCTGGGCGGCTCCGCTGACCTGGCGCCTTCTAACCTGACCCTGTGGTCTGGTTCTAAGCCAATCAATGAAGACACTGCCGGTAACTACATCCATTACGGTGTACGTGAATTCGGTATGACCGCTATCGCGAACGGTATCGCTCTGCACGGTGGTTTCCTGCCATACACCTCTACCTTCCTGATGTTCGTGGAATATGCACGTAACGCCGTGCGTATGGCTGCGCTGATGAAACAGCGTCAGGTGATGGTCTACACCCATGACTCCATCGGTCTGGGCGAAGATGGTCCAACTCACCAGCCGGTAGAGCAGGTAGCTTCCCTGCGCGTAACCCCGAACATGAGCACATGGCGTCCATGTGACCAGGTTGAATCTGCGGTGGCGTGGAAATACGGCGTTGAGCGTCAGGACGGCCCGACCGCGCTGATCCTCTCCCGTCAGAACCTGGCGCAGCAGGAGCGTACCCCTGAGCAGCTGGCAAACATCGCCCGCGGTGGCTACGTGCTGAAAGATTGCGCGGGCCAGCCTGAGCTGATCTTCATCGCGACCGGTTCTGAAGTTGAACTGGCTGTAGCAGCATGGGAAAAACTGACTGCCGAAGGCGTGAAGGCGCGCGTGGTCTCCATGCCGTCTACCGATGCGTTCGACAAGCAGGATGCGGCTTACCGTGAATCTGTACTGCCTAAAGCGGTTTCCGCTCGCGTGGCGGTGGAAGCGGGTATTGCTGACTACTGGTTCAAATACGTGGGTCTGAACGGCGCTATCGTCGGTATGACCACCTTCGGTGAGTCTGCTCCGGCAGAACAGCTGTTCGAAGAGTTCGGCTTCACCGTTGAGAACGTGGTCGCTAAGGCGAAAGAACTGCTGTAATCGCCGTTTTGCCCGGTGGCGCTTACGCTGACCGGGCCTACAAATGGCTCAAAAGTAGGCCGGGTAAGCGCTAGCGCTTACCCGGCTTTTTTTGCGTCATTATTCCAACGAAAATGTGACGCAAGTCATATAGCTCGCTTATTCATCTGGACAGACATTCCTTTTATTCCCCGATTCGCTTATTCTTGCTGAAGCGTTTCAGTCGATTAAATGTTCGACAATTGACCAATCAATCGCAGTTTGTGATAGCAAAGATTCCCCTTCGGGCGTCGCTGGATTACTCTTTCAGCCACCTCAAACTCAGGGATTGCTTTGCAGGAGATCTATGACCGTACGCGTAGCGATTAATGGCTTCGGTCGCATCGGGCGTAATGTGGTTCGTGCTTTGTATGAATCCGGACGTCGGGCGGAAATCACCGTGGTGGCAATCAATGAACTGGCGGATGCTGCTGGCATGGCGCATTTATTGAAGTATGACACCAGCCACGGACGCTTCGCCTGGGATGTGCGCCAGGAAAGAGATCAGCTTTTTGTGGGTGATGACGCTATTCGTGTGCTGCATGAGAACATCATTTCCGGGCTACCCTGGCGTGAACTGGGTGTGGATGTCGTGCTTGACTGTACCGGTGTGTATGGCAACCGCGAACACGGCGAAGCGCATCTGAGAGCAGGCGCGAAGAAAGTCCTGTTTTCTCATCCCGGCAGTCACGACCTCGACGCGACCGTCGTGTTTGGCGTCAACCAGCATGAGCTGCAAGCCGAGCACCGCATTGTTTCCAACGCCTCCTGCACCACCAACTGCATTATTCCGGTCATCAAACTGTTAGACGATGCGTATGGCATTGAATCCGGCACCGTAACCACGATTCACTCCGCCATGCACGATCAGCAGGTTATCGACGCCTATCACCCGGATTTACGACGCACTCGCGCGGCGAGCCAGTCAATCATCCCGGTGGACACGAAACTGGCTGCAGGGATCACCCGAATTTTCCCGCAGTTTAATGACCGTTTCGAAGCGATTGCCGTGCGTGTTCCGACGATAAACGTCACCGCAATCGACCTCAGCGTGACGGTGAAAAAACCGGTAAAAGCCTGTGAAGTCAACCTGTTGCTGCAAAAAGCGGCACAGGGAGCATTTCATGGTATAGTTGACTATACGGAATTACCGTTGGTCTCAGTAGATTTTAACCACGACCCGCACAGCGCCATCGTGGATGGCACGCAGACGCGAGTCAGTGGTGCGCACCTTATCAAGACGCTGGTCTGGTGTGATAACGAATGGGGCTTTGCTAACCGAATGCTCGACACCACGTTAGCCATGGCCGCAAAAGGTTTCAGGTAGAGCGCACCTTGCGCTTGCAAAACTTTAAGAATCAACGAGAGGATTCACCATGTCTGTAATTAAGATGACCGATCTGGATCTGGCAGGTAAACGCGTTTTCATCCGTGCCGATCTGAACGTACCGGTTAAAGATGGCAAAGTGACCAGCGACGCGCGTATCCGTGCATCTCTGCCAACCATTGAACTGGCTCTGAAGCAGGGCGCTAAAGTGATGGTCACCTCCCACCTGGGCCGTCCAACTGAAGGCGAGTACAACGAAGAGTTCTCTCTGCTGCCGGTTGTTAATTACCTGAAAGACAAACTGTCCAACCCGGTTCGCCTGGTGAAAGATTACCTGGACGGCGTAGACGTTGCCGAAGGTGAGCTGGTTGTTCTGGAAAACGTTCGCTTCAACAAAGGCGAAAAGAAAGACGACGAAACCCTGTCCAAAAAATACGCTGCACTGTGCGACGTATTCGTGATGGATGCATTCGGTACTGCGCACCGTGCGCAGGCATCTACCCACGGTATCGGTAAATTCGCAGACGTCGCGTGTGCGGGTCCTCTGCTGGCTGACGAACTGGAAGCACTGGGTAAAGCACTGAAAGAACCTGCTCGCCCAATGGTCGCTATCGTTGGTGGTTCTAAAGTGTCTACCAAACTGACCGTTCTGGATTCCCTGTCTAAAATCGCTGACCAGCTGATCGTGGGCGGTGGTATCGCGAACACCTTCGTTGCCGCTCAGGGCCACAACGTGGGTAAATCCCTGTACGAAGCAGACCTGGTTGACGAAGCCAAACGCCTGCTGGGTACCTGTGATATCCCGGTTCCAACTGACGTTCGCGTGGCGACCGAGTTCTCCGAAACCGCAACCGCGACCCTGAAATCTGTAAACGACATCAAAGACGAAGAGCAGATTCTGGACCTGGGCGACGTTTCTGCACAGAAACTGGCTGAAATCCTGAAAAACGCAAAAACTATCCTGTGGAACGGTCCTGTTGGCGTGTTCGAATTCCCGAACTTCCGCAAAGGGACTGAAATCGTGGCTAACGCAATCGCAGACAGCGAAGCGTTCTCTATCGCAGGCGGTGGTGACACCCTGGCAGCAATCGACCTGTTCGGTATCGCTGACAAGATCTCCTACATCTCCACTGGTGGCGGCGCATTCCTCGAATTCGTGGAAGGCAAAGTACTGCCAGCAGTAGCAATGCTCGAAGAGCGCGCTAAGAAGTAAGCCATTCAAGGGCAGGGAAACCTGCCCAATTTTCAGCGCGCTTTTAAGAGCTCGCACCTTTTCTAACGGCCGAAGATACAGGACTAAGCAACATGTCTAAAATTTTTGATTTCGTAAAACCTGGCGTTATCACTGGTGATGACGTACAGAAAGTGTTCCAGGTAGCTAAAGAAAACAACTTCGCTCTGCCAGCAGTTAACTGCGTAGGTACCGACTCCATCAACGCCGTACTGGAAACCGCTGCAAAAGTTAAAGCACCGGTTATCGTTCAGTTCTCTAACGGCGGCGCTGCGTTCATCGCAGGTAAAGGCGTGAAAACTGACATTCCTCAGGGTGCTGCTATCCTGGGTGCTATCTCTGGTGCGCACCACGTTCACCAGATGGCTGAACACTACGGTGTTCCAGTTATCCTGCACACTGACCACTGCGCGAAGAAACTGCTGCCGTGGATCGACGGTCTGCTGGACGCGGGTGAAAAACACTTCGCGGCAACCGGTAAGCCACTGTTCTCTTCTCACATGATCGACCTGTCTGAAGAGTCACTGCACGAAAACATCGAGATCTGCTCTAAGTACCTGGCGCGCATGGCCAAAATGGACATGACCCTGGAAATCGAACTGGGTTGCACCGGGGGTGAAGAAGACGGCGTGGACAACAGCCACATGGACGCTTCTGCCCTGTACACCCAGCCAGAAGACGTTGATTACGCTTACACCGAGCTGAGCAAAATCAGCCCACGCTTCACCATTGCAGCGTCCTTCGGTAACGTGCACGGCGTTTATAAGCCAGGTAACGTGGTTCTGACCCCGACCATCCTGCGCGATTCTCAGGAATACGTTTCCAAGAAACACAACCTGCCGCACAACAGCCTGAACTTCGTCTTCCACGGCGGTTCCGGTTCTTCTGCTCAGGAAATCAAAGACTCCGTAAGCTACGGCGTAGTGAAAATGAACATCGATACCGACACCCAGTGGGCAACCTGGGACGGTATTCTGCAGTACTACAAAGCGAACGAAGCTTACCTGCAGGGCCAGCTGGGCAACCCGAAAGGCGAAGACCAGCCGAACAAGAAATACTACGATCCACGCGTATGGCTGCGCGCTGCTCAGACGTCCATGGTGACCCGTCTGGAGCAGGCTTTCAAAGAACTGAACGCGATCGACGTTCTGTAATTTGAGCTGCTAACAGCATCAGAAGGCCCGCAAATGCGGGCCTTTTTTTATGCTTTTTCAATATCCTGCAATACCTGTTTTTGTGATCTGTTTGGCAAAGCCGGTGCTTTTTGTTTACCCTTTACTGACCTGCCTGTCTCCATGGGGGATGGATTTTGTGTTTTGGTTTAACAAAAGGAAGAATAAATGGAACAACTCGATGTTGTAGACAGCATCAATAACGCCGGCAACTGGCTGGTGCGCAACCAGGCCCTGCTGCTGAGCTATGCCGTGAACATTGTCGCGGCGATTGCCATCATCATCGTCGGGATGATCGTGGCGCGTATCGTGTCGAACGCCGTCAACCGTGTGATGGTCGCGCGACACATTGACGCCACGGTGGCTGACTTCCTCTCCGCACTGGTGCGCTACGGCATTATCGCCTTCACGCTGATTGCCGCGCTGGGCCGTGTTGGGGTGCAAACCGCCTCCGTGATTGCCGTTCTTGGTGCCGCCGGTCTGGCCATTGGTCTGGCACTGCAGGGCTCGCTTTCAAACCTGGCGGCGGGCGTACTGCTGGTGACTTTCCGTCCGTTCCGCTCCGGTGAATATGTTGACCTTGGCGGCATCGCCGGTACCGTGTTGCAGGTACAGATTTTCTCTACCACCCTGCGTACCGTCGATGGTCGTATTGTGGTGGTACCGAACGGGAAAATCATTGCGGGCAATATCATTAACTTCTCCCGCGAGCCGGTGCGTCGTAACGAGCTCATCATCAGCGTGGCGTATGATTCCGATATCGATCAGGTGAAGTCGCTGATCGCAAATATCATCGCCTCTGACGACCGCATTCTGAAGGACCGCGAGCAGACGGTTCGCCTGAACGAACTGGGTGCTTCCTCTATTAACTTCGTGGTACGTATCTGGAGCAAAAGCAGCGATCTGCAAAACGTTTACTGGGATGTGCTGGAGCGCATCAAGCGCGATTTCGACGCCAACGGCATCAGCTTCCCTTACCCGCAGATGGACGTAAACGTCAAAAAAGTCAAAGAAGCAGAATAACGTCACCCGTAGGCCCGGTAAGCGCTCGCGCCACCGGGCTTTACTTTCATAAGCTCCGCTAATACCCAATTAATATTATCCATTTCCTCTAATGTGATTCGCGCAGTATAGTCAGCCTCCAGAACAACACTGCGAGAAAATCGTCATGCTATCTTATTATTTTCAAGGGCTTGCCTTAGGTGCGGCCATGATCCTTCCGCTCGGCCCGCAAAACGCCTTCGTGATGAATCAGGGCATTCGCCGCCAGTATCATCTGATGATTGCCCTGCTGTGCGCGGTGAGCGATCTGCTGCTGATTTGCGCCGGCATTTTTGGCGGCAGCGCGCTGCTGATGCAGTCCCCCTGGCTGCTGGCGCTGGTGACCTGGGGCGGCGTGGCGTTTCTGCTGTGGTACGGATTCGGTGCCCTGAAAACGGCGATGAGCAGCAACATTGAGCTGGCAAGTGCCGAAGTGATGAAGCAGGGCCGCTGGAAGATTATCGTCACCATGCTGGCGGTCACCTGGCTAAATCCGCACGTCTACCTCGACACCTTCGTAGTGCTGGGCAGCCTGGGCGGACAGCTGGACGTTGAGCCGAAACGCTGGTTTGCGCTCGGCACGGTCAGCGCCTCTTTCCTCTGGTTCTTCGGTCTCGCCATTCTGGCGGCATGGCTGGCGCCTCGTCTGCGGACTGCCAAAGCCCAGCGCATTATTAATACCCTGGTGGGGCTGGTGATGTGGTTTATTGCTTTTCAGCTGGCAAAAGAGGGCATTCACCACGTCCAGGAATTGTTCAACTAATCCTTGTCTTATGGACAACTGAGCAAGACCCGCTAAGCTTGCTGGCATGAGCCCTGTTGTTAGGGCACTCTTCGCAACATGGAGGAATGACAGTGAAGTTTAAAGTGATGGCCCTCGCGGCATTAGTAAGTTTCGGTGCGGTGTCGGCGCAGGCAAGTGAACTGCCGGATGGCCCGCACATCGTCACGTCAGGCACCGCAAGCGTGGACGCGGTACCGGATGTTGCAACCCTCGCAATTGAAGTGAATGTGGCGGCGAAAGATGCCGCTTCCGCCAAAAAACAGGCAGACGATCGTGTTGCGCAATATCTCTCTTTCCTGGAACAGAACGGTGTTGCTAAAAAAGACATCAGCTCTGCGAACCTGCGTACCCAGCCCGATTACGACTACCAGAACGGCAAAAGTATCCTGAAAGGCTATCGCGCCGTGCGCACTGTGGAAGTGACCGTGCGTCAGCTGGACAAGCTGAACTCTCTGCTGGACGGCGCGCTGAAGGCCGGCCTGAACGAAATCCGTTCCGTGTCGCTGGGCGTTGCGCAACCGGAGAAATACAAAGACGAAGCGCGTAAAGCGGCGATTGATGATGCCATTCATCAGGCGGAACAGCTGGCGTCTGGCTTCAAGAGCAAGCTTGGCCCGGTATACAGCGTGCGTTACCACGTCTCTAACTACCAGCCAAGCCCGATGGTTCGGATGATGAAGGCGGACGCCGCGCCGGTTTCTGCTCAGGAAACCTACGAGCAGCCAACGATTCAGTTCGACGATCAGGTTGATGTGGTGTTCCAGCTGGAACCCGTTGCAGCACAGCCGAAACCTGCACAATAATCAATAAGCCGGGTAAGGCGTAGCCGCCACCCGGCTTTTCATTTTAATCCTGTCTCAACACCTTATGTCCAAATGCCAGCAGCGCATCAGTCACGTTGCGCATCATGCGGCTTTCCGGCGCAAAACGGTGCCAGTAGAGCATCCGGCGCTGATACAGCCCCGGCGTCAGGTCAATCAGCTCACCGCTTTTCAACTCTTTCTCAATCTGTAAATGCGGGATCATGCAACAGGTGGTGCCCTGACGCGCCAGCTGCACAAAGGCTTCGGACGAGTTAACGATATGACACGGCACGCTGCCCGGCGGCAGATCGAAGTTTTGCTGCAAAAACGCCTGGTGCATATCGTCCAGATGGTCGAACGCCACGGCAGGGGCTTTCAGCAGCGCGGCGCGGGTGACGCCATTCGGGAAGTAGCGCTCCGCAAAGGCTTTTGAACCGACAAACAGGTAGTCGAGCGCGCCCAGCTGATCGACAAGACAGCTTGGCAGGGCCTGAGGCTGGATACTGACCGCCCCAACCACTTCGCCGCGACGCAGGCGCTCCTGGGTGCGGGTTTCATCTTCGACCTGAAGATTCAGGCGGATAGGGGAGTCGGCCAGCACCGGCGCAAGAGCCGGCAGCAGCCAGGTCGCCAGACTGTCGGCGTTCACCGCCAGCGAGAGCAGCAGCGGCGTGGAACCCGTTTGTTCGTCACCCAGCCACTCGTCTTCCAGCAGTTCAACCTGACGCAGCAGGGCGAGAAGCTTTTGACCTTGCTCCGTTGGGCGCGGCGGTACGGTACGCACCAGCAGCGGCTGCCCGAACATGTTTTCAAGCTGTTTGATACGTTGTGATACGGCGGACTGGGTGATGCACAGCTTTTGCGCTGCGCGCTCAAAGCCGCGTTCACGAATAACTGCATCAAGTGCCTGTAGTGTTCTGTAGTCCGGACGTTTCATTGCTCTGGCTGGCTCCTAAATTTTGCTTAATCTGCACTATGACACAATTTTCCCTTCCTGACAGACGAAATCCATTCGACGTGTTCTATAATGCGCCCTGAGTTTTCACACCACAGGCAAAACGATCATGACGCAGGATGAACTGAAAAAAGCAGTAGGATGGGCCGCTCTCCAGTACGTACAGCCAGGGACCATTGTCGGTGTTGGTACGGGGTCAACGGCGGCGCACTTTATCGATGCACTGGGCACGATGAAGGGGCAGATCGAGGGCGCGGTTTCCAGCTCCGATGCGTCCACGGAAAAGCTGAAAAGCCTCGGCATTACCGTTTTCGATCTCAACGAAGTGGATCGTCTGGGCATTTACGTTGATGGCGCGGATGAAATCAACGGCCATATGCAGATGATCAAAGGCGGCGGCGCGGCGCTGACCCGTGAAAAGATCATCGCCTCCGTGGCGGACAAGTTCATCTGCATCGCGGATGCCTCCAAGCAGGTCGACATTCTGGGTAATTTCCCGCTGCCGGTTGAAGTGATCCCGATGGCGCGCAGTGCGGTTGCCCGTCAGCTGGTGAAGCTGGGCGGCCGTCCGGAATACCGTCAGGGCGTGGTCACCGACAACGGTAACGTCATCCTCGATGTTCACGGTCTGGAGATTCTCGACGCGATTGCGCTGGAAAACGCCATCAACGGCATTCCAGGCGTCGTCACCGTAGGGTTATTTGCCAACCGCGGCGCGGATGTGGCGCTGATCGGTACGGCTGACGGTGTGAAAACCATCGTAAAATGATCTGATGGGGGGAGTGCTCCCCCCGCTAAAAAATTTTTGAAAAGCTAAATTTGGTGACTTGTGTCACGCTTTTCCGCCTCTTTTGCCGATCCTGCCACGTTTGTAAATTTCCTCAGCATTTTACTCTGTCATTTTGCCCTGTATGACTTTTCTTCAGAGTGCCGACGCAAACGTTCATATTGCTGCAATAGTTTTTTTTGATATGTTGGCTACAGCGGATTTCAATCCAGCACAACATCAGTTCAGATAAAAACAGGGTCGGGGAAATGGCAAAGGTATCACTGGAGAAAGACAAGATTAAATTCCTGCTGGTCGAGGGCGTGCATCAGAAAGCGCTTGATAGCCTTCGTGCGGCGGGTTACACCAACATCGAATTTCACAAAGGCGCGCTGGACACGGAAGAGCTGAAAGCCGCCATCCGTGATGCCCACTTCATTGGCCTGCGATCCCGTACCCACCTGACTGAAGACGTGATTGCCGCGGCAGAAAAGCTGGTTGCTATTGGCTGTTTCTGCATCGGCACCAACCAGGTCGACCTGAACGCTGCCGCAAAACGCGGTATCCCGGTCTTTAACGCCCCGTTCTCTAACACCCGTTCCGTGGCGGAGCTGGTAATTGGCGAGCTGCTGCTGCTGCTGCGCGGTATCCCGGAAGCTAACGCCAAAGCGCACCGCGGCGTGTGGAACAAACTGGCCGCGGGCTCATACGAAGCCCGTGGTAAAAAGCTGGGTATCATCGGCTACGGCCACATCGGTACCCAACTGGGGATCCTGGCGGAATCGCTGGGGATGCACGTCTACTTCTACGATATCGAAAGCAAGCTGCCGCTGGGTAACGCGACGCAGGTACAGCATCTGTCTGACCTGCTGAACATGAGCGACGTGGTCAGCCTGCACGTGCCGGAAAACGCCTCCACCAAAAACATGATGGGCGCGGAAGAGCTAGCGCTGATGAAACCGGGATCTCTGCTGATCAACGCCGCGCGTGGTACGGTGGTCGATATCCCTGCGTTGTGCGATGCGCTGAAGCGTAAGCATCTGGCGGGGGCGGCCATCGACGTGTTCCCGACGGAACCGGCCACCAACAGCGATCCGTTTAACTCTCCGCTGTGCGAATTCGACAACGTGATCCTGACGCCGCACATCGGCGGTTCTACTCAGGAAGCGCAGGAGAATATTGGTCTGGAAGTGGCGGGTAAGCTGAGCAAATACTCCGACAACGGTTCTACGCTCTCTGCTGTGAACTTCCCGGAAGTGTCTCTGCCGCTGCACGGCGGTCGTCGTCTGCTGCACATCCACGAAAACCGTCCTGGCGTGCTGACCGCAATTAACCAGATTTTTGCCGAGCAGAGCGTCAACATTGCCGCCCAGTATCTGCAGACCAACTCGCAGATGGGCTATGTGGTCATTGATATCGAAGCGGATGAAGACGTGGCTGAAAAAGCGTTGCAGAGCATGAAGGCCATTCCGGGAACGATTCGCGCGCGTCTGTTGTACTGATGGTGCGATCTGTGGTGTCGGGTGGCTGCTACGCCTTACCCGACCTACGTTGAGTTTTTGTTGGCCGGGTAAGCGTAAGCGCCACCCGGCTTTATTCTACCAGACCCAGATTTTGCTGGGCGTCACCACCGCCGGCAGCGGCACATCCCATTTCTCCACCGGCAAGGCTTCTACAGCCTGGCAATCATGCGCATACCCTACCGGCTGCAACCCATACTGCTGCCAGTTTTGCAGCGTTCTGTCATAGAACCCCCCGCCCATGCCTAATCGCTGGCCCTGTTCATCAAACGCCACCAGCGGCGTAATCAGCACGTCCAGCTGTGACAGCGGTAATACGTCGCGCACGTCGAGTTTCGGCTCGGTAATTTTCAGACGATTCACCACCAGCTCGCTGTGCGGATGGTAGTGCAGAAACAGCAGATTGCCCCGGCTGAACGGATGCAGTACCGGCAGGTAAACTTTTTTCCCGGCGCGCCAGAGCTGGTCGATAAGCGGCTGTGTGTCCAGTTCGCCGTCAAACGAGAGAAAGAGCGCGACGGTGTTTGCCATCACCACGGGCGGATAGGCCATCATGCGGGCAGCGGCTTGCTGCGCAAAGTGTGCTTGTTGTTCAGGCGTCAGGGCGCGACGACGCTGGCGAATGAGCTGACGGATATCCTGGCGTGAAGCAGAAACTTCAGGGAATTGAGTCATGGTAGTCGGTAGAAGAAGAGAGAGGGAATCTCCGAGATGCCGCCGCAGGCTGTAACCCTTGAACCCTTGGTTCAAGGTGAATGTGTCGTCATAGTTTTAAGGCTTCTCGGACGAACCGAGCATGCTCACCAACCATGGAGCGCCACATTCTTGTGGTATGAAATATCGGCTCAGGGGACTGGCCCGCTTGCAAACATCTCAGAGAAATTTTGTCTTCACAGTTACTCTACCATAGTCAACTGCGAAGTGTTATTCAAACTTTGGTCCCGGTCTTTCGGGATTGCGACCTTGATCAAGCAACGCCTGTTCAATGGTCTGCTGGAGCATTTTAATGCGCTGCTCCATGCTAGCCGCGTAATCGCGGGTCTTCGCTTTTTCCTGAGTCAGTTCATAGCTGATGTTCAACGCGGCGATGAAAACCAGCTGCTCAGTATTTGTGACTCTAGTGCGTTCTTTTAGATCTTGCAACCGCTGATTCAAATCGTCCGCAGCCTGATTCAAAGCATCCCTTTGTTCAGGCGGACAATTCACTCGCAGTGAACGGCCAAAAATCTGGAGATCGACGGGTTGTGCAGACATGCCACCTTCCTGCTGATTGACTGCGCTGCCTTCGCTTACTGCCCCGGGGGCTGCGAAGGGGCGACACTATAGCTACCCTGATGTGAAGATACAAGCCCTTTTCTGGTATCACCAGGGTCCAAAGTGGTAGCATATCATGAATATCCTCCCTTTGATGACGAATGCGTATGTCTATACAGAACGAAATGCCTGGTTACAAGGATTTAAACCAGTTACTGAACCAGCAGGGAGTCGGTCTTACCCCTGCCGAAATGCACGGTCTGATCAGCGGCATACTGTGCGGCGGAAACAGCGACAGCTCATGGCAGCCGCTGATCCACGACCTCACCAACGAAGGGCTGGCGTTTGGCCACGAACTGGCGGAAGCGCTGCGAAAAATGCACGCGGCAACCAGCGATTCGCTGGAAGACGATGGCTTCCTTTTTCAGCTTTATCTGCCTGAAGGCGACGATGTCAGCGTCTTCGATCGCGCCGATGCGCTCGCGGGGTGGGTAAACCACTATCTGCTTGGCCTGGGCGTCACCCAGCCTAAGCTTGATAAAGTCACCGGCGAAGCGGGTGAAGCGATTGACGATCTGCGCAACATCGCCCAGCTTGGCTACGATGAAGAGGAAGATCAGGAAGAGCTGGAAATGTCTCTCGAAGAGATCATCGAGTACGTGCGCGTGGCGGCGCTGCTGTGCCACGACAACTTTACGCGCTCGCAGCCGACCGCGCCGGAAGTTCGCAAGCCAACCTTACATTAAGAAAAATAACGCACAGGAGGGTGTCATGGTTATCTCGCAACAAGAGTATTTGCGCCGTCGTCAGGCGCTGCTGGCAAACATGCAGCCGGGAAGCGCGGCGCTGATTTTTGCCGCGCCGGAAGTGACGCGCAGCGCCGACAGCGAATACCCCTATCGCCAGAGCAGCGATTTCTGGTACTTCACCGGCTTCAACGAGCCGGAAGCGGTGCTGGTGCTGATTAAGAGCAATGACACCCACAACCACAGCGTGATTTTCAACCGCGTACGAGACTTAACCGCTGAGATCTGGTTTGGCCGCCGCTTAGGGCAAGAGGCCGCCCCGGAAAAGCTGGGCGTTGACCGCGCGCTGGCGTTTAGCGAAATCAACCAGCAGCTCTATCAGCTGCTTAATGGCCTCGACGTGCTCTATCACGCGCAGGGCGAATACGCCTACGCCGATGAGATTGTTTTCAACGCGCTGGAAAAACTGCGTAAAGGCTCGCGGCAGAACCTGTCCGCGCCCGCCACCCTCACGGACTGGCGTCCGGTGGTGCACGAGATGCGTCTGTTCAAATCTGAAGAAGAGCTGAACGTGCTGCGCCGTGCGGGCGAAATCAGCGCCCTGGCGCACACCCGCGCGATGGAAAAATGTCGTCCCGGAATGTTTGAATACCAGCTGGAAGGCGAAATTCACCACGAATTTAACCGCCACGGCGCGCGTTATCCCTCCTACAACACCATCGTTGGCGGCGGGGAAAACGGCTGCATTCTGCACTACACAGAAAACGAAAGCGCGCTGCGCGACGGCGATCTGGTGCTGATTGACGCCGGTTGCGAATATCAGGGCTACGCCGGCGACATCACGCGTACCTTCCCGGTGAACGGCAAGTTTTCGCCAGCGCAGCGGGCGATTTATGACATCGTTCTCGAATCTCTCGAGACGGCGCTGACGCTGTATCGCCCGGGCACCTCCATTCAGGAGGTGACCGGTGAGGTGGTGCGCATCATGATTACCGGGCTGGTTAAGCTTGGGATCCTCAAAGGGGATGTCGATACCCTGATTACCGAGAATGCTCACCGCCCGTACTTTATGCACGGCCTGAGCCACTGGCTGGGGCTGGACGTGCACGACGTGGGCGCGTACGGCCCTGAACGTTCGCGCGTGCTTGAACCGGGCATGGTGCTGACCGTCGAGCCGGGCCTGTACATCGCGCCGGATGCCGACGTGCCAGAGGAATACCGCGGAATTGGCATTCGTATTGAAGACGACATCGTCATCACCGAAACCGGCAACGAAAACCTGACCGCGAGCGTGGTGAAAAAAGCGGACGATATCGAGGCGCTGATGGCAGCGGCGCGCGTATGAGCGTGATTATCGTTGGTGGCGGCATGACCGGCGCCACGCTGGCGTTAGCCATCTCGCATTTGACGAAGGGGCAGCTTCCGGTGCATCTGGTTGAAGCCGTCGCGCCGCAGGCGAAGAATCACCCTGGGTTTGATTCCCGCGCCATTGCCCTGGCGCAGGGCACCTGCCAGCAGCTATCCCGCATTGGCATCTGGCAGGCCATCGCCGATTGCGCTACCGCCATTAATACCGTGCACGTGAGCGATCGCGGTCATGCCGGGTTTGTGACGCTGGATGCCCATGATTACCGTATTGACGCGCTGGGTCAGGTCGTTGAACTGCACGATATTGGCCTGCGCCTGTTCCGCCTGTTGCAGGACGCGCCGGGCGTCACGCTGCACTGCCCGGCACGCGTTGCCAGCTTCACCCGCAGTGAAGACGAGGTCAGCGTAACGCTGGAGAATGGCACCGTGCTTGAAGGACAGCTTTTGGTGGCGGCTGACGGGTCGCGCTCGGCGCTCGGCACCCAGTGCGGCGTAGAGTGGCGGCAGCAGCCTTACGGGCAGGTCGCGGTCATCGCGAACGTCTCGACCGCAGCAGAACACAACGGCCGGGCGTTTGAGCGCTTCATCCAGCACGGCCCGCTGGCGATGCTGCCGATGACGGGCGGGCGCTGCTCGCTGGTCTGGTGCCACCCGCAGGAAAAGGCCGAAGAGGTTAAATCCTGGTCCGACGAACGTTTTTGTACCGAGCTGCAGAAAGCCTTTGGCTGGCGGCTGGGGCGTATTACCCATGCCGGGAAACGTGCGGTCTATCCACTGTCGTTAACCACGGCATCACAGTCTGTTTCTCACCGCGTGGCGCTGGTCGGCAACGCGGCGCAAACCCTCCACCCCATCGCCGGTCAGGGCTTTAACCTTGGCCTACGGGATGTGATGAGCCTGGCCGAAACGCTTTCGCAGGCGTGGAGCGAACAAAAAGACTGTGGCGCTTACCCGGTGCTAAGCCATTACCAGACGCGACGTCAGGCCGATAAAGAGGCGACAATTGGCGTCACTGATGGTTTAGTCCATCTCTTTGCCAATCGCTGGGCGCCGCTGGTTGTTGGTCGCAACCTCGGGCTGATGGCGATGGAACTGTTCATTCCGGCACGTGACGTGCTGGCGCAGCGGACCCTGGGTTGGGTCGCGCGTTAAGGAGTTATCACTGTGCAAAATGTTGATGTTGCCATCGTTGGCGGCGGAATGGTTGGACTGGCGCTGGCCTGTGGATTACAGGGCAGCGGCCTGCGCGTGGCCGTGCTGGAGCAAAAGCAGCCCCAGCCTGTCGCATCAGATGCCCCGCCGGAACTCCGCGTGTCGGCGATTAACGCGGCCAGCGAAAAGCTTTTGACGCGTCTCGGCGTCTGGTCAGATATCGTCGCCCAGCGCGCCAGCTGCTATCACGGCATGGAAGTGTGGGACAAAGACAGCTTTGGCCATATTGCCTTTGATGATGAAAGCATGGGCTATAGCCATCTGGGGCATATCATAGAGAATGCGGTGATCCACCACGCGCTGTGGCAGAAAGCAGAGCAGTGCAGCGACGTGACGCTAATTGCGCCTGCGCAGATCCAGCAGGTGGCATGGGGCGAAAACGAGGCGTTTATCACCCTGCAAAGCGGCGACATGCTGACCGCGCGTCTGGTGGTCGGTGCCGACGGCGCTAACTCCTGGCTGCGCAACAAGGCTGATATCCCGCTAACGTACTGGGATTACCGCCATCATGCGATGGTGGCAACGATCCGTACTGAAGAGCCGCACGGCGGCGTTGCGCGGCAGATTTTCCACAACGACGGCATACTGGCGTTCCTGCCGCTTGCCGATCCGCACCTGTGCTCGATAGTCTGGTCCTTGGTGCCGGAGAAAGCGCAGCAGATGCAGGATGCGACGCCGGAGGCCTTTAACCAGGCGCTGTGCGTGGCGTTTGATAATCGCCTTGGCCTGTGCACGCTTGAAAGCGAGCGGCTGGTTTTCCCGTTAACCGGCCGCTACGCGCGTCAGTTTGCCGCGCACCGTCTGGCGCTGGTGGGGGATGCTGCCCATACCATTCATCCGCTGGCCGGGCAGGGCGTTAACCTCGGCTTTATGGACGCGGCGGAACTGGTGGAAGAACTGCGTCGCCTGCACCGTGAGGGTAAAGATATCGGCCAGCATCTGTATCTGCGTCGCTACGAGCGCAGCCGCAAGCACAGTGCGGCGATGATGCTGGCAGGAATGCAGGGCTTCCGCGAGCTGTTTGCCGGGGCAAATCCGGCGAAAAAACTGCTGCGCGATATCGGCCTCAAGCTGGCCGACACCCTTCCCGGCGTCAAACCTCAACTTCTTCGTCAGGCAATGGGTCTTAACGATCTTCCCGACTGGTTACGCTAACCTCGATCCCCGTCACACTTTATTTTCCCGGCCTCTGCGTCGGGGAAATCCCCTCGTTTGAAATATTCTAATTCCACGCCATTTTTCGCATTAGTTATTCTCATGTCGTGATTTTTACGTGACGGAAATTCGGCCCGTTTTTCCGCACGAAATATCACCATGTGCTAAATCCTGTTAGATCATTGTTAATTTTGTGCGGGGTTAATCGCATTTTTCCAGTGAATAACTCTGTAGGCTTTTCAGCGTTTTTTGGTCATAAGCTAATGTGATGACCCGTTTTACCTTATGGTTAACCGCCGGTTTCGGTGGTAAGTTCAGGTAAAAGAGAACGTTTGCGTCGGCATTCGGGAACGAGGCCGATACCGGGTTTCACGGTGAATTTTTCAACGAGGACAAGATGGCTCAACAGACTCCTTTGTACGAACAACACGTGTTATGCGGCGCCCGCATGGTGGACTTCCATGGCTGGATGATGCCGCTGCACTACGGCTCGCAGATTGATGAGCACCACGCGGTGCGCACCGATGCCGGTATGTTCGACGTGTCCCACATGACGATTGTCGATCTGCGCGGTAGCCGCACCCGGGAGTTTTTGCGTTATCTGCTGGCAAACGACGTCGCCAAACTGAAGACGCCGGGTAAAGCGCTCTATACCGGCATGCTGAATGCCTCGGGCGGCGTGATTGACGACCTTATCGTCTACTACTTCACTGAAGATTTCTTCCGCCTCGTTGTAAACTCCGCCACCCGCGAAAAAGACCTCTCCTGGATCACCCAACACGCCGAACCTTATGCCGTCGACATCACCGTCCGTGACGATCTGTCGCTGATCGCCGTGCAGGGGCCGAACGCGCAGGCAAAAGCCGCGTCTCTGTTCAGCGACGAGCAGCGCACCGCCACCGAAGGCATGAAGCCGTTCTTCGGCGTGCAGGCAGGGGATCTGTTTATCGCCACCACCGGCTATACCGGTGAAGCGGGTTACGAAATTGCGATGCCGAACGAGAAAGCTGCCGATTTCTGGCGTGCGCTGGTTGAAGCGGGCGTGAAGCCTGCGGGTCTGGGCGCGCGCGATACGCTGCGTCTGGAAGCGGGCATGAACCTCTACGGTCAGGAAATGGATGAAGGCGTCTCTCCGCTGGCGGCTAACATGGGCTGGACCATCGCGTGGGAACCGGCTGACCGTGATTTTATTGGCCGTGAAGCGCTGGAGATGCAGCGCGAGAAGGGCACCGAACAGCTGGTGGGACTGGTGATGAAGGAAAAAGGCGTGCTGCGCGGCGAGCTGCCGGTGCGCTTTACCGATGCTGACGGCAATCATCGCGAAGGCGTGATCACCAGCGGAACCTTCTCCCCGACGCTGGGCTACAGTATTGCACTGGCACGCGTGCCGGCAGGCATTGGCGAAACGGCGGTGGTGCAGATCCGCAACCGCGAAATGCCGGTCAACGTGACCAAACCGATTTTTGTTCGCGCCGGTAAGCCGGTCGCCTAACTATTTTTATCAGGAGAACTTCAATGAGCAATGTGCCAGCAGAACTGAAATACAGCAAAGAACACGAGTGGCTGCGCAAAGAGGCGGACGGCACTTACACCGTAGGGATCACCGAGCACGCGCAGGAGCTGCTGGGCGACATGGTGTTTGTTGACCTGCCTGACGTGGGCACGACCGTTAGCGCGGGCGACGACTGCGCCGTGGCGGAGTCCGTAAAAGCGGCGTCTGACATCTACGCACCGGTAAGCGGTGAGATTGTTGCGGTCAACGACGCGCTGAGCGATTCGCCAGAGCTGGTCAACAGCGAGCCGTATGAAGGCGGCTGGATCTTCAAGATCAAAGCCAGCGACGAATCGCAAGTTGCCGCGCTGCTGGATGCAACCGCGTACGAAGCACTACTGGAAGACGAATAACGTTGTGCCGGATGGCGCTGCGCTTATCCGGCTTACAGGGCCCGGTAAGCGGTAGCGCCACCGGGCAACAGCGTTACAGATAACTACGATTCACTGCACGTATCAGGAACCATCGCTCATGACACAGACTTTAAGCCAGCTTGAAAACCGTGGCGCCTTCATTGAACGTCACATTGGGCCGGATGCTCAGCAACAGCAGGAGATGCTGAAGACGGTTGGCGCGGATTCATTAGACGCACTGATCGGCCAGATTGTGCCAAAAGACATCCAGCTTGCCACGCCGCCTCAGGTAGGGGAAGCCACCACGGAGTTCGCCGCGCTGGCGGAGCTGAAGGCTATTGCAGGCCTCAACAAGCGCTATAAGTCTTACATTGGCATGGGCTACACCAACGTGCAGTTACCGCCGGTTATCCTGCGCAACATGCTGGAAAACCCGGGCTGGTACACCGCTTACACCCCTTATCAGCCAGAAGTCTCCCAGGGGCGTCTGGAAGCGCTGCTGAACTTCCAGCAGGTGACGCTGGATCTGACCGGTATGGATATCGCTTCCGCCTCTCTGCTGGATGAAGCGACCGCCGCTGCCGAAGCGATGGCGATGGCAAAGCGCGTAAGCAAGCTGAAAAATGCTAACCGCTTCTTCGTGGCGGCGGACGTGCATCCCCAGACGCTGGACGTGGTGCGCACCCGTGCAGAAACCTTCGGCTTTGAGGTGATCGTCGACGACGCCGACAAAGTGCTGGATCACCAGGACGTCTTCGGCGTGCTGCTGCAGCAGGTGGGCACCACCGGCGAAGTTCACGACTACGGCGCGCTGATTGCCGAGCTGAAATCCCGCAAAGTGGTTGTCAGCGTTGCCGCCGATTTTATGGCGCTGGTGCTGCTGACGGCGCCGGGCAAACAGGGCGCGGATATTGTATTCGGCTCTGCGCAGCGCTTCGGCGTGCCGATGGGCTACGGCGGCCCGCACGCGGCGTTCTTCGGCGCGAAAGATGAATTCAAACGCTCCATGCCAGGCCGTATCATTGGCGTGTCAAAAGATGCTGCCGGTAATACCGCGTTGCGCATGGCGATGCAGACCCGCGAGCAGCATATCCGCCGCGAGAAAGCGAACTCCAACATCTGTACTTCCCAGGTACTGCTGGCAAACATCGCCAGCCTGTATGCGGTATTCCACGGTCCGGCTGGCCTGAAACGCATTGCCAGTCGCATTCACCGCCTGGCCGATATTCTGGCCTGCGGCCTGCAGCAGAAGGGCCTCAAGCTGCGCCACGCGCACTACTTCGACACCCTGTGCGTGGAAGTGGCAGACAAAGCCGCCGTGCTGGCGCGCGCGAATGCAGCAGAAATCAACCTGCGCAGCGACATCCACAACGCGGTCGGCATTACGCTGGATGAAAGCACCACTCGCGACGATATCCTGAACCTGTTCAGCGTGTTGCTGGGCGACGCTCACGGTCTGGACGTTGATACGCTCGACAAAGAGGTCGCGCTCGACAGCCGCTCCATTCAGGAAAGCATGCTGCGCAATGACGCGATCCTGACTCACCCGGTGTTCAATCGCTATCACAGCGAAACCGAGATGATGCGCTATATGCACTCTCTGGAGCGCAAGGATTTGGCGCTTAACCAGGCGATGATCCCGCTGGGCTCCTGCACCATGAAGCTGAACGCCGCGGCAGAGATGATCCCGATTACCTGGCCTGAATTCTCCGAACTGCACCCGTTCTGCCCGCCAGAACAGGCGGAAGGCTATCACATGATGATCAACCAGCTTTCAGACTGGCTGGTGAAGCTGACCGGTTACGACGCGCTCTGCATGCAGCCGAACTCCGGCGCGCAGGGTGAATACGCGGGCCTGCTGGCGATCCGTCACTATCACGAAAGCCGTAACGAAGGTCACCGCGATATCTGCCTGATCCCAAGCTCCGCCCACGGCACCAACCCGGCCTCAGCCCAGATGGCGGGCATGGAAGTGGTGGTGGTCGCGTGCGATAAGAACGGCAACATCGATTTGGCCGACCTGCGTGCGAAAGCCCAGCAGGCGGGCGACAAGCTCTCCTGCATCATGGTGACCTACCCGTCCACCCACGGCGTGTACGAAGAGACCATCCGTGAAGTGTGCGAAGTGGTGCACCAGTTTGGCGGTCAGGTATACCTCGACGGCGCGAACATGAACGCTCAGGTGGGCATTACCTCTCCGGGCTTTATCGGCGCGGACGTGTCGCACCTGAACCTGCATAAAACCTTCTGCATTCCGCACGGCGGTGGCGGCCCGGGCATGGGACCAATCGGCGTGAAAGCGCACCTGGCGCCGTTTGTGCCGGGGCACAGCGTGGTGCAGATTGAAGGCATGCTGACCCGTCAGGGCGCGGTCTCTGCGGCCCCGTTCGGTAGCGCATCAATCCTGCCAATCAGCTGGATGTACATCCGCATGATGGGCGCGGAAGGGCTGAAGCAGGCGAGCCAGGTGGCTATTCTGAACGCCAACTACATTGCGACTCGCCTGAAGTCCGCCTTCCCGGTGCTCTATACCGGCCGCGACGGTCGCGTGGCGCACGAGTGCATTCTGGATATTCGTCCGCTGAAAGAGCAGACCGGCATCAGCGAGCTGGATATCGCCAAGCGTCTGATCGACTACGGCTTCCACGCGCCAACCATGTCGTTCCCGGTTGCGGGGACGCTGATGGTGGAGCCGACCGAGTCTGAAAGCAAAGCCGAGCTGGACCGCTTTATCGACGCGATGCTGGCCATCCGCATGGAGATCGACCGCGTGCAGGACGGCGAATGGACGCTGGAAGATAACCCGCTGGTCAACGCCCCGCATACCCAGCACGAGATGGTGGCAGAGTGGAACCACGGTTACTCCCGCGAGCTGGCCGTCTTCCCGGCAGGCGTGGCAAACAAATACTGGCCGACCGTGAAGCGTCTTGATGACGTTTACGGCGACCGTAATCTGTTCTGCTCCTGCGTGCCGATGAGCGAATACCAGTAAGTATTTGCCATACTGTAGGCCGGGTAAGCGTAAGCGCCACCCGGCTTTTTTTTATCTGGAGGTTGTGAATGGCAATTGCACTGGTCACCGGCGCGAGCCGGGGCATTGGGAAAGCCACCGCGCTGCAGCTGGCACGTGAAGGCTACACCGTGGCGGTGAACTATCACCACAACATTAAAGCCGCGACGGACGTTATCAATCAGATCGTTGAGGACGGCGGTAAAGCGTTTGCCGTGCGTGCGGACATCAGCGATGAAGCTCAGGTGCTGGCGATGTTTGACAGCATCGATCGTGAAGGTGAGCCGCTTCGCGCGCTGGTCAATAATGCAGGCATTCTGTTTGAGCAATCCACCATCGAGAATCTGTCCGCAGAGCGCATTAACCGCGTGCTGGCGACCAACGTCACGGGCTACTTTCTCTGCTGTCGTGAAGCGGTGAAACGCATGTCCATCAAGCATGGCGGCAAGGGCGGGGCGATTGTGAATGTCTCTTCCGCCGCGTCTCGTCTGGGCGCGCCGGGTGAATATGTCGATTACGCTGCTTCTAAAGGCGCGGTAGATTCGCTGACAACCGGGCTATCGCTGGAGGTGGCGGCGCAGGGTATTCGCGTGAACTGCGTGCGGCCTGGGCTGATTTATACCGATATCCATGCTTCCGGCGGAGAGCCGGGGCGAGTGGATCGCGTAAAATCGTTACTGCCGATGCAGCGCGGCGGCCAGCCGGAAGAGGTGGCGCAGGCGATTGTCTGGCTGCTGAGCGAGAAGGCGTCTTACGTGACGGGCAGTTTTATCGAGCTGGCTGGTGGGAAGTAAACCCCTCATCCTAACCCTCTCCCCAAAGGGGAGAGGGGATCAAGCGTAACGGCGCCCGGCGTTAAAGTTTCTCGCCGTTGCTCGCAATCACGCCTTTATACCACTCGAAGCTCTTCTTACGGGAGCGCGACATGTCGCCCGTGCCGTCGTCGTGCTTGTTGACGTAGATAAAGCCGTAGCGCTTGCTGTACTGACCGGTGGTGAACGACACGCAGTCGATGCAGCCCCACGGCGTATAGCCCATCAGATCCACGCCATCGTGGGTGACGGCTTTGATCATCTCTTCAACGTGGGCACGCAGATAGTCGATGCGATAGTCATCGTTGATGCTGCCGTCTTCTTCCACCTTGTCGTAGGCGCCGAAGCCGTTTTCAACGATAAACAGCGGCTTCTGGTAACGCTCGTAAAGTTCGCACAGGGAATAACGCAGGCCCACCGGGTCAATCTGCCAGCCCCAGTCGGACGCCTTCACGTGCGGGTTCGGCACGCTGCCTTCAAAGCCGGAAATGGCGTCACCTGTGCCGCCTTCCGCCTTCACCGCGTTGGTCATGTAGTAGCTGAAGCCTAAGTAGTCGCAGGTACCTTCACGCAGGATCTGCTCGTCGCCCGCCTCCATTTTGATGGAAAAGCCGCGGCGCTCCCACTCGTTCAGCACGTAGGACGGGTAGTAACCACGCAGCTGGACGTCGGTAAAGACATAGCGCTCGCGCATGGATTCCAGGGCGAACATCACGTCTTCAGGCTTGCAGGAGAACGGATAGAGCGCCACCATCGCCAGCATGCAGCCGACTTTCATCTCCGGGTTGATGCGGCGCGCGGCTTTCACCGCCAGGGCGCTGGCCACAAACTGGTGGTGCAGCACCTGGTACATGGTCTCTTCCGGGTTGTCATGTTCGGTGTAGACCACGCCCGAGCAGCAGTAGCCGAACAGCGGGGCGCGCCAGTTGCGCTGGTTGTTGATTTCGTTGAAGGTCATCCAGTATTTGACCTTGTGCTTGTAGCGCTCAAACACCACTTCCGCGAAGCGCACGAAGAAATCGACCACTTTGCGGTTGGTCCAGCTACCATACTCCTGCACCAGGTGCAGCGGCATTTCGAAGTGGGAGAGAGTGATCACCGGTTCGATGTTGTACTTCAGCAGCTCATCGAACATGTCGTCGTAAAACTTCAGCCCTTCTTCGTTTGGCTGCGTTTCGTCACCTTTCGGGAAGATGCGCGTCCAGGCGATAGAGGTACGGAAACACTTGAAGCCCATCTCGGCAAATAGCTTGATGTCTTCTTTATAGTGGCCGTGGAAGTCGATGGCTTCGTGGTTTGGGTAGTATTTACCCGGCACCACCTCCTGCGTGATTTCGCGCGGCACGCCGTGTGCGCCGCCGGTCAGCACGTCGCAAATGCTTGGCCCTTTGCCGCCTTTGTTCCAGCCGCCTTCAACCTGATGAGCGGCAACCGCGCCGCCCCATAAAAAATCTTTCGGTAAGGTTATTTTTTTCATCGCTGCTATTCTCAATAAATGGCTTATTGGCATTGAGTCTAGCAAAGCGAAATTGAATGTCACGATATAACAATTTGCGAAAATTGTGATTTGTCACATCGAAAAAACAGGATGTTTTATTCCGTCAGTTTTTTCGCCAGCTTGCGTCCGAGAGATTCCAGAATATAAATGACGGGAATTTGCGTGGTGATATCGTAGACGCCGCCAATTCGCGTCTGGGGAACATGCCAGGAGAGATTAAAGTCCGCCAGTTTTGCCAGGCGCGAGTGCTCGTGGCTGGTGATAGAGAGCACCTTGCAGTGATGCAGGCTGAACTGGCTGGCGAAGCGCAGGATCTCCTCGGTTTCGCCCGAGACGGAGAGCACAATCGCCAGCGCATTTTTCGCCATATCATTGGTGACCGGGAAATAAGGGTCATCAATATGATTACTGAATTTACCAATATTTGAAAAGAAGCGTGCGCCATATTTGGCCAAAGAGCCTGACGTGCCCGCCCCGACAAATATAATTCGCTCGGAAGACAAAATGATATTTACCGCGTCATTTAATAGCGCGTCGAACTCTTCATTATTCACGCTTTTAAAGAAACTGATAATTTCGCTGGCGCCGAAATTCGCCTGCTGGGGCTCGTTCTGCTCAAGATAGAGCTTAAAGCGCACGCGAAATTCAGAATACCCTTCGCAGTTGAGCTTGCGGCAAAAGCGCAGGATAGTGGTGGTTGAGACGTCGGCCGCATCCGCCAGCTCGCGGATGGTCATGTACATCACTTTGTCCCGGTTTTTGATGACATAGTTGTAGACCATCATTTCCAAGTTATTGAGACTGGCAATGGCGGAGTGGGTGAACATACTCACAGTGGCAAAACTCTCATTCAGACCTCATTTATCCATCATATCATGCAGCCAGACGGCAGGAGCCAATTTTATGCCATTGATTAGTAACGCTTAAATTTTTATGTGAACAAATGTCAGGTGAATTTTCCGTTTATGTTTTTGATTTTTATTATAAAAATTTACTTTAAAATTATTTTAGCTAACAGGTGTTCACTGGAATCATTCTCAGTTAGCATAGTCATGCGATGAATAATCATCTTTAGTTTTCCCGGAGTTTAGTATGGCGAGCAGACCATTAATCGCACAGGGATATTCGCTGGCTGAGGAAGTAGCCAACAGCATCAGCCACGGCATTGGCCTGGTGTTTGGGATTGTCGGTTTAGTGTTATTGCTGGTACAGGCGGTGGATACCAATGCCAGCGCGATGGCCATTACCAGCTATAGCCTGTATGGCGGAAGTATGATCCTGCTGTTCCTGGCCTCGACGCTCTATCACGCGATTCCGCATCAGCGGGCCAAAATATGGCTTAAGAAATTTGACCACTGCGCTATCTATCTGCTGATTGCGGGTACCTATACGCCTTTCCTGCTGGTGGGGCTAAACTCACCGCTGTCGCGCGGCCTGATGATTGTTATCTGGAGCCTGGCGCTGCTGGGGATCCTGTTTAAGCTGACCATTGCGCACCGGTTTAAAGTGTTGTCGCTGGTCACCTATCTGACGATGGGCTGGCTGTCGCTGATTGTGGTGTATCAGCTGGCGATTAAGCTGGCG
This sequence comes from Enterobacter cloacae complex sp. P2B, assembly GCF_014895985.1. NCBI lineage: Bacteria > Pseudomonadati > Pseudomonadota > Gammaproteobacteria > Enterobacterales > Enterobacteriaceae > Enterobacter > Enterobacter cloacae complex sp. P2B. The sequence continues at coordinate 13,646 of NZ_JADBQQ010000019.1, read as the reverse complement.
GTCGGCGGGGTCACGCTGCTGGCGGTGGGCGGTGTGGTCTACTCGCTGGGCGTTATTTTCTACGTCTGCAAGCGCATCCCATATAACCATGCCATCTGGCACGGCTTTGTGCTGGGCGGCAGCGTGTGCCACTTTTTGGCGATTTATTTGTACGTGGGGCAGGTTTAGTTTGTTGTCGGGTGGCGGCTTCGCCTTACCCGACCTGGATTTGCACCCGTAGGCCCGGTAAGCGCAGCGCCACCGGGCGATAGAGCATCACTCTTCCAGTGAATACGGTAGCGGCTCAATACTCAACGTATTCGCGTCGTCGCGCACGCGGAACACGCTGTCCGCTTCCATGTCGTTGTTCATTACAGCCTGTACCAAAAGACGGCCATCGTCCAGCTGGACTGCGGCTAACACGGTACCGGTGCGGCGCCAGTTGTCGCCCATCTTCAGTTCTAAGTCTTCACCTGCTTCCGGTACGCGGCTGGCATGACCTGCCAGTGTCCACAACGCGCGTTTGTTTGCCCCACGGAATTTTGCACGCGCGACCATTTCCTGACCGGTGTAGCAGCCTTTTTTAAAGCTGATTCCCCCCAGCGCCTGCAGGTTAGTTGCCTGAGGAATAAACTGCGCGCTGTTGGCTGCGTCAATTACCGGCAGACCCGCTTCGATGTTCAGCGCCAGCCACTGCTGGCTGTTGTTGAGCTGCGCTTCGCCGCGCAGCGCCTCGGTCACACGTTCGGCTGTTGCGGCATCCGTGACTAACAGGAAGCGCTCTGCCGGGTGTTCAAACCACAGGATGGAAGTTGCGCCCTCGCTGACCACCTGTTTTTCTGCATCCGGCAGTTCAGCAAACAGATTTTTCAGCGCCGCACGCGCCTGGAAGCCCGCCACGCCCAGCAGAACATGTTCATCGTCCGGGGCGATGGTGACTTTGGAAAAGACCGCGTATTTTTTCAGTTCTTTGAGCTGCGCATCGCGCAGGCTGCGGCGCTCAATAAAGGCAAAACCGTCCTGACGGCGGAAGAGACGCAGGTTGCTCCACATTTTGCCCTTAGGATCGCAGTGCGCGGCCAGCAGATGCTGGTGTTCAGTCAACTGCGCAACATCCGCAGTCACCTGACCCTGCAAGTATTTTTCGGCGTCGGCGCCGGAGAGGGTTGCCAGCGCCCAGTCATCAAGAGAAATAAGCGTCAGCGGCAGACGCGCAGAGGCGGCGGGCTGGCGAGGAGAAAATGGTGTAAAGGCCATAACGGTATCCTGAATTGCTTAACGCTTTGATAATGCCTAATGGTAAAAGAGCCTGCAGGCATTGCAAGCGCTTTCAGCAGACCATTTGTGCCATAAACGGGTTATGCGTAGCGCTACGCAAAATAGTGTAATCCGCTGTCTATGTAGGGATTATTCTGGAAGCCAGCTCGTCAAACGCAATATTCCAGTAATGAAACGGTCAAAAACACGTTACACTAGCTGGTGTCCCCGTAGAGAAATTAAGAACAGAAAACGGGGTACCGACTGTGCCAAACGTAATGCAGGAAACTGAACATGGATATTAACAACAAGGCCCGTATTCACTGGGCATGCCGACGCGGAATGCGTGAACTTGATATTTCCATCATGCCTTTCTTCGAATATGAGTACGACAGCTTAAGCGATGATGATAAGCGTCTGTTTGTTCGCCTGCTTGAGTCTGACGATCCGGATTTATTCAACTGGCTGATGAACCACGGCAAACCCGCCGACACCGAGTTGCAACGGATGGTGCAATTAATTCAAACACGGAATCGGGAACGTGGTCCTGTGGCAATCTGATCTTCGCGTCTCGTGGCGCTCGCAGTGGATGTCTTTATTGCTCCACGGGCTGGTTGCGGCCATCGTTTTACTCATGCCGTGGCCGCTCAGCTATACGCCGCTGTGGCTGCTATTACTTTCGTTTGTTGTTTTTGACAGCGTACGCAGCCAGCGTCGCATTAACGCGCGTCAGGGCGAGATCAAGCTGCTGATGGATTCCCGCCTGCGCTGGCAGGGAAAAGAGTGGGATATTCTCGGTGTGCCCTGGATGCTTAACGCCGGGATGATGTTACGGTTACGCAAAGTGGGGGGCGGACGTTGCCAGCACCTGTGGCTGGCGGCGGACAGTATGGACGCATCAGAATGGCGGGATCTGCGCCGGATGTTGCTGCAACAGCCGACGCAGGAGTAACGCGCGTTAGCTGAATTTTTCTGCCATTTCGCCGAGGATCTGCTCGCACCAGGCCTGCAGGCGCTCGTCGCTGAGATCGTACTGATTGGTTTCATCCAGCGCGAGCCCGACAAACAGCTCGCCGTCGGCAATAATCGGCTTTTTACTGGTGAATTCATACCCTTCGGTTGGCCAGTAGCCGATAAATGCCGCCCCTTTTGGTGCCAGCTTATCGTGCAGCATGCCGAGTGCGTCCAGGAACCATTCGCCGTAGCCTAACTGGTCACCCATGCCGTACATCGCAATAATTTTACCGTCGAAATTGACTGAATCGAGCTGATCCCAGATGGCTTCCCAGTCTTCCTGTATCTCACCAAAATCCCAGGTTGGGATGCCCAGAATCAGCACATCATACTGCTCCATCAAGGCGACCGAGTCATCTTTCAGGTTATGCAACGTCACCAGTTCCGGGCCAATGATGTCGCGAATTTTCTCCGCCGCCATTTCGGTGTAGCAGGTGCTGGAACCATAGAACAGACCAATATTCATCGCGTAACTATCTCAATTCTTGCTATGACTTTGCGCGTAGTGTACCAGAAACCGGTCGCAATCAGGCATAATGGCCTGACTGCAAAATCAAAGGGGCTGATGTGGAAAAGGATCTCGCACTCGTTGAACAGTTTCTCGACGCGCTGTGGCTGGAGAAAAATCTGGCCGAGAATACCCTCAGTGCCTACCGGCGCGATCTCTCCATGCTGGTGGAGTGGCTGGCGCGTCGGGAGCTATCGCTTGCGAGCGCGCAAAGCGACGACCTGCAGGCGCTGCTCGCTGAACGCGTAGAAGGAGGGTACAAAGCCACCAGCTCTGCACGCTTGCTCAGCGCAATGCGTCGGCTTTTCCAGCATCTTTATCGGGAGAAGATTCGCGAAGACGATCCCAGCGCGCTGCTGGCGTCCCCGAAACTCCCGCAACGGCTGCCGAAAGATCTCAGCGAAGCACAAGTTGAGAGATTATTACAGTCACCGGCTGTTGACCTGCCGCTGGAGTTACGCGATAAAGCCATGCTTGAGCTATTGTATGCTACCGGCTTGCGCGTTTCGGAACTGGTTGGCCTGACGATGAGCGACATCAGCCTGCGTCAGGGCGTGGTGCGCGTCATCGGTAAAGGAAACAAGGAAAGGCTGGTTCCGCTGGGAGAAGAGGCGGTTTACTGGCTGGAGACGTATCTTGAGCATGGCCGCCCCTGGCTGCTCAATGGCGCGTCTATCGACGTCCTGTTTCCGAGCCAGCGCGTGCAGCAGATGACGCGACAAACGTTCTGGCATCGCATCAAGCATTACGCCACACTGGCGGGTATCGACAGTGAAAAGCTTTCGCCGCACGTATTGCGTCACGCCTTCGCGACGCATCTGTTAAACCACGGCGCAGATTTACGCGTGGTGCAGATGCTGCTGGGACACAGCGATCTTTCAACGACGCAAATTTACACCCATGTCGCGACGGAACGCCTGCGGCAGCTACACCAACAGCACCACCCTCGTGCGTGAGTGCCGACAAATTGTAACAGGATCAATTATGAAAAAGTCTTTCGTGCTGTTCACCCTGCTGGCAGCCTCATTTACCGGCTTCGCCCATGCGGATGACGCCGCCATCAAACAGTCTCTGGCTAAGCTTGGCGTCACCAGCAGCGACATCCAGCCTGCGCCGGTTGCCGGTATGAAAACCGTACTGACCAACAGCGGCGTGCTGTACGTCACCGAAGACGGCAAACACTTTATTCAGGGACCGCTGTACGACGTGAGCGGCGCGCAGCCGGTGAACGTCACCAACCAGCTGCTGATGAAAAACCTGAACGCGCTCGAAAAAGAGATGATCGTCTATAAAGCGGCGCAGGAAAAACATGTGATTACCGTCTTCACCGACATCACCTGTGGCTACTGCCACAAGCTGCATGAACAGATGAAAGACTATAACGCGCTGGGCATTACCGTGCGTTACCTGGCCTTCCCGCGCGCAGGCGTACAGAGCAAGCCAGAGCAGGACATGAAAGCGATCTGGTGTGCCAAAGACCGCAACAAAGCGTTTGATGACGCGATGAACGGTAAAGACGTTAAGCCTGCTTCCTGCGACATCGACATTGCTAACCACTACGCGCTGGGCGTGCAGTTTGGCGTGAGCGGTACGCCAGCGATTGTCCTGAGTAACGGGTATGTCGTTCCGGGTTATCAGGGACCAAAAGAGATGAAAGAGTTCCTCGACGCGCACCAGAAACAGTTTGGTGGTAAATAATTCGCGTGAAAGCCCCCATCAAATTGCGCCGCCGCGAGGCGGTTGAACACGTTGATTTACCGGACGATCTCCCGCCGCTGCTAAGGCGCCTCTACGCCAGCCGCGGCGTGCGTCGCGCAGAGGATCTTGAGCGCAGCGTGAAAGGGATGCTGCCCTGGCAGCAGCTGAACGGTATCGAAAAAGCCACTGAAATGCTCTACAACGCGCTTCGTGAGGGAACGCGCATTGTGGTGGTAGGGGATTTCGACGCCGACGGCGCAACCAGCACCGCCCTGAGCGTACTCAGCCTGCGCGCGCTGGGCTGCGATAATGTCACCTATCTGGTGCCGAACCGCTTTGAAGACGGCTATGGCCTCAGCCCGGAGGTGGTCGATCAGGCCCATGCCCGCGGTGCGCAGATGATCATGACCGTCGACAACGGGATCTCCTCCCATGCGGGCGTCGATCATGCTCACGCTTTGGGGATCCCGGTGCTGGTCACCGATCATCACCTGCCCGGCGATACGCTCCCCGCAGCAGAAGCGATTATTAACCCCAACCTGCGCGACTGCGATTTCCCGTCGAAATCCCTCGCCGGCGTGGGCGTGGCGTTTTATCTGATGCTGGCGTTGCGTACTCTCTTACGCGATAAGGGCTGGTTCGAATCCCGCGGCATTGCCGTTCCAAACCTGGCCGAATACCTCGACCTGGTGGCGCTGGGCACCGTGGCGGACGTGGTACCTCTTGATGCCAATAACCGCATTTTGACCTGGCAGGGCTTAAGCCGTATTCGCGCGGGCAAGTGCCGTCCCGGAATTAAGGCGCTGCTGGAGATTGCCAACCGCGATCCGCTTAAGCTGGCGGCAAGCGACCTGGGCTTTGCCCTCGGGCCGCGTCTAAACGCTGCCGGAAGGCTGGACGATATGTCCGTCGGCGTGGCGCTGCTGCTGTGCGACAACATCGGCGAAGCGCGCGTGCTGGCCAACGAGCTGGACGCCCTGAACCAGACCCGTAAAGAGATTGAGCAGGGGATGCAGGCCGAAGCGCTGACCCTGTGCGAAAAACTTGAGCGCAGTGGCGATACGCTGCCGGGCGGGCTGGCAATGTACCACCCCGAGTGGCATCAGGGCGTGGTCGGCATTCTGGCGTCGCGCATTAAAGAGCGCTTCCACCGCCCGGTGATCGCGTTTGCGCCTGCGGGTGACGGCACGCTGAAAGGCTCTGGCCGTTCGATTCAGGGGCTGCACATGCGCGATGCGCTGGAGCGTCTGGATACGCTTTATCCCGGTCTGATGATCAAGTTCGGCGGCCACGCGATGGCGGCAGGCTTGTCGCTGGAAGAGGCAAAGTTCGACGAGTTCCAGCGCCTGTTTGGCGAGCTGGTCACCGAGTGGATTGACCCGGCGCTGCTGCAGGGCGAAGTGGTCTCTGACGGTGAGCTGTCCGTCTCCGAAATGACGATGGAGGTCGCGCAGATGCTGCGCGATGCCGGTCCATGGGGGCAGATGTTCCCGGAACCGCTGTTCGACGGGCGATTCCGTCTGCTGCAGCAGCGTATCGTCGGCGAACGTCACCTGAAAGTGATGGTTGAGCCGGTGGGCGGCGGACCGCTGCTGGACGGCATCGCCTTCAACGTTGACACCTCCATCTGGCCGGACAACGGCGTGCGCGAGGTCGAGCTGGCGTACAAACTGGATATCAACGAGTTTCGCGGTAACCGCACCCTTCAGATCATCATCGACAATATCTGGCCAATTTAGCGGCAGTAATCTCTATAAAAAAGGGCGTGGATTCGGTACAATCCCGCTCTTATCACCGCATTTTGACAAGTCCATAAAAGAAAACAGACCATGTTTGAAATTAATCCGGTAAAAAACCGTATTCAGGACCTCACGGAGCGCTCTGACGTTCTTAGGGGGTATCTTTGACTACGATGCCAAGAAAGAGCGTCTTGAAGAAGTAAACGCCGAGCTGGAACAGCCGGACGTCTGGAACGAACCTGAACGCGCACAAGCGCTGGGTAAAGAGCGTTCCTCTCTCGAAGCTATCGTAGATACGTTGGATCAAATGGCCCAGGGGCTGGAAGATGTTTCCGGTTTGCTGGAGCTGGCCGTCGAAGCCGACGACGAAGAAACCTTTAACGAAGCCGTGGCAGAACTCGACGGGCTGGAAGAGAAGCTGGCACAGCTGGAATTCCGTCGCATGTTCTCCGGCGAATACGACAGCGCTGACTGCTATCTCGATATTCAGGCAGGTTCTGGCGGTACCGAAGCGCAGGACTGGGCCAGCATGCTGACGCGTATGTATCTGCGTTGGGCGGAAGCGCGCGGCTTCAAAACCGAAATTATCGAAGAGTCTGAAGGTGAAGTGGCCGGTATTAAATCCGTCACTATCAAGATCATTGGCGACTACGCCTACGGCTGGCTGCGTACCGAAACCGGCGTTCACCGCCTGGTGCGTAAGAGCCCGTTTGACTCCGGTGGTCGTCGTCATACCTCCTTCAGCTCCGCGTTTGTTTACCCGGAAGTTGACGAAGATATCGATATCGAAATTAACCCGGCGGACCTGCGTATTGACGTTTACCGCGCGTCCGGCGCGGGTGGTCAGCACGTTAACCGTACAGAATCTGCGGTGCGTATTACCCACATTCCAACCGGGCTGGTAACACAGTGCCAGAACGACCGTTCCCAGCATAAGAACAAAGACCAGGCCATGAAGCAGATGAAAGCGAAGCTTTATGAGCTGGAGATGCAGAAGAAAAATGCTGAGAAACAGGCGATGGAAGACAACAAGTCCGACATCGGTTGGGGCAGCCAGATCCGTTCTTACGTCCTTGATGACTCCCGCATCAAAGACCTGCGTACCGGGGTTGAAACCCGCAACACGCAGGCGGTGCTGGACGGCAGCCTGGACCAATTTATCGAAGCAAGTTTGAAAGCAGGGTTATGAGGAACCAACATGTCTGAACAACAAGCACAGGGCGCTGACGCGGTAGTCGATCTTAACAACGAACTGAAAACCCGCCGCGAGAAGCTGGCAGCGCTGCGCGAGCAGGGCGTGCCGTTCCCGAACGATTTTCGTCGTGACCACACCTCAGACCAACTGCACGCTGACTTCGACGGTAAAGAGAACGAAGAGCTGGAAGCGCTGAACATCGAAGTGGCCGTTGCAGGCCGTATGATGACCCGCCGTATCATGGGTAAAGCCTCCTTCGTGACCTTGCAGGACGTGGGCGGCCGTATTCAGCTGTACGTTTCCCGTGACGACCTGCCGGAAGGCATCTACAACGAGCAGTTCAAAAAGTGGGACCTGGGCGATATCCTGGGCGCGAAAGGTAAACTGTTTAAAACCAAAACCGGTGAACTGTCTATCCACTGCACCGAGCTGCGCCTGCTGACCAAAGCCCTGCGCCCGCTGCCGGACAAGTTCCACGGCCTGCAGGATCAGGAAGCGCGCTACCGTCAGCGTTACCTGGATCTCATCTCTAACGATGAATCCCGCAAGACCTTCAAAATTCGCTCCCAGATCATGGCCGGTATTCGCCAGTTCATGGTCAACCGCGACTTTATGGAAGTGGAAACCCCGATGATGCAGGTGATCCCTGGCGGCGCGTCTGCGCGTCCGTTCATCACCCATCACAACGCCCTGGACCTGGACATGTACCTGCGTATCGCGCCGGAACTGTACCTGAAGCGTCTGGTGGTCGGTGGTTTCGACCGCGTGTTTGAAATCAACCGTAACTTCCGTAACGAAGGTATCTCCGTTCGCCATAACCCAGAGTTCACCATGATGGAACTCTATATGGCGTACGCGGACTACAAAGATCTGATCGAGCTGACCGAATCCCTGTTCCGTACCCTGGCGCAGGATATTCTGGGCACCACGCAGGTTCCTTACGGTGAAGAAGTCTTCGACTTCGGCAAGCCGTTCGAAAAACTGACCATGCGCGAAGCGATCAAGAAATACCGTCCGGAAACCAACATGGCGGATCTGGATAACTTCGACTCTGCGAAGGCCATCGCTGAAAGCATCGGCATCAAGGTTGAGAAGAGCTGGGGTCTGGGCCGTATCGTGACCGAGATCTTCGAAGAAGTGGCCGAAGCGCACCTGATTCAGCCGACCTTCATTACCGAATACCCGGCGGAAGTCTCTCCGCTGGCGCGTCGTAATGACGAGAACCCGGAAATCACCGACCGTTTCGAATTCTTCATCGGCGGCCGTGAAATCGGTAACGGCTTTAGCGAGCTGAACGATGCGGAAGACCAGGCGCAGCGTTTCCAGGATCAGGTTGACGCGAAAGCAGCAGGCGACGACGAAGCGATGTTCTTCGATGAAGACTATGTGACCGCGCTGGAGCACGGCCTGCCGCCAACTGCAGGTCTGGGTATTGGTATCGACCGTATGGTGATGCTGTTCACCAACAGCCACACCATTCGTGACGTGATCCTGTTCCCGGCAATGCGCCCGGTGAAATAAGGCGTTACGTTGCTAAAAAAGCCCCGAAAGGGGCTTTTTTATTGCGCCGCGAACGCTCTCAATGCGTCTCGCGCGACCGTTGCTTCCTGCACCATCCACGGGCTAAAGCTCCATGGGGCGGCGTCCAGCGCGCGGAATAACGACTCCAGCGTCACCCATTCAAATGCCATCACTTCATCATGGTTAATTCGCAGTTCGCTGGTGACGCGGGCAGCGAAGACCGGGCAAATCTCGTTTTCAACGATCCCGGAAGGATCCGTTTCGCGGTAGCGGAATTCTGAGGCGACAGGCGTAATCGCGGTAATTTCTGCGCCAATCTCATCGCGGCAGCGACGGATAATTGCCTCTTCCGTCCGTTCACCCGATTGAGGGTGACCGCAGACAGAATTCGTCCAGACGCCCGGCCAGGCTTTTTTACTTAGTGCGCGTCGGGTTACCAGACACTCGCCTTCGGCGTTAAACAGCCAGGATGAGAACGCCAGATGCAGCGGGGTTTGGGTGGTGTGCGCGGCGTATTTTTCCTGAGTGCCAATCACCATTCCCTGGTCGTTTACCAAAATAACGTGTTCTTGAATACTCATTGATGCTCCAGTGCCAAAATGCCGAGTGGTTCAGCACCATCAGCCGAAGCATTATACTGCATTCTTATACGAACGGTTTGGCTCGTAGAGCGGAAAAGGGCATGACCCCTGTTCGTTTTGGCTGTTATCATAGTGCGCCATTCACGCTGACCGAGGATCTGTTTTGTTTGCAGGAAGCCTGACGAGAAAACCTCTTACCGCTATTTTTTGCCTGACGCTGACGCTATTCCTGGCGGGCTGTTCAGGGAGCAAATCTTCGGATACGGGAAGCTATTCCGGTTCGGTCTACACCGTCAAACGCGGGGATACGCTGTACCGGATTTCGCGCGCAACGGGGACCAGCGTGAAGGATCTGGCGCGCCTGAATAACATCTCTCCGCCGTACACCATCGAAGTGGGACAAAAGCTCAAGGTGAACGGCAGTTCGTCCTCGGGCAAAAAATCCTCATCGAAAGGCAAAACCGCCAAAGTGACGCCGTCCTATCAGGTACCGCAATCGTCATGGCCGCCGGTTGGACAGCGCTGCTGGATTTGGCCTGCCAGGGGTAAAGTGGTCGCCCCTTACTCACTCTCTGAAGGTGGCAACAAGGGTATTGATATCGCCGCTGCGCGCGGTACGCCGGTTTATGCCTCCGGGGCAGGGAAGGTGGTTTATGTGGGTAACCAGCTTCGCGGCTACGGTAACCTCATCATGATTAAGCATGGCGAAGATTACATCACCGCCTACGCGCATAACGACACGATGCTGGTCAACAACGGGCAGAACGTGAAGGCGGGGCAGAAGATAGCCACTATGGGCAGTACCGGTACCGATTCGGTGAAGCTGCACTTCCAGATCCGCTATAAGGCGACGGCCATCGATCCGCAGCGCTATCTTCCTGCGCCCGGCAGCAAACCTAAGTGCTAAGTGATTATTTAATCGCCGGTTAGTTGTGAAGAGGCTTGTATGAAGGTGCGTAAGGTCTATAATGCCTTACGCACCTCAAAGCGGGCGTAGTTCAATGGTAGAACGAGAGCTTCCCAAGCTCTATACGAGGGTTCGATTCCCTTCGCCCGCTCCAGATCTCCTGATAAAGCAATAAGTTATAACTTATCAGTTAGTTACGTAGCCCTGCTTTAGCAGGTACAACTTAAACTACCCATTGTTCTACGCCCGTACCTGTCGCATGATTGGTCTGTGGTACAAGGGAGCATATCTTCACGCTGGCGGTGGTTCCTGGTTCTTACCGCGACAGTACAACAACGAACAAAAAGCCGCATACCTGGCATAACTCCCGAACAGACTGATCACACGCATTTAAGCCCGATGTGAGGCCTTATGGCTGCTATTGTCTGAAATCTGATACATTGCACAAACATCATGTGGATTGCTGTAAAGTTCATCAGTATGATTGCTAGCACAATCAGCGATTGGGAAAGCACTTCTGGAAGATAAGGGACGAGACGATATGAAAGTGACTGATGAAGCTTTGTTACGTTCAGGGTTTACGCAGCCCGAATTGCAGAAGATAAAAAGCAATATTGAAAAATATGGAGGAACGCTTGGAGAGGCCATAAATGACCTTGCCAGGCGATTTGTTACCTTGGCGGGAGTGGTGGCTGTGTGTGCCTTAATCCTACTGCTACTTATCGTCTTCAGCTCACCTGATAGAGCATTTGCATGGGGGCTGGCGATGATCTTTGGGGTTGCCATTATGTCCTTCGCACAGCCGCCGGTAATTTCCTATAAATCCTGGCGTTACCGTAAAACTATCAAGGATTAACTGGTTCCATTTTCTGTTGTTAGTAGATCGAAAATCACTTTTGCTTTAACACCATAACCGACAATCTTCATTGTTAGTTTAGGAGTGCTCATTGTGCTGACTTTGCGATAGTAATCGTGTGGAAGCCAGCGGAATAATCTCCAGGCTCCAGTTTTTCGAGCGAATCCCACAATGCTGTACACACTGGCACCAAGAGTAACACCATTATAGAGAGCCAGGCCCGTGTTAGGATTAAATCCCATAAACTGGGCCGTATGCATCGCGGAGTCAGCAATGATACCTTGTGAGGGTTTATGTCCTGCTGGCTGATTAAAGTTGAGCACTTCTTTGGTTAATCCGTTCATTCCATCGGCAATCAGGACTGCCCCAGCCAGCATACCAATCGGCCCCATAGTGGATAACATCATAAAGCCACCAAAGAGAACCACGCCTGATAGCACCACATTTACAGCGGATATAACATAACCGACGATTTTATTATTTTCCTTAACAAATTCGACTTTCGCGTAAAGCTGTGCGGCTCTGGTTCTTAACAGGTGTTCTTGTTCTTGTAGATTATCTGTTTCGGCACGTAGATTTTTGATGCATGCAATGCATTCTTCATCGGTTTTAGCTCGTCGTGCTGTTTCAAATTCTTTATCTACAACCTGTTTTATCTCTTCGACAAACTTGATGCGTGTAAGACCATCTTGCAAATAGAATGCTGACAGGCGGTTTGCTGTATCGACGAGTTTCCGGGCTTCAAGATTCACCATGGTATCTGACCATGTTCTGTTCCAGCCCCTGTTGAGCAGCGCAATATCCATTAAAGACTCCTTCCCAAAATGTGTCTGGTCATTTTACGTGCAATAAGGTCGAAGACAACAGATAATATTTTCACAACCCGCCCCCGTGGGGGGCCCGTTGCTTTATCCTTCCAGTTTACATTCTCCTGTTCAAAATATCCCCAGCTCTGTTGGTGATCTGCTAGACCGTCAGCCCAGGCCCTCGGTGAAAAGCGCTTTTCTTCGCCAAATATCGCTACTTGATGCCTTCAGCGACACGCCTCACTGCAACAAGCAGTGCAGTTACACAATGCTGCTTTGGGCTGACGCAAGGGAGATAACTTGATGTTTTGAAGTGCATCTATTCACTAATTGTACAGCTATTTAACATATTCTTTGTTATGCGCATTGGTGATGTAGTAGCTAAATTGATATGTCCGTCTCTGACAAAATGCCATGACCGCGCTACAGTCTCGCCACAGTGATCGCTGCTTTCAAAGGATGCAAGTTACGGCCATGACCTGTACCCGCGAAGCGCCTGTTCTGGAGAGCTGATGCCAGCAAGCATCACTGGTTCGAGGATCGTGGCCCGGCCTGCACATTGCTCGATTACGATGAGAATGTGACGAGCCGGCAAATGCAACTTATGGTTGTCAGTTATGAGTCCACTCAACTATTTTGACGTACTCGCGGTTATCAGGAACGTTACGGTAAGCCTCTGGTATTCTACAGCGACAAGGCCAGCTTCTTCAGAATCAACACCAAGCTGGCCACCGGTAGTGATGACCAGACTCTATTTGGCAGTGCCTGGCACGAATCTGTGCAAATACAAGTTCAGCCAAGAGCTGTGTCGAACGGGCTCACCTCACGTTACAGGACCGCCTAGTCAAGGTCTTGCGGCTCCGTGGTAACAAGTTAACTATGTCAAGAATCTGTTTGAGGAGATCTTACAAATATTTATCCTTTAAATATAAAGTTACTTCAGTAGCAAAAATATGATATATATTATCAATTGCTACCCTACGAGTTTCAACTATTTCGTCTTTAGTCATATCATTAATTGAAAGACTTAGAGTAGGAACTTCATTCTCAATTATTTTTACAACTTTATCATTTTCATTTGCAACGCTAGTAAAGAAATTCTTGCTCCCTAAGAAATTACTCAGATTAGAACGGAAAATAGTTTGGGGTGGGAAAATGGAATATTCCCCAAGATCCACACTAAGCTTGTTCTTTTGTAAAATTGAACCGATATGATTATTTAATATAATAGCTATTGTTTTCCCGGAAGCAGAGCCTGCAGAATATTTTATAGGCAAGTCTGGCGGCGAAGAATTCTTTATCGCCTTGAGAAGAAATGCATTATTATTTAAACTTTTTGGAAGCATGCCTTCTTTGAAGAGAACAATAATTTCTTCTATTTTCGATGGACTGGCTCTTCCTAGCTCGTAAATGGAAATGAAAAATAGCCAGTTAGATAATAATTCTTCTGATTTCTTACCTTGGTAGGAATAAAAGTAATGGAATGCCATAAATAAAAGATTGGTATAGGGGAGTAAAGAAAATTTATTGATTAACATTTTCTTAACAAAGAATGCCAGTGTCTTATCTAATGCATCTAGAATAC